>CAYMZB010000066.1:0-13974 GCA_964394845.1 uncultured Gammaproteobacteria bacterium | reverse complement strand
TCAACTACTTCTCCTTTTTTAACGCCAATTAAAACCGAACCTAAGGGTGACTCGTTAGAAATTCTTTTCTTTGAAGGATCTGCTTCCACCCTTCCCACAATTTTAAATTCATCAATCCCATCATCCATCTCAATCTTGACTGTTGATCCGATCACTACAAAATCATTTGTATAACTATCTTCTATGACCTTAGCATTTTTTAGGATATTTTCTAATTCTAAAATTCTATTTTCCGTCAGCGCTTGATCCTCCATAGCACTATCATATTCTGAGTTTTCAGTTAAGTCTCCGTATTCTCTTGCTTGATGAATTTTTTCTGCAATCTCCAACCTTTTGGTTTTTTTTAAATCATCCAGCTCAACTTTCGCATCTGCAAACCCTTTAGGGGTAAGATAGTTCTTTTTTGTGCTCTTTGTGAAAACTGTATTCATTTTTTGCTTGTATAGCAATTGCGCCAATTTTATTTTAAATTATCCACAAAGTCAATCATGTGTGGTGATATTATGCGTGATATTACATGATATAATTTCACCACGCCGCCATCGTCTAGTGGCCTAGGACATCGGATTCTCAATTCGAAAATCACGGGTTCAAATCCCGTTGGCGGTACCAAATAGGTAAAATAACATGAAGCGCAGGGTTGATTACGATACCGAGCTTTGTTACTGTTAATAAGTATGCAGAGCCTGCTCTTTCTAAAAATCCTTTTTGTTGTAACTTTTACAGTAATAATATCTTTACTTGCCTCCTTAATTCTCACTGGTTCACAATTTTCAATTTTTAATCTGCTAGTTTCAATTATTATTGGAGTTTTAGCAACAACTGCAGCTTCGATATTTGTATTTATATTTTTAAAACCATTACGGGATTTAATAACCGGTATAGCCTCTTTTAGTCAGGGGAATTTTAATCACAGGATAGATTTAAGATCAGGTGATGAGTTTGAAGAAGTTGGTAAATCTTTTAATTTAATGGCAGATAAAGTTTCGGAAATTTTTCAAAAATTAGAAAAGGAAAAAGACGGAGCAATTGCTGAGAGAAGTAAACTAAACGAGGTATTATCATCTATTGCAGATGGAATTATTGCTTTAGATTTTAACAAAAATATTATTCTTTCTAATAAAGCTGCTGAGGAAATTACAGGCTTTACTGATGCAGAGTTATTAAGTCATCCTGTAGATCAATTAGTTCATCTTTTTTCTGGCCAAGAAGAGATAGTCTCAAAAACTTACTGCCGAACTACTTTTAACCAAACTGCAAAATTGGTAGGAAAAGAAGGGAAAGAAACTAAGGTAAATTTATCAACAACAGAGTTAAGCGGCAGCGTACAAACAAATGTTAAATGCATTTTGGTTTTACATGATATGGGAAAAGAGGAAGAGTTAGAAAAAATGAGACTAGATTTTGTATCTATGGCGTCACATGAACTACGAACTCCACTGACTTCTATAATTGGCTATCTTTCTGTATTTATAAATGAAAATAAAGGTAAAGTTGAAGCTTCAGAATTAGGTCTTTTGGAAAAAAGTTTAATTTCTTCTACTCAGCTTTTAACATTAGTTCAAAATCTTTTAAATGTTAATAACATTGAAAAAGAACAGCTGTCTGTAGCTATTGAACCCTTGGATTATTTACCTATTATTACAAAAGTGGTCGAAGATCTAAGAACTCAGGCAGTTCAGAAAAATGTAGTTCTAAACTTTAACCCTCCTCAAATCTTACCAAAAGTTTTAGCTGACCAAATCAGAGTATCAGAAGTTGTAACTAACCTTTTAGCTAATGCCATCAATTATACAAATGCCGGAGGAAGAGTGGAGATATTATTAAATATTTCTCCTAATGAAATAATAACTACTATTTCAGACACAGGTATCGGTATTCCGGGAGAAGCGATCCCTCATCTTTTTAATAAGTTTTTTAGAGTTTCCAACCAAACCCAACAAGCCAGTAAAGGAACAGGGTTAGGCCTTTATATTTCAAAGTCTATTGTAGAGAAATTAGGAGGGAAGATTTGGGCAGAATCTGAGATGGGGAGGGGAAGTAGATTTTCTTTTACTTTACCTTTAGCTGAAAGAAAAAGTGCAGGAATAATAAATAGCGATAACTTTACTGATCAGCAAATACAATCAGGGGCATTGAATTACTAATTGCTATTGAAGTACAATTATCAACATGAACCCAACCGGAAAAAAAATTCTACTGGTTGAAGACGAAGACTTTATAAGAGAATTATACGTTAGACAGCTTACAAAAGAAGGGTTTCAGGTAAAAAGTGCAATCGATGGCCAGACCGGCTTGGATACATTAAAGACAGAACAGTTTGATTTACTTTTACTGGATATCATGCTTCCAGGAATAAATGGTTTGCAGCTTCTAAGAACCTTTAAGACTCAGAATCCAAATTCTCCAATGATAACTATTTTACTTACAAATTTGGGTCAGGAAGCAGTAATTAAGGAAGGGTTTGAATTAGGCGCACAAGCTTATTTAATAAAAGCATCTTATACTCCTGATCAGGTAGTTACTGAAGTAAAACATGCTCTCTTACTCAATAACCTAAAAAGAAAAAGTTAAATTTTCCTATCTTAAAAATGGGACCAAAAGAAGAGCAACTATATTTACAACCTTAATCATTGGGTTGATAGCAGGACCAGCAGTATCCTTATATGGATCTCCGACCGTATCTCCTGTCACAGCAGCCTTGTGAGCCTCAGAACCTTTACCGCCAAACTTTCCTGACTCTATATATTTTTTAGCATTATCCCAGGCAGCTCCACCAGTTGTCATAGAAACAGCCACAAAGATTCCGGTAATTATAGACCCAACTAACATTCCCCCTAAAGCAACCGGTCCTAATAAAAATCCAACTAAAACCGGCGCCAAAACCGGAATTAGAGCTGGTATTAACATTTCTTTTTGTGCAGCAGCTGTGACAATTTCTACACATTTTGCATAATCAGGTTTGGCTTTACCCTCCATAATTCCTTTTATAGTCTTGAATTGCCTTCTAACTTCCTCAACTACTGCTCCTCCAGCCCTGCCAACAGCTTCCATTGCAAATGATGCAAAAAGATAAGGCAGAGATCCGCCAATAAACAGACCAACTAAAACCTTAGGATCTGACAATGAAAAAGTTAATTCCCTACCAGCAATTGAAAACTCCTGGGCATATGACGCAAATAATACTAATGCAGCAAGAGCCGCTGAACCAATTGCATAGCCTTTAGTCACTGCTTTGGTGGTATTTCCTACCGCATCCAAAGGATCAGTGACATTGCGGACTTTTTGCGGAAGTCCTGCCATTTCAGCAATTCCTCCGGCATTATCTGTAATTGGTCCAAAAGCATCAATAGCAACAATAATCCCGGCTAAAGAAAGCATTGTCACGCCTGCTAGAGCTGTTCCATAAAGCCCTGCCAACATAAAACTACCCATTACTGCAGCTGAAATTAGGATTACCGGCCAAAAAGTAGATCTTAAAGAAAGTGCAAGTCCGGCAATAATGTTTGTTCCATGACCTGTTTTCGAAGAAATAGCCAAGTTTTTAACAGGAGAATATTGAGTTCCTGTGTAATACTCAGTAATTAAAACCATCCCAGCTGTGACTAAAACCCCTAACATCCCAGCAAGATATAGATTCAAAACAGAAAAAGCACCGTTGCTTGCCATTAGTAAAGAAGTTACAGGATAAAAAAGAATAACAGCAACAATGCTGGTTATAATCATTCCTTTATACAAAGCCCCCATAATATTTTTGTTAGTAAGCTTAACGAACAAAGATCCTGCAACTGAAGCAAATATTCCCATGGATAAAATCACCAGTGGGAAAATTATTGCCTGCTCAAATCCTGGAAAAAGAAGTTGCCCTAGAATCATAGCCGCTAGTGCAGTTACAACATAAGTTTCAAAAATATCTGCAGCCATTCCTGCATCATCACCTACATTATCACCCACATTATCTGCAATAACTGCTGGATTTCTTGGGTCATCTTCTGGAATTCCTATCTCCAGTTTTCCTACCAAATCCGCCCCAACATCTGCTCCTTTGGTAAAAATTCCACCACCTAAACGGGCAAATACAGAAATTAAAGACCCTCCAAATGCCAAACCTATGAGTGCCCGAAGATCCCCGCCAGTATATTGATAAAATCCGAAAACTGAAGCAAGCGCTAAACCTACTACCAAAAATCCTGTTACTGCTCCACCTTTATAAGCTAAACCAAAAGCCTGGGATAAGCCTTGCTTGGCAATTTCAGCAACTCTAACATTAGCCCTAACAGCAACACTCATGCCAATAAATCCTGCTAAAGCTGATAAAATACTACCTACTAAAAACCCTATCGCCGTATTTTTATTAATTCCAAAGTAAATTAACACAGACATCACAAGCGCAACAATTGCTACTACTTTATATTGTCTTTGAAGATAGGCTGAAGCGCCAACTTGGATAGCCTTAGCAATCTCCTGCATTTTTTCATCGCCGGGAGCCTGCTTCATTATATCCATGATTAACCAGGATCCGTATCCTAAAGCTAGGACAACTGAACCCCAAATTAAGTAAGTTATGTTATTAAAAAGAAAATCCATGAAATTTTTGAGGCAGAATACCAATAGTTTACCTTGAGTTTAACAAAGGGTCAAGAGGCAGCTCAACTTATGCCAAATAAACCGGTGGGACTGAAACAGGTTTTCGGAGCTTTGACTGAGGTGGGCGGATTAAAGCTACATTTAATACTTCATCCATGTGTTTTACAAACACAAATTTAAGATCTTTTTGTATATAATCCGGTATATCTTCTATATCTTTTTCGTTATCAGCAGGAGCAATGACACTTTTTACTCCAGCCCGGTGTGCTGCCAAAACTTTTTCTTTAAACCCGCCAATTTCCAAAACTCTGCCCCTAAGCGTTACTTCGCCAGTCATGGCCACATGCTTATAAACAGGAATTTTAGTAAAAGCTGAAACTATGGCTGTTGTTAAAGTAATTCCGGCTGAAGGACCATCTTTTGGAATTGCTCCTTCCGGCACATGAACATGCACATCCACTTTTTGGAAGAATCTCTCTCCTAATCCTAAATCGCCGTAATTAGATCTTACATAAGACATAGCAGCTTGCCCGGATTCTTTCATTACATCTCCTAATTGACCTGTTAGCAGCAAACTGCCTTTACCAGGCATTAAAGTTACTTCAATAAATAATATTTCTCCGCCTGCCTCAGTTACTGAGAGGCCTGTTACCATCCCAATTTCATCCTGTTTCTCTGCAAGTATTGGCAAGAACTTAATTGGCCCTAAAAATCCATGAATGTCTTCTGGCTGTATAACAAATTTCTTGGAATCTCCTTCGGCTACTTTTCTGGCAACTTTCCGGATAACTGCTGACAGTTCCCGTTCTAAACTCCGGACTCCTGCTTCTCTGGTATATTCTCTGATAACTTTATGAATAGTAGCATCCTCAAATTCCATTTGAGCCAGCTTTAAACCGTGATTTGGTATTTGTTTTGGAAGCAAAAACTTTTTGGCAATATGAAACTTCTCATCCTCTGTATAACCAGGATAACGGATAACCTCTAATCTATCTCTTAAAGCAGGAGGGATAGTATCTAAAATATTAGCTGTGGTAATAAACATCACGTTTGAAAGATCAAATGGCACTTCAAGGTAATGATCAGAAAAACCTTCATTTTGTTCTGGATCTAAAGCTTCCAATAATGCTGCTGATGGATCACCCCTATAGTCTGCACCTATTTTATCAATTTCATCCAACATGAAGACCGGATTGTTTGAACCGGCTTGTTTTATTCCTTGGACTATTCTTCCAGGCATGCTGCCGACATAAGTTCTCCTATGTCCTCTAATTTCAGCCTCATCCCTAATTCCCCCCAAAGAAACTTTAACAAATTTGCGCTGCAACGCTCTGGCAATAGATTTACCAATTGAGGTTTTTCCAACTCCGGGAGGACCAACAAAACACAGAATAGGTCCACGCATTTTTCCGGAAAGCTTGTGAACTGCCAAATATTCTATGATTCTTTCTTTTACCTTTTTTAAGCCGTAATGATCTTCATCCAAAATCTCTTCAGCTTTTTTCAAGTCAATCTTACCGTCTTTTTCCGTCTTCCAGGGAAGATCTGTCAGCCATTCCAAATAGTTTCTGATATAACCTGCTTCAGGGTTATAAGAAGACATCTTGGCAAGTCTAGCCAATTCTTTTCTGGTCCTGTCCAAAACTTCTTTAGGCATGCCGGCCTTTTTAATTTTTAATTCAAATTCATGGATTTCCTGATGCTCACTGTCTCCTCCGCCTAACTCTTCTTCTATGCTTTTAATTTGCTCTTTCAAGATAGCTTCTTTAGTAATTTTGGAAACACGTTCCTGTGTTTGAGAAGAAATCTTTTGGGAAATCTCCATAATTCTTATTTCTTTTGCTAAAAGCTCTGATAATCTTTGTAGCCTTTCCTGGGCAGAAACCATTTCTAGAATTTGCTGCTTATCTATTGTTTTAAACTCTATTGACTGGACAACTGAGTTAACTAATTGGTTTGGGTCATCGCTGTAAGTAAAAAGAGACCAATTGGCAAAATTGCTTTGATCAAAAAACGGGTTTCCACCAAGCTCCAAAAACCGCTTTACTTGTTCTCTTGCTGTTCTGACTAAAGCTTCTGTTTGATCACTTCTTTCGTAAAGCTCTGGGATTTCTTCAACTTCTGCTTCCAGGTAAGGGTCAGTTTTAGTAAAATTTTTCAAAAATACACGGCTTATTCCTTCGGCCTGCAAGGTGTATTCACCTTCGGGGTTTTTAACAACTCTACGGATCAAACAAACAGTACCTACTTTATAGAGATCTTTTTCTGTGGGGTCTTCAATTTTAGAATTCTTTTGAGTTACAAAAACAATCAGCTTATCAGAATTCCAAGCCAAATCTAGCGCAGCTTTGGATTTTGGCCTGCCGGAAATAATAGGAACAGAGTTACCAGGAAATATGACTGTATCCCGCAGCGGACCAACTGGCATGGTGGGCTTGAGAATTATTGGTTGAGTTAAGTTGGGTTTTATAAAATCAGCCATTTATTTAGCAGTTTAGCAACTTGAGTGCTAAAAGTCAAGACCCTTTTTGGCCAATATTCCGATTTTGTAAGGGTGTTTTATTTCTTTCATCTCTGTTACTAAATCTGATAAATCAATCAACGTTTTTGAAGCGTTGTGCCCTGTTAGAACTAAATCTAAACCTCTAGGCTTATCTTTAATTAGTTTGACTGCATTATTTAAAGGTAACACCCCAGAAGCCACTGCCCCAACTATTTCATCTGCCACAACTATATCCCAACTACCAGACATTACTTCCTTATATAATAGAGCGTAAGCTCTATCAGCTGCTTTTTCATGGTCGCCTTTGGAAATTTTACTGCCTAAAATATTTAAAAATCCTTTACCACCCTGGATAATTTTAACAAAAGGGGCAAGATTTTTAATTCCCTTTAATTCCCCTGTAAACCAGGCTTTACCAAATTGGATTATTAGACATTTTTTCTTGTATCCAACAGCGCGAAGTACCAACCCCAAAGCAGCAGTTGTTTTTCCCTTGCCTTCACCTGTATAGAGAATAACTAAACCTTTTTCTTCATCCATGTTGAAAATCTAGCTTACTTTAACACATGGAGTAACCGCAGGAGTGGCATTTTTTGCAGCCTTCTTCTGTTACAAAAGAGGCGCTGCCACATTCTGGGCACAAATCTGCATGAGAACGGGCGTGAGCAGACATTACTACATCATCTATTCCAGTATTTACAATGCTCTCAGTTAAATTTAAAGGCAAGGCTTCTTGAGACGTCCCAATTAAGCTTTGTGCTAAATCTTCAGCTAAAACCTTAGCTATAGCATCAGCCAAACTCATCACCCTGTTTTTGCCAAACCCAACATGTGATGCTCCCCCAATGCCTTTTAATTGGCCAACAATCTTTTGGGCAACAGCTTTTGGATCTGTCTGCTTTGTTCCTCTTGCGAGTCTTAAAGACAAAGAAACCAATCTTCCCATAGCCTCTGCATCAGCCATTGTATGCATTCCTCCCCGGCCAACAGTCACAAAGACTTCAAATGGCTGATCATGTTCATCTCTATTGATAGTAATAAATGCTTCCCCCACTGGTGTTGAAATTTTGTAAGTTCTACCTCGCAAAATCATTGGTCTTTCTGCAACTGGAGCAGCAGGATTTTCAATATCTACCTGTACTTCCTTTTTATCAGTAATATGTGATAAGACTCCGTCCCTAGAACCATCCCTCATATAAGTTACTCCTTTACAGCCCAAGTTGTATGCATCCATATAAAGTTTTTGTACTTGCTCAACAGTATGGGAGTTGGGAGCATTGACTGTTTTGGAGATTGAAGAATCAGTATATTTTTGAATCATGGCCTGAACTAAAACATGATCATCTGGAGTTAAGTCATTGGCAGCAACAAAATATGAGGGCGGAATAGTCCCTTCCGGGTTGGCATCTTTCCACTCTTTAAAAATTGGGTGATACATTACTGATTCGCCGGTACGATCCCTTCTGACAAAAACAAAATCATAAACCGGTTCTATACCTGAAGATACTCCTGCCAAAAGTGAAGTAGTGCCGGTCGGAGCCTGAGTTAAAACCACTGCGTTTCTCATGCCTTGTTTGGCAATTTTTTGCCTGATGTGCTCTGGCAGTTGTTTGATAAAATGGCCTTGTAAATATTTCTTACTGATAAAGCTTGGAAAAGAACCTTTTTCTTTAGCAATATCAGATGAAGCCTCATAAGCTGAGTCTCTGATAGTTTGGTAGATTCTTTCAATTGTTTCTAAAGATTGGGCCCCATATCTTAGCTTCATTTTAATTAGGGCATCCCCGAGCCCCATTGTTCCCAAACCAGTCCTGCGAATGTTTTTTTGTTGTTTCTCGTTTTCCGGATAAAAATAATAATTAGCATCCACCACATTATCCAAAAATCTGGTAGCAATTGCTGCATGCTCGGCTAATTTTTCATAATTCATTTGACCATCTTCCACAAAAGCAGCTACGTTTAACGCTCCAAGATTACAAACACTCCACTCTCCCAATCCTTGCTCACCACATGGATTTACACAGATAATTTTTTCAAAATACCAGGTATTGGACCATTTATTATATCTTTCCATAAAAACCAAGCCTGGCTCTGCTGATCTCCAAGCAGCTTGACAAATTTTATCCCAGATTTCTTTTGCCTTAACTGTTTTATAGATCTTTACTGGATAGCCTTTGGACTCCCATTCCAAAAGATCCCCATCCCATTCACTGTCATATTCTGGATGTTTGGTATCTGGAAAACGGAGTGTCCAGTCAAGATCTTTTTGCACTGCTTCCATAAAGCTATCAGAAGCACAAACTGACAAGTTAGCGCCATTAATTTTGGACAGATCTTGTTTAACTTCTATAAACTGCTCAACATCCGGATGCCAATCATTTAGCATCAACATCAATGCCCCCCGCCTTGAACCGCCTTGCTGTATTACATCGTGAGTACCGGTTGAATATAAACTTGCCCAACTAACAGGGCCTGAAGAAGTGCCGTTAACCTTATGAACTCTGGCGCCAGAGGGACGCAGCGACGAAAGATTGATTCCCACACCGCCGGCACGGGACATAATCTCCATCATTACTTTTAAATTATCAATAATTCCCCCTCTTGAATCTTTGGGAGAGGGGATCACAAAACAGTTATAGTAGGTTACTTCATACCCTGTGCCTGCTGCAGATAAAATTCTTCCTCCGGGTAAAAATTTAAAATCAGATAGAGCATAATAGAACTTCTCTTCCCAATACTTTCTTAGTCTTTCAGTTTTTTCAACTTGGGCAATTGCTCTTGCTACCCTAGCCCACATCTGATCTGGTACTTCCTCTGTGGGTTTACCTTGTTCATCCTTCCAGGAATATCTATCTAAAAAGATTTTTGATCTTACTCCATCCAATCTGGTAGGCTGTTGTGGTATGGAAAAATGAACAGAAGCCTCTGCCAAACCACTAGTTTTTACTTTACCATTAACCCTGGGTATAGAAACTACCTGTAAAACACTCTTTGCTTTAGATTTATTAAATTTAACTGCTTTCATAGTGTTTCTAGTTCTTTCTTAAAGTCTTTTGTATCAGTAAATGTCCTGTAAACGCTAACAAACCGCAAGTATGCCACTGGATCCAATTTCTTAAGCTCTGAGAGCATCCATTTTCCTAATTCCCGAGAAGAAATTTCCTGTAATCTCTTAACCCTAATTCGGCCTTCTATTCTATCAAGTATCTTTGGAATCCTGTCAATCCCCGGTCTTTTCTCTAAAGCTTTCATTAATCCTCTTTGGAGCTTTTCTCTTATAAAAGGCTCTTTGCTACCATCCTTTTTCAAAACCAAAATCTCAACCTTTGCCAAAGTTTCATATGTAGTGTAACGCTTACTACATTTTAAGCACTCCCTGCGCCTTCTAATTTCACCTCGGCCGGTTACAGCTCTTTTATCAACTACTTTGCTTAAACTACTAATACAAAATGGACATTTCACGATAACCTAGTATAACATAACATATTGACATTATAAAGTGTCAATATACCATATATTGTGTACTATTGCAGATTCTGAATAGTTACTTTTTGCATTATATCCCCCTGAGCTATTTTTTCCACAATATCCATCCCAAAAATAACAGCCCCAAAGATTGTGTAGTTTGGTTGAAGGGGGTAATTTGTTTTTAAGATGAAAAACTGGCTGCCATTAGTATTAGGTCCAGCATTTGCCATAGCCACAATCCCTTTTGTATAAGCTCTAGTTACTGGTTCATCAGGGAATTGATAGCCTGGCCCACCTGATCCTGTGCCTATTGGATCACCGCCTTGAACTACCCAATCTTCTACCCTATGAAAGGTCAAACCATCATAAAAACCGTTGGCTGCCAAAATCATAAAATTAGAAGCAGCTCCAGAGGCTTCCGGATAAATTTGGAGTTGGATTATTCCTTTGGCAGTTTGAATCACTGCTTTTTTATTTTGTAAACTTTCTTGAGTTAAAACTCCGGGAAATTGTGAAAGTCTTTTATTTCTTGCCAAAGGCAATTCAGAAGATTGAGGTTGAGTTTGCTCTGTAGGTGCTTTTAGGTTCTCAGACCGATCAGTATCTTTTTTATTAAATAGAAAATTCAATGCAGCCGGACTTGGGGTAGGAGACGAGGAAATACTTGCTTCACTTACATCATTTTTAAATTTTGTATAAGCAAAATATATTATTGTTCCAATAATAGATACCATTAATAGTAGTCCTAAAGCCCGCTGATTTGTAAACATCGCCCTATATTATACACCTCGAAGATGAACGAGTTCGTTACCTTAAGCCCTGTTAAAGGCGTATTGTATAGATATTTTTCACGATCAACAATCTTCTTGCCATGAAACTCTTATGTGCCATTATTTTGGCTGTCTTCCTATTTACTTTTGCAACCATCCCGAAAGTTTGGGGTGCAGAAGGAGATATTCTCATATCTGATAATTTTAGTGATGGAAATTTAGATGGCTGGACAAAAGAGTCAGGAAATTGGTATATCGACAGCGGAAACCTGGCAGGATCACAGTCCGGTAAAATGCTTGGCGGCAGGATAAATACCAACAACTCTGAATGGGATAATTATCAAATTGATCTGGATATTAACGGCTTTCAGGGTATAGACGGCGGAGTAGGATTCAGGTACGGGTCAAACAAGAATTTATATGAATTGAATTTAAGATTTGGAACTGGTTCATATAATACTCCTGAAGCCATTTTAAGAAAAAATGAAGACGGCGTAGTTACAGTTATTGGAGATACTCATGCTTTAACTTTAATTGATCAAAATTGGTATCACATAAAAATAAAAACCAGCAATGAAAATATTCAGATTTGGATTGGAAACAATTTAATTTTTGATATAACAGACACCGGAACTAAAGTTAAAAAAGGCACCCTTACTCTTAGTTATTGGACAGGAGATATTGGAGTAGCTTATATGCGTTTTGATAATGTAGTAGTTACAGCTCTTGCTCCACCTCCTCCGCCAAAATTACCGGTGATTTTTATTCCGGGAATAGGCGGGTCAGAATTCAAAGCCAGTCAACAGATCTTCTGGAAAGCCCCGGACGGACATGGTGGAGAATTTAATCATGGTTATGAAAAAGATGAGAAAATTTGGGTAAATCAGGATGAAGCTGTAAAGTTAGGCGATGATGATTATTTTGATGTTTTAAAATTAAAAGCTGACGGAGTTACCCCTGAGGCTGATTTAAGCTTGACCGGAGATTTAACTGCATTTGGATATTCAGATATAGACTCATTTTTTACAGGAATGGGCTATGTTAAAGGAACAAATTTCTTTATCTTTCCCTATGATTGGAGAAAAGATGTCAGAGGAACAAAAGATGATTTAGATGCCTTAATAGAAACAGCCAAACAAAAATCAACTCAACCAAAAGTAAATATTGTGGTTCATTCCATGGGAGGATTAATAGCCAGGTATTATATTTCAGATCCCAATAAAGCTGCTAAGGTGAATAAGTTGATAGAACTGGGAGTACCTCATTTGGGGGCAATTAGTGGAATAAAAACTTTAATGTATGGTCTTGCTATACAAAACAACATTTTTGGGATTTTCCCTATCGGCATTCCTGCCAGTGAAGTAAAAGATGTCTTGCAAAATTCTACCGGTCTTTTTCAGTTATTACCCACAAAAGATTTTTATAAGTATTACAATAACTCTGATATCACTCTTCCCTATCCATTCCGTGATGATCGGGATATTGATAACAATAAGATTACTGGGGGTTTGAACTATGACCAGACTAAAAACCTTCTTTCTAATTTAAGTTACAACATGACTGTTTTTGGAATCAGTGAACAATTCCATAATTTTCTCGATCCAATATTAAACCAAACTAACGGAACAAAGATTTATGAAATTGTGGGTACTGCTCAACCCACACTAGGACAAATCCATGAAACCTGGTGGATTACCTGGCCTGTTAATTTAATTCCTAAAACAGATGAGATATATATTAACGGTGATGACACTGTTCCTTTGTATAGCGCTTCGCTTAAAAGCGATGCTTTAGATATTTCAGGCGCAACAAAAATCTATTACGTTGAACAAAGACATGGCGACTTAGTATCAACTAAAGGCACTGCCATGCAAACTGTTAAAACCATTCTAAATGATGATAATGCTTTACCTGTTGAAGTAAAAGATCAAAAGATATATTTAGAAGGCACTCAATTATCTTTGGATGATGGAGAATTAGATCTCTATGATGATCAAAACCGCCACTGCGGTCTAAATGATAGCAATGAAATAGAAGAAAATATTCCGGAAGTTTCTTGTACCGCTTCTGGTAAAACCAAACAAGCTTTTGTAAAAAAGAAGGCAAATAAAGTTAAAGTTACTGCGACCCGTAAAAAACCAGCCACTAATTCTAAAACTACTAATCTTAAAAATAGAATTTATAAACAGGATAAAATCTCCAAAACTGTAATTTTTAAAGATATCCCACTTAACGAGAAGGGCAAGTTAGAGTTTAATCTTGACCCGAAAATTGATATTGCCCCATCTTTGATACTTTATCCTGATTCTACAAAATCAGATAACACAACTATCTTACTAACAAGCGAGGCTATCGGAGACAGCGCTTTAGATCAGACTCCACCTACAACCTCAATTCAAATTTCCAGTACTAAGAATTCATCTGGAATTTATAATGGGCCTATCACTATTACTCTAACTGGAAATGACACTAACTCAGGAATTTTAAGAATTGAATATAGTCTGGATAATGGCCAAACTATTAAAAACTATAGCGATTCTTTTATTATTTCTACTCCCGGCAAAACAACAATTCAAGTTAAATCTATTGATAAATCAGGCAATGAAGAAATTCCTCAAACTATGACTATAGAAATCGCTGTACCGC
>CAYMZB010000065.1:0-5246 GCA_964394845.1 uncultured Gammaproteobacteria bacterium | reverse complement strand
AGTCTCAAAAAAAATTAATGTCGTATGCGAGAAATGTATATGAGATTTTGAAACCAGAATTGAGTATTTAACTATTTATAGCTTCCTGTAATATTTGCCCACAGAATTTTTACAGTCTCTTCTTGTGTTAAATGAAGATCTTTATCTGATTGCCACCAATTATCTGCTTTCCAGGTTGAGTAATGAGATGGGCTGTTTTGCAGTTTTACACCGGTATCCTCAAACACTCTTCTGAAGGTTTCATACACACGTCTTTGGTGGTAAGGTGAAGAAACTAAAATGATATTCTTCATTCCTTGCATAGTAACAATTTCTTTAGTGTAGACAGCATTTTCAAAAGTGTTATATGCTTTCTCTTCCATAATGACAGCTTCATTAGGAACACCAGATTTAGATGCTTCAATCTGCATGGCTAATGCATTTGAAGTAAAACCTTCCTTTGCAGCGCCTGAAAGAATTAGTCTGGAAGCGTAACCTTGTTTATATAGGTCAATAGCATGTTTCATACGATCATTGTCTCCACTTACCACAACAATTGCATCAGCTCTAGTTAAGTTACTTGAAGGAGATAAATAAATACCTAGTAAAATATGTGGGATTTTTTGTTGGTAAATGATCCCTATTAAAAGAATAATTCCCAATAAAATTAATGTTTTTTTCTTCATAAAAATATTTGACTTCAATAATAGTTTACTACTACAATGTGTAATATGACTACTCAGATGTTAGGTGATCTTGAAAAAGAAATAATGGAGATTGTTTGGAAGACAAATGCTCCAATTTCAGTTAAGACAGTTACCGAGATTATTCAACAAAAACGTAAGATAGCCTACACAACTGTAATGACTATCATGGGTCGTTTGATAGATAAAAAGTTGCTCAAACGTAGTCCTGAGGGTAGGGCTTACCTTTACCAGTCTTCATACTCAAAGGAGAAGTTCTTAACAAAGGTATCCCAACAGATAATTAAAAACTTTGTAGCAAATTTTGGCGAAGTAGCTGTTGCTCATTTTGCAGAGGAAATTGAAAAGATTCCGGAGGCAAAAAGACGTCAATTAACGGAAATGTTAAAAAACTCCAAATGAATCAAGCAATAAATGCAAACAAAGCTTTTTATATTCTTTTTGCAGTTTTCTCTCTGCTGTTATTTTTGGTATTTAGCTTACTAAATAAAGCGGTATCATTGACTGTAGGCCACGCATTATACAACTGTAAGGAAGCTATTAAAGGACTATTCTTTTCTGTACCACACTCGTTTCCTTCATTATTTGTTTTAATGTTGTTATTGGTTATCTTGATAGGTTTAATACTACTTAACTTTCATGTCATTAGAACTAAAGTTTTTATTGGCAGAATTCTAAAAAATAAGGTGGTAACGCCCAGGAAGGTTAAAGATATTGCATCGCAGTTAGGTATTGTTAACAGAGTTGATGTAGTTAAAAGATCTACCTTCTCGTCTTTTTGTTATAGACTATTAACCCCCAGAATCTGTTTAAGCTTAAAACTGGTTAACTCTTTAAATTCAGGAGAGTTAAAAGCGGTTTTGGTTCATGAAAGCTATCACCTAAAAAATAGAGACCCTCTGAAAATTCTTTTAAGTCAGGTGGTTGTGTCTATGTTTTTCTTTATACCCATTTTAAGAGATTTTCATAAATACTATTCTCTCTCTAAAGAGTTAGCAGCTGATCAGTTGGTTATTCGTAATAGATCACTTAGAGATTTAAAATCAGCCCTTACAAAGACATTAGATAGTTTAGCATCTAATCTTAACGGAATTGCCTCATTTGTTAATGAGGTTGGTGTAGAACAAAGGATAAAAGCATTAACTAATTTACATTTTAAAGCAGATATTAGAATTTCTGTCCTAAAGATGGTGATTTCAATAGTCGTAATTACTGGAGCGTTTGGGATTCTCAATCTTCCAGTTCATGCTATGGAAAACGGAGATGGTACACATTCCTATTTTATAATGTCACCAAGGGATGTACATATGGTTTCTTGCATTAAAGAAAGTGCCACAACAGAGCTTCCATTTAGCTCACAAAGTTCATTTAGTCCTATAAATTACTCCGTAGATCACTAAGGCTTGACAAACCATATACCCTCTACTACACTAAGTAGTAGTATGTATACAAAGGAAAAGAATCTAGATACCAAAGGTAGTGTTTTTAGCTTGTTATTCAATACAATACCTGGTTCTATTATAATAGGTTCGCTTATTATTTCCCTTTCTATTTTAGTTAGCGGTGGAATTATTAAAATCAAAGGAATAACACCTCAGGGATTGAGCACAGGAACCCAACAAGCAGCACAAGCTCCTGCTCAACCTGTAGCTCCTCAGGCTGCTCCACCAGAGGATACAGGTCCTGTGAAAGTATCCTTAGATGATGACCCAATGTTAGGTGACAAAAATGCTCCTGTTACTTTAATAGATTTTTCAGATTATGAATGTCCTTTTTGCAAAAGACACTTTGATCAAACTTACCAAGATTTAAAGAAAGATTATATTGATACTGGTAAAGTAAAGATGGTTTATCGAGATTTACCCTTATCTTTCCATGATCCAATGGCCACCAAAGAGGCCATTGCAGCAAATTGTGCTAGAGACCAAGGCGGAGACACAAGTTATTTTAAATATCATGATGAAATTTTCAAAAGGACTAAATCAAATGGCAACGGGTTAGCTGTTAATGATCTATACACTATAGCTTCTGATTTAGGTTTAAATTCTGGAAACTTTAAAAGTTGCTTAGATTCAGATAAATATAAGGACGAAGTCCAAAAAGATTTAGCTGATGCTACAAAATATGGGGCTTCTGGTACACCAACCTTTTTTATTGGTAAATCAACAGGCCAGGAGATTGAGGGAACAAAACTGGTTGGGGCTCAACCATATGCAGCTTTTAAAGCAATCATAGATGAGAAACTATCTCAGTAATCATGAAAGATGTCATCACTTCTAAAACTTTTATAATCTCCACCCTTCTTATTAGTGCTTTATATCTTCTAATAATAACTTATCTGATGAATTTAGGTCTTGTTAAAGATACTTTATTTGGTGATCATACATTCAGTTACAGATTTAATTTGCTTATAGCCTTGCTTGGTGGGATGTGGACAGCTATGAGTGGGTTTGGATTATTTATTCTAGTTTTAACTTCAATTTTAACAGGGATAAATCTTACGCTTGTAATACGAAGAATATCTATCCTGAAATCTTCTGGAAATTTAAAATTAGTAATTGGTGGAGGGTCGCTACTGGGGTTTATAGGTAGTGGATGTGCAGCTTGTGGTTTGCCAGTGTTAGCATTACTTGGACTATCAGGAAGTGTTGCCTATTTACCTTTTAGGGGTACAGAACTATCTATAATAGCAGTCGCACTACTCATTATGTCACTTTACTTAATGTTGAAAAGTAACAGCCAAAAAATAACCTGCGCAGTAAACATAAGGACAACTGGATGAATACAGAAAAGAAGATCATTGTTATTGGGGGAATAGTTACTCTTTTAATCATGATTGGAGCTATCTATCTATTATCAAAAGGGGGGGATGTTAATGTCTCAGAGGATCAAATTATTGCGCGTCAAGGGTTACATTGGCATCCAAAAGTAACAGTTACTATAAAAGGTGAAAAGCAAGAAATTCCTGCAAATTTAGGATTAGGAGCAGTACACGGTAAAATTCATACTCACGATCAAGACAACAAAGAAGGCGTAGTCCATATGGAAATGCAGGGAGTGGTAACAAAAAATGATACAAGACTAGGTAATTTTTTCCAGGTTTGGGGTAAAGAATTTAACTCAAGTAAGCTCTTCGATAAAACTAATGGATCAGATGGCACAGTCAAAATGACTGTAAATGAAGGGGAAAATATGGAGTTTGAAAATTATTTAATGAAGGATGGAGATAAAATAGAGATTAAAAGAGATTAAAAGAGATTAAATATGAATAAAAGCATAAATGAGATAGTAACATTAGTACCTAAGAAAGGAGATTGTTGCGTTTTTTGCTCTTATGCTGATACAAAATGTCCGCCTAGGCAAATGGAGGCAACGGATAAATATGCCTAGATACCTAATTGTAGCAATTATCGTTATACTATCTTTAGGTGCAGGATACTACTTTTACAGCAATTCCAAACAGCAATCTGGTTCAACCCAAACTGGACAAACTGGGGAATTTTCTTCCTCATTAGATTCTTACCCTATTGCTAAAAAATCAGGAGTTATAGAATTAAAAAATAGTGATAGTTTTAATCTAACTGCTGAAATTGTTAAGAAAGAAATTAACGGTAAAGAGGTTAAGATGCTTGCATATAATGGTTCCATTCCCGGACCATTAATTAAAGTTCCTCAAGGTGCAGAAATAACAGTAAATTTCACTAACAACACAGATGTGGATTCCACAATCCACTCGCATGGTTTAAGACTAGAAAACAAGTTTGATGGAGTACCTGATATTACACAGAAAGCTGTCAAACCAGGAGAAAGCTTCACCTATAAACTAAAATTTCCGGATGTAGGAATTTATTGGTATCATCCACATATTCGTGAGGATTATGCTCAGGAACTTGGATTATATGGTAACTTCCTCGTATCACCCGCTAACAAAGACTACTGGGCTGAAGTTGATCGGGAAGAAACTATATTTTTAGATGATATTTTAATCGAGAATGGTAAAATAGCTGCATTTGATAAAACAACAGTTGACCATACTCTGATGGGTAGGTTTGGGAATACCATGCTCATAAACGGTGACGATAAATACAAGCTTTCTGTCACACAAGGTGAACGAGTACGTTTTTATGTTACCAATGCAGCTAACACTAGAGTATTCAATTTCTCTATTCCCAATACTCGTATGCGCTTAGTGGGAGCAGATAATGGTAAATATGAACGTGAGGAGTGGGTAGATTCGGTTACTCTTGGACCCTCAGAACGCACAGTGGTCGAGATTTGGTTTGATAAATCTGGTGATTTCCAAATTGTAAACAAAACTCCGCAAAAAACATATCCTATGGGTACAATTGCTGTCGCATCGTCTCCAGCTACTACTTCATACTTTTTAGTGCCTCGTACAAATCAAGACCTAATTGATTCTCTTGCATCCTTACGTCCACTATTCACTAAATCCGCTGATAAAAATCTTACCTTAACTCTTCAGATGGGGTCATCTAATAACGCAATGGGCGGTCATATGATGGGAAATGGGCAAATGATGGGGAATAGTCAGATGTCTATGGG
>CAYMZB010000064.1:0-8034 GCA_964394845.1 uncultured Gammaproteobacteria bacterium | reverse complement strand
ACGGTTTCAGGTACTATTTCACTGAGCGTTTCGCTCTTCTTTTCACCTTTCCCTTGCGGTACTAGTTCACTATCGGTATGAAAGTATATTTAGCCTTAGCAAGTGGTCTTGCTTGATTCACACAGGATTACACGTGTCCTGTGCTACTTAAGGATCGGGCTGTGGTTACTTGAATTTCGTTTACAGGGCTATCACCTTCTTTGGCCAGACTTTCCAGTCTGTTCTACTATCCTCGTAACATCACGTATGCCCGCCTTGCAACCCCACATTCAGTGCTTGCGCATGAACGTGGTTTGGGCTGTTCCCTTTTCGCTCACCGCTACTTGGGGAATAAACTATTGTTTTCTTTTCCTGCGCTTAATTAGATGTTTCAGTTCGGCGCGTACCCTTCCCGACACTATGAATTCATGTCGGGATCCCCGATAAATCAGGGTGATTACTCTATTCGGAAATCTACGGATCAAAGCTTCTTAGCAGCTCCCCGTAGCTTATCGCAACTATGTACGTCCTTCATCGGTACTTTCATCCAAGGCATCCACCGTATGCATTATTGTTGAGTATTTTTTGGCTCTTAATTTGGCCTTCTCATAGAACTATTAGCATAAATGCTAATAGTTATTTATCCGTATTCACATTTCAAAGTGCAAATCCAGGGCTTTAGACCCTAGGGTTCAAGGTCTAGTTTTTTATACTTACTAAACCCTATACCCTAAAACCTAATCCCTGCCTGGTGGACCCGAGAGGAATCGAACCTCCTACATTTTCATTGCAAATGAAACGTTCTACCAGTGAACTACGGGCCCATTTCGCTGGCTTCAATTGTAAATTATTTAGAGGGATACAACGCTAAGATTTTCTTCCGCACTTTGGAAAATCCTTAGCGCGATAGAGTTAAAATTTTAGATGCGTTGCTTCTCATTGAACGTGAATTAATCACTTACTGGGGAGTTTACCAAAAACTAACTTGTCTTGTCAACAACTGAAGGGAGCTGATTTTTTGGTTGGCCTGATTCAATAACTTTGACAGCAATCTCTCTGACTTGTCTGGTAGCCTCATCAAACGATCTTTTAAGAATCTCTAATTCTTTAACCAGTCTGGAATTTTCTCCTTCCAAATTAGAAATCTTCAGACCTAAAATATCCTTTTCAGACTTTACTTCCTGCTCCCGCAACTTTTTCTCCTGGTTAAATTTATCTGTCAATTCTTTCTCAGAAACATCCAACGCTTCCTTTACAGCCTTCTCTGTTTGCTCATCAAATCCTGCGCTCAGTTTTCTTAACTCTTCCAATTCCCTTTTTTGATTTTCCAGCTCTTCTTTTCTTTGGGATAACTCTTTTTCCCAGGCCAATTTTTTATCCTGAAACTCATCCTCTATCCTTTTCCTTGCCAAAGTTGTAGAATACTCATAAGTTTCTTTTTCCCTTTTTCTTTCCAATTCTCCCTGGGTTTTTTGCTGGGATAACTCCACCTCATACTGCTTTTGTTCTCTTACCCACTCCTGCCTGGTTTGCTCAATCTGTCTTTGCAGAGATTCATATCCTTGCTTGCTTTGAGTTATTTTTATTGTTAATTCTTCAAATATTTTTGTAATTGATGTTTCTGAAACACTTGTTGCAGAAGGGGTGGATGAAATTACGTTGGTTGAGGATGATTGAACAGAGTCGGTTTTTCTTGTTCTTGCTGTTTTCTTAATAACAGGCGTAGATTCTTCCATGCTAATGCGATTCTATAAAAATCTATATGTATTTGTCAATAGTCTGATATAAAAAGACTTACTTAGTATATACTTCTACTCTGTTCTGGAAAAAGATTATGCAAGTCACTATTATTAATTAAAAACTGTAGACCTATGGCCGGCAGATAAAATAGTTATTAGCTTATCATTCTGACTAACCATATAAATAACTCTATATGTATTAACCCTGTAAGAAAATTTTCTGCTTAACTGACATGATATGGTTTACCTAAAAGAGGATCTTCTTTTAGTTCTTCTATCGCAAGTTTAATAGGTATTTCAAATTCTTTTTTAATTTTTTTAAGCTCTTTTTGAGCTTGAGGAGAAATTATAAGCCTGTACATTCTAATTCCAGCCTAATTCTTTTTTTACCTCTTCCCAAGGTATCCCTTTACCTTCATCTATTTCCTTTTCACCTTGTCTGATTGCCTTCATCAACTTTTTATCAGCTAAAATTTCATTAGTTTCCTTCCATCCTTCATATTCACGGGCTGACATAATAACAGCTGCAGGTTTACCATTAACAGTAATCACATATTCATCCAACCTTTTATTGGCTCTGTCCACGAGGGTTGCTAAATTTTGTCTGGCTTCAGTGATAGGTAAGGTCTTGGTCATAATGTTTATATTACAGAATTTTGTACAGAAAATAAAGAATCAATTATTAGGTTTTCCCTACTTTAATTACCATCTCTATTAACCTATTTGAATATCCATATTCATTGTCATACCAGGCAAAGATCTTGACTAAATCACCGTCTACCACTTGAGTTAAAGGCAAATCTACTATTGCAGATTCACTACGTCCAACTATATCAGAAGATACCAAAGGCTCTTCTGACCAGGCCACCACTCCTTTCCATCTTTCCTCCTCGCACGCATCTTTAATACCATTATTTATTTCCTCCACTGAAGTTTTTTTCTTCAAAACCATGGTGACATCAGAAATTGAACCAGCGATAATAGGCACTCTTAAAGCCCTGCCATCAAATTTACCTTTTAAATCAGGGATTGCTTCGGTAGTGGCAATAGCAGCGCCGGTTGTTGTAGGGATAATATTGACATAAGCAGCTCTGGCCCGCCTTAAATCATTGGCTTTTCCTCCGGGCGGCGACCCGTCTACCAGGTTTTGTTCAGCTGTCACACCATGGACCGTAGTCATAAGGGCTTTGGCTACCCCAAACTTCTCATCCATTATGGCTACCACAGGAGCAATGCAGTTAGTAGTACAGGAAGCATTATTGACTAATTGTTCTCCTTTATAATCACCTGCATTAACACCAATCAGAATAGTTTCTACTCCCCCGCCTTTTGCCGGAGCAGACAAAACAACTTTCTTTGCCCCGGCAGTTAAATGCTGTTTCATGCCTTCAGCGTCAGCAAATCTGCCTGTTGATTCAATCACTACATCAACATTTAAATCTTTCCAGGGTAACTTAGCAGGATCTTTTTCTTGGTATACTTTATAGGGTTTTTGATCTATTATGATATTAGTTTCATCTGAAGATACTGCGTGATTCCAAATTCCATAAGCTGAATCATATTTTAGAAGATGAGCTAAAACTTGCGGAGTAGTTAAATCATTTATGCCAACAATCTCAAGTGAATCTGCATGCTTTTCTATCGCCACCTTAAAAGCGCTTCTGCCTATTCTCCCAAAACCATTAATTGCAACTTTTAACATAATATTAGTTTATGATATTTAAAACTCTGTGGCAAGGGGTGAAGATTGGTACAAAATACTTGACAAAATAGCGTACATAATATATTATTAAATCATGAATATTCAAAACAGCAAAATTATACCTATATCTGAGGCAAGGGTTAAACTTGGCAATTTGTTAGATCAAACAAAAAAAGATGAATACTTCCTTCTAACCAGAGGCGGAAAAGTGAAAGCGGCATTAGTTGATATTGATTATCTGGAGAAACTCCAAAAAGACTTAAACGGACTTTATGGAAAAACTTATATTGATCCAAAACTTTTACCATTAACCAGAAAATTTTCCGATGAGGAGATTGCGCAATGGCTAAAAGACGACCAACTTTAAGCTGCTTTATTGATTCAAGTGTTTTATTCTCTGCCACCAATTCTCCTACCGGAGACTCATCTAAAATATTCACTAAAAATCTTGAATTAGTTGTTTCCGCTGTGGTATTAACTGAGGTAGAAAGAAATGTTAGAAAAAAATTGGCATCTTATCACCTAAACAGATTCTTCTTGTTAGTTGATAAACTAACAATTTTAAACCAGATTCCTAATCAGAGGCAAATTGAAGAAGCTAAAAAGGTCATAGCAGAAAAAGATGCAACAATTTTAGCCTCAGCCAAATTAGCTAAATCCCAAATCTTAATAACTTTAGACCAAAAGCACTTTTTAACTCAGGCTGTTAAAGAGTTTATTAAACCAACTAGAATATTAACTCTTAAAATGTTTTTCAGCTCAATATAAGACTTTCTCGACCAAAGTAAGTCACCTTTTCACTTCAGAGCCTCAATCGTTGGCAATGTTCCCTCTGCTAATAATTTAAGCATGGCTCCTCCGCCAACTGACACAAAAGCTTTTTCCTCTGCCTCTTGTAACAGCTTGTACTTACCTAAAGCAGCAATAGAATCTCCACCGCCAATTACTACTTCCCCACTTGATTCTAAAATCATTTCAGCTACTTTTTGAGTTTGATTATATTTTGGGTCTTCAAACTTACCTAAAGGCCCGTTCCAAACTATCATTGCAGCTTTTGAAATCAACTCTCCCCAAGCAGATGTTGTTTCGGGTGAAATATCAAACCCATCCTCAGACAATTTTCCAACCATTACATTTTTAGGTAAAATTATATTTTGCTCTCTTATATCATGGATCAATTGCCCGCCTACCAAAACTGCATCAGCGTTTTTAGAAAGAAGCGTAATAATAGGCAATTTATCCTTTACTTTTGCACCTCCCATAATGGCAATAAATGGCTTCTGGGGATTATTCCTAACTCTTGTTAGAACTTTTACCTCTCTAAAAAAATTTAACCCTGCTGCATGAGGCAACAGTGTAGGAACTATCGTAGTTGAAGCTGCGGGATTATAAGAAGAAAACGCTTCATTAACATAAAAGTCTCCTAAGGATGCTAA
Organism: uncultured Gammaproteobacteria bacterium; assembly: GCA_964394845.1. GTDB lineage: Bacteria > Patescibacteriota > Microgenomatia > Daviesbacterales > UBA10151 > CAYMZB01. Next base: position 3,178 of record CAYMZB010000064.1, on the reverse strand, counting down.
CTGACTAGCAAAATCTATATCACAAGTTTTAGAAGTACAAGTGGCATGATATTTTGCTCCGGGAACTTCTCCATGAAAAAAACGGATATTTTCTAACAAAATTAGCTTGGAATTACTTTGTTGGACTGCTTCTAAATTGGGAGCAAATTCCACGTCCGCTCCTAACTCCTTCTCAAACCATTCTTGGATAGGCTTGGCTGATAGCTCCTCAGGCTGATCATTTTTCTCATCTTCTGCTGTTGCAAACGGCCGGCCTAGATGACCTATTATGATTGTTTTTGATGCATTTTCTAAGCAGAGTTTTAATGTTGGTATTCCTGCCCTGAGTTTAAAATCCTCCCCAATTACCATTTTCCCATTTTCTTCCTTGAGAGCAACATCAATATCATACCGGAGCAAAATTTTTTTACCTTTAATTAAATCTGCGGTGACAACTTGCATAAAAGTTATATTATCATAAACCCAAACAAAATTATTAATGATCCCAAACTAATTATATCAACCACCTTATTAATAGTTGTCTCAAGTAATCTAACCTCTACTTTATGTTTTCCGGACGTTAGTTCAAATCCGATTAATCCTTTGATTTTAATATCATTTTGATCAATATTTGAAACACTTTTCCCATCCACGAATACACTCCATCCTGGAAAATAAACTGTCCTGTCAAGTATTATTGATAAAGTTTTAGCATCAATGTTAAAAGCATGATAATTTGTTTTCCAGACAATATTTTGAATATCCGCATTTCCAAAAACTAGTTCGAATCTAGCTTCCTGAGTCGGCATATTTTCCAACTGCCACCTTGGAGTATGCTCTCCATCAACTGTTGTAGTCGAATGATAAGGCTTATCTAAAAACCAATAATTAGGAAGATCATAATACTCATTCGCTCTCCAGTGATTGCGGTTGAAAAAAAATAAAGCCAGAACCAGCGCTATTCCCAGAATAATTATTGCTTTTTTTGGAATAATTTTAGCAATAAAGAATAAAAGATAGGCTGATAAAAATGAGCTGGTAAGAGCTAATACTGAGAGTAGCCTCCAGGGAAATTGCAGGTATTGTATTGGTTTTAATACATCCCAAATAGGCTTGCTTATAGCAAGCATCATAATAAAAGCAAATACAGACAAGCTGGTAAAAAATAAAAATAGTCTTTTTTGAAGTATTTTTTTAAACCCTACGAGAGCAACAATTATTGATACTGTTAAAACTAATAAATGCAACAGGCCTACTTGGACAGACATTTGACCAACGCCTGTTTTAGAGCCTCCAAAGCCCCATGACGAATAAATTAAATCTTTAAAATTTGGAAAGTTTTTTAAATAATATAAGGGAAATGTTTGGTCAATAATAATATATTGCTTAGTTAACAACGCTGGTAGCCAGAAAAAACTTGTTGTTAAAATAGGCAGAATAAATCCCAAAATTAATATCTTTAAATATTTTTTTTCAAGGCCTAACAATAATCCATACATAAATAATATAGGTATAAAAAGTAAAGCTGTAATGTTATGAGTAAGGATTATTAAAGATATACAAAAACTCAACAATATAGCTTTTTTGATAGTAGGTTTTTGATAAAGCTTCTTAACCAGATACAGACCTAAAGGCACGATTGTCAGAGCTGAGGTTTCTGCGATATTCCCCCGGACATAAACATTTAAAAAGTGATAAGGGATCAAACAATAGAATAGTCCTCCTAAAAAAGCAGCCAGTTTTTCAAAATGTTGCTTTAACCAAAGATAAGAAAAAAACCCGCTTAACGGGAAACTTAGCAGTAAAATTATTTTAAAAATGCTTAGCAGATCTAGCCCTATTTTGTTTAGCAGGTAGCTTAAATAATAAACCAAAGGATAATTAAAATTAAAAAAAGGATAACCTAATCCCCAATTTAATCTTTTAGACCATCTAACAGGGAAATTGCCGTCATCTAAGGCATTATTAAACTCAAACATTCTAATAATATGGCCTTCCCCATCATGAGAGGTTAGCATACCTGGATGAAGTAAAGCTGAATATGCCGGGAAAGTTATTAAAAAAAATAAAATAAGTATTAAAATGTTATTTTTAATAAAATCTTTTTTCATTCTTTCCTACCATAGCCAAAGTTTATCACAAATGTTAAAATATGTTGGATTCGGGCAATTAGCTCAGTGGTAGAGCGCTTATCTGATAAGTAAGAAGTGGATGGTTCGATTCCATCATTGCCCACAGATTTAAGTTTTTTTGATCCGGTACCCAAGTAGTCTAAGGGGTCGGTCTGCAAAACCGATATTCGCGGGTGCAAATCCCGCCCGGATCTCCATTAAAAAGCTCCCAAAATGGGAGCTTTTTTAAGGCTAAAAGAGTGGTGGGGATCCAGATCATTCTACATTGACTGTGTAAAATAGCGCTGTATCATCGCTTTTCGCCTACCATTCAATAGGCATTTGTCTAATCGTGAGATTAGACTGGATCAAGTCTGCGCTTTGCTCTTCCCTTGCGGGGGCGAGAATCATCAAACTTGACCAAAACTCCAGAAAGGAGGTGATCCATCCCCAGCTTCGGCTAGGGATACCTTGTTACGACTTAAGCTTCATCGCCAGTTTCACCTTCGACCTATAAATAGGACTTCGGGTGCCCCTGACTTTGCTGCCTTGACGGGCGGTGTGTACAAGACCCGAGAACGTATTCACCGCGGCACGCTGATCCGCGATTACTAGCAATTCCGACTTCATGGGGTCGAATTGCAGACCCCAATCTGAACTGAGGCGAAATTTCAGAGATTAGCTTGCTGTTGCCAGCTTGCAACTCGTTGTTTTTCGCCATTGTAGTGTGTTTGTAGCCCAGGGTGTAAGAGCCGTGCTGACTTGACGTCATCCTCGCCTTCCTCCCCGACGAATCGGGGCTGTTTCATATGAATTATTTAACATACGATGAGGGTTGCGCTCGTTTCATCACTTAAGATAACAGCTCACGCCACGAGCTGACGACAGCCATGCAGCATCTGTGTAGCACTCTCGAAGAAGTCCCACTTTCATGGGATTTGCAGCTACATGTCAAACCCTGGTGAGGTTTTTCGTTTTGTATCGAATTGAACAACACGCTCCACTGCTTGTGCGGGTCCCCGTCAATTCCTTTGAGTTTTAAGCTTGCGCTCGTACTCCCCAGGCGCTCTGCTTAACGCGTTAGCTGC
>CAYMZB010000063.1:0-8724 GCA_964394845.1 uncultured Gammaproteobacteria bacterium | reverse complement strand
GTGGTTGCTTCGATAGTTTGTAAAGTACGGAGTGAGATTGCTCCTGATGCGCTCATATTTTCCATTGCTTTCTTTAGATTTTCAGAAGCAGATAGCTCTCCTTGAGCGCGAATTATAGTTGCTCTTCTTTCTCTTTCAGCCTCTGCCTGCTTTGCCATTACCCGTTTCATATCAGCCGGTAATTCAATATCCTGCATCTTGATAGATACAACATTTACTCCCCACTCTGCAGTTTCCTTATCAACAATTATTTTAATCTCTTCTGCTAATTTCTCTCTTTCTGTCAGCAGGGTATCAAGTTCCACTCCGCCGATAATATCCCTGAGAGCAGTTTGAGCATATTGAGTTATCGCATAAGCGTAATCTTGAATCTTGAGCACTGCATCCTCAGGCCTCTCTACTTGAAAATAAACCACAGCATTAATGCCAACCGGCACATTATCTTTTGTAATTACTTCTTGAGAAGGAATATCAGAAGTGGTAATTCTTAAATCTACTTTGATCAGACGCTGGATAATTGGTATAACAATTCTAAGTCCCGGGTTTAGAACTCCTGTAAATGAACCAAGAGTTAATACAACTCCCCGTTCATATTGATCAATAATCTTAATTCCTGAGAGGACAACTAAAATTAAAAATATTAAGATAGGCCAAATAATCCACTCCATAATAATGACTATATTTCTTTTTTAAAAACAAGTCAATATTAAAGTGTAGAAGTCTTTTTTGGCAGAAATAGGTTTACTATCACTACTGTTAAAGTAAGTATAGTGACCATGAATGGGAAACCATAAAAGTAAGTAAACTTACTAGTTAAACTGACTACTAAATCAACAATTAATCCTAAAGTTATAGCATATAATCCTAGCTTATAAGATTGCCAAAAACCAAAATTTTGTTTCAAGATTTTGCCAAGCACCAAAATGAATGCAGCCACCATCAGTAATTGAATTAGCCTCAAATTATATGATAGATAGATTCCTAAAAACGCTAGTAGTATTAAAATGGGTCCAACAAATTTAAGATAAGGAGATATGATGTTGTAATATGAACTCAAAACCTCTTTATTTAGTTTGTAATCTTTTATCTTAGTTAGACTATAAGTATTGGTTTCATAATTATTCTTTTTATATACTATTGAATCTTTAGTTACCCAAGCAGTTGTCTTGTATTGATCAAATTTTTCAGGAGAAAAAGGTGTTTTTGTATCAACCACTACCAAATAAGCCCCTCCTTCACAAGAAGAAAGAAAATAGGGTTCTTCTCTATTTATAGCTACTTGTCCATTGGTAATTTTAATTTCTAAATCTTTTGGATAACAATTAATTATATCCTGCACAAATCCTTGTAATTGTCTAGGCGCTTCAATTAATAAAGGGTTTATTAAAGTAACTGCGCGAATTGCTGTTAGGAGTAATATTAGAAGAAAAAAATAGCCAAAACTGTGCTTAAAAGATTTTGTTAAAACAGTGGAGTAAAACCCTGGGGAATGAATACTGCTACCAATAGTTTTTAAAAAATTCATGATGTTTTTAACATATCACATTATTCATCTTGACTTCAATTTGATAAAGGATTAATATGAGCGTAGTTAATATACCAAAGGACTTGAAAGGTGGGCTAGTCCCACCTTTATTTTTAGCTAACTAAAATGGCACAAGCCAGAACAGAATTTGCAGCTGCGTTAAATCAAATCGCCTCTGAAAAGGGGGTAGAAGTTGAAGTGGTTTTAGATGCAATCCGTCAAGCTGCTTTGGCTGCTTTTAAAAAAGATTTAATGCTGCGTAATGAACCTATTTCTGATAAGTTTGAGGAATTTACTTCCAAAGTTGATCCTGCTTCTGGGGAAATATCAATTTTTGACAATGAGAAAAATGTTACACCTCCTGGATTTGCCAGGATTGCTGCCTCAATTGCCAAGCAAGTAATAATGCAAAAATTAAATGAGGCTGAACGAGGCGCAATTTTGACAGAGTACGAGAATAAAATAGGTACTTTAATTTCTGGCGCAATACAAAGGCAGGAAGGAAATACTTATTTTGTAGATTTAGGTCGGGCTGAAGGGGTATTATTACCATCTGAGCAGATTCGTACTGAGATGTACCATCAGAACCAAAGATTAAAATTCTTGGTTAAAGAAATAAGAGAAGGCGGAAGAGGTTCAGAAGTGGTAGTTTCAAGGTCTGATCCAGCTTTGGTGAAGGCTTTATTTGCCTTAGAGGTTCCGGAGATCCAGTCAGGAGCTGTAGAGATAAAAGTTGTTGCCAGGGAAGCCGGTTCCAGATCTAAGATTGCAGCTTTTTCAACCCAAGACGGTGTTGATCCTGTGGGGTCATTAGTAGGACAAAAAGGAGTTAGGGTACAGGCTGTTATGGGTGAGTTGGGAGATGAAAAGATAGATATAATTAGCTATTCTGATGATCCAGCCAGATTTGTTGCAGCTTCGTTATCTCCTGCTAAAGATATTCAGGTTAAATTAAATGAAACAGATAAAATAGCAACAGTTACTGTTCCGCAAAGCCAATTATCTTTGGCGATTGGTAAAGGCGGACAAAACGTCCGTTTAGCAGCTAAATTAACAGGGTGGAAAATTGATATAGAAGGAGCAGAGGAACCTAAAGTTGAAGGAGAAGTTGTAGCAGAGGATAAAAAAGACAAGGAAATTGAAAAGAAGCCAGAAGATACTACTGAAAAGTAATATGGCAACTCTTCTAAATTATGGCAATACAAACAAGACCGCCAATCGTAACTATCTTAGGCCATGTTGATCATGGCAAAACTACCCTTTTGGATTTTATCCGTAAATCTTCTGTAGTTTCAAAAGAACATGGCGGGATTACTCAACACATTGGCGCATATCAAGTAACTCACAATTCTCAAGTTATTACATTTATTGATACCCCGGGCCATGCTGCTTTTGAGAAAATGCGCTCCAGAGGAGCAAAAGTTGCTGACATCGCAATTTTAGTTATAGCTTTAAATGATGGGATTATGCCTCAAACAACAGAGGCATTAAATCATATACAAAAAGCAAAAGTTCCAATGATTGTGGCGATAAATAAGATGGATATACCAGGGGTAAATACAAAAGTTCAGCTAGAAAAAATCAAAAAACAGCTTTCTGATAAAGAAGTTCTAATTGAGGAGTATGGCGGAGATATTCCCATTGTACCTATTTCTGCAAAAACAGGTGAAGGTGTAGATAAACTTTTGGAAGTAATTACTTTAGTTTCAGAGCTACATGAGATTAAGGGTGATCCAACGCTACCCCCGGCCGGGGTGGTTATTGAAGCTAACTTGGATAAGTTTAAGGGTTCTATTGCCACAATTTTAGTTAGAAACGGCACTTTAAAAAAAGGTATGACAATTATTCTCGGTGGAGTAAAGTCTAAAGTTAGAGGAATGTTTGATTCTAGTCTTAAAAGCATAGACACAGCTGGACCTTCTACTCCGGTTGAGGTATTGGGTTTGGAAGCAGTTCCAACAGTTGGGACAATACTAGGAGAAGGGGAAGAGGAAAAGAAGGTGGAAGAGGTACAGTCTTTAGTGGACAAACTCAAACAAAAAGATGCAAAAACGCTAAAAGTTATCATTAAAGCTGATAAACAAGGCTCCTTGGAGGCAATACAGCTTTCTGCGGAAAAGTTTAATTTAGAGGGAAAAGTAGTTGATTTTATATTAACTGGTACAGGTGATATTGGCGAGGAAAATGTTAAATTAGCTTCAACAGTCGGAGCAATTATAATCGGCTTTAATGTTAAGGTAGCCTCAGGCGCCCAAAAGCTTGCTGAAAACGAGCATGTTTTAATCAGGAACTATAACATTATATATGAGCTTTTAGATGATATTGAAGAAGTTGTTAACACTTTTCTTGAAGTAGGTCAGCTGGAAGAAGTGATGGGGAGAGCTGATATAATTGCTGAATTTCCATATGGTAAAAACGAAAAGATTGCCGGATGCAGAATGATAGAAGGAATAATAGCCAAAGGGCAGAAAATTAGGGTAGTTAGGGAGGGGAAGTTGCTTGGTGAAACTAAGCTGAAGTCTTTGAAAAAGGTTAAAGAAGAGGTTAACAAAGTTGAAAAAGGTAATGATTGCGGAATGCTTTTTGCTCCTGCTATAGATTTTGTAACCGGAGATGTTGTGGAGAGCTTTAGAGTTATATAATGGGTAATCTTGCGATTATGGGATACTCGTGGTAAAATCAAGCCATACTGCCTCATAGATGAAATACGATACACAGCTTACCGAGCTAAAAACCTTACTTCCTACTGCAAAAAGCATCTTAATTGCTTTACCTGTAAATGCTAATATTGACCAACTCTCTAGTGGTTTGGCCTTATTTCTAACTTTTGAAGGAGCCGGAAAACAAGTTTCTATAGTTTGTGATGATTTAGTAAAAGTAGGTCAGTCACATTTATTTGGGGTAGACCATATTCAAAAAAACATTCCCTCAACAGATGGCGGTAATTTAACTTTAACTTTGGAAGGGGTTGCTGCATCTGATAATACAGTACCAGCCTTAGAAAAATTAGATTGGTTTGCAGAAGGAAGTAATTTGAATTTAGTTTTTCATGTTCTACCGGGTCAAACTTTTCAGCCTAGTAGGATAGTTCCCCATTACCAGGGAGGTGGTTTTAATTTAATCTTTGTTGTGGGGGCAGTTAATCTTAATGCTTTAGGAAATGTTTATAACTCAAGCCCGCAAGCTTTTTCCGGAACTCATGTCGTAAATATTGATACTCAAACAGCTAATACTAGTTTTGGCCAAACAAATATTGTAGATACTGCAAGTTCTTCTTTATCTGAGGTAATAGGTGCAGTAATTACTGATCTAGGGTTTAACCTGGATAGTGACTCTGCAAGCAATCTTTTAGCAGGAATATTTAGTGTAACAAAAAATTTAACAGACGAAAAGGTAAATGCAGAAACATATATGGCTGTAGCTCAATGTTTGCGGGTTGGTGGAAGAAAGCCTGGATCAGCAGCTTCTACTCCTTCATATGATTGGAGTGGTTTAATGCCTACTACTCCTCAACCTGTTGTGGATAATTCTGGGGATGATTCTATGCCTACAAATGCTACGCAGATAGTAAATCAGCCTTCACCTGAAGAGAGACCATATGAGGAAGGTGTTATTTCCGAAAACATTGAACCGGAATGGCTGACCCCTAAAATATTTAAAGGTTCTTCGTTAGGATAAACATCAAAGCAGGTATTGACAAGGGGGGGGTGGTGTGCAACTGTTAAATCAGATGGATAAATTACCCCAAAGGGGTGCTGCCCATATTTTATTCTTACTAATCCTTCTTATTGGGATAGCTGTTGGAGTATATTTAATTACACAAGGATCTCCACTTAAACTATTTTCCAAAGCTTCTAATCCTCCGGTTGTTTTCAAAGATTCGTTAGGTACAGTAATCACCAAAACCACTTCTCCAACAGTTAAGATTGAGTTTATCTCTCCTTTAGGTCCAGCTGGTAATATCGGGGTTGGAACTACTGCGCCTAAAGTATTGGGCACTGAAGCTGCCAGCCAGACTTTTAATATCGGATATGGTAATAACTTAATAGGGTTAACTATTGATAAAGGCGCAAGCTATACAGCCGAAGATTTTTTAAAGGAGTTGAATACAACAGCTCAAGGCAAGATCGCCTCCATCTATAAAACAGATCCGGCCACTGGAAAAAATATCACTCACAATCCGGGAACTGCCACTGATAACTTTGCAGTCAAACCAGGTGAAGGGTATTTTGTAGTCAGCAAAAACTGGAAAGGCAGTATCACCTTAACAGGTACTAAACCTGATATCTATAGTCTGACTATCCCCAAAGGCAGTTCATTGATTACCTTGCCTCAAGTTAAATTATCAATTAACAAAGCTGAGTCACTGCTCCAGGATATGAAAAAGCAGGGGTTAAATGTCTCTACTATCTCCAAATTTCAAGCTGGCGGTTATCAATCACATCCCATAGGTTATCCTTTTAATAACTTTACGATTGTTCCTGGTGAAGGCTACTCTGTTAAAAACCTGGGTGAGGCTAAAACCTACACCTTTGCTGATGTTCCAACTAATCCTACACCAAACCCCAGTACTGTTCCGTCTGCCTGTACCGCCTGCAGCGCTGATGCTGACAAAAGCGGATCTGTTAACACTGGAGATTTTAGTCTGATCAAAGCTTGTAAATCAAAGCCTGTATTAGGAGCTTGTGCCAATGCTGATGTTAATGGTGATAAACAAATTAATGATGATGATATCAAATGCTGGCAGGCTAACTTAGATAAACAGTGTTCCCTGTCCTCTCCAACTCCTGTTCCTACCCCAACTCCGGCAGTATTTACCTGCACTGCCTGTAGTGCAGATATTAATAAAGACGGATGGGTTAATATTTTAGACTTTTCCAAACTATCAGGTTGTTACTTTAAAGATGCTACCGGTGATTGTGCTGTTGCTGATATCAATCTCGATGGTAAGGTCAACGCCAAAGACTACTCTTGTCTGGCCTCTAAGTTCAATCAAAAGTGTGACACTGCAGGCGGACCTGCACCTACCTCAGCTCCTTCCCTTGCACCAACCCCAATTTCTGCACCTACTTCAACTCCAACTCCTGCTGCTGTCACCACTGCTTTCTACCGCTACGCAGAAACACCCGCAGATCTGGATACTGCTACTTATATCCCATATACCGCTGCCCCGATGGTCATAGATTATACCTTTAAAGATGTGGCTCCAGGGCAAAAGTTCATCTGGGTAGACTTTAAAGATTCCACCGGCAAAGTTGAAAGAAGATCCGGACAGGTGGAGTTAGTCTCCGGAACAACTCCGGCAGAATCTAAAACTCTGAATATCAATCTTCTTCCTACTGGCTCGTTAAAAAATGCCTATGGAACAGTGCAAATTATTGCAACCGCAACAGAACCATTTTTTATTAGTACTAAATTAAGCGGGAGTGTCGGTGGCTTAAAAGCAAACACTCAATATACTTTATATATATGTCCGGAAGGTCCTCAAGTCGGAGGGTGTAGAAGTGAAGGAACTATTACAACAAATCAATCAGGTAGTGCCTCGTTTAAGGATCAAGGAAATGGTGTTGAATATACAGATGAAAATACTTATATAGAAGTTAAATTAGCAAATGATTCTGATTGTCAGGCATTGGAAAATGCCTGTCTATCTGGAAAAGGAGATTTAAAGTTTAATTTACCAAAATATGTGGAATATGATTATAAAATCATTTTAGACAAGTCTACTACCACAGTTGAATGTAAATCTGTAGACTACGATAAACCTGAATCGCCCTGTGAAATAAAAAGATTTTTTAAAGCATCTAATAGAACCAGTGGCCCTTTATATAGAACAACTATAACATCACGGAGTAGTCCTGCAGGAATGTTAACATTTTACGGATTTGATACAAACATAACTTCCGGACCAAGTACAACAACTCAAAAAGTTGTGCAACCTGGTGAAGAGGTAATTAATAGTTCATTAAGCGTAAAAGCACCTTCTAAAAAACCAGGTGTTTATTATGCAACGTTAATTATTTACGGGGAGAGCTGTAATAACAAAACAACTCCTCCAGATTGTCATAGAGGTAGTTCAAGCCAGATGGTATTTAAAATTGTAATTAATGATGATACTCTCTCACCTACAGTAGCTCCAAGTCCTATCACAAACCCAATTCCGGAGGTCCCGCCACAATCCATAAGGAGTATTACCCCCTTATTCTCCAGTAATATCAAACTTATTCCTAATTCTATAGGTCCTGTACTTAAATCAGCAGGAACGGTATTGGCTGAGCTCCTGGAAATGAAAGAAGATTTTAGCAGTCCTGGATGGAATAGTATGGTTGTTAGATTGAGTGGTGATGTAAACGGACTAATACCGAATCGAATGTATCAGTTATGGATCTGTATGAAGAGCGAATCTGATTGTAGTTCTGACTCTGCAGCAAAAGCTGTTACAAATTCTTTTGGGAGTGCAACATTTAAACCTACTGAAATTTCTTTTTTCAATAAAACAACAAATCCAGTAAAATCTATTAAGGTAACTGAATATACATTTCCAGGACCAATACCACCTGATTCGTGCTACTTGACAAGTAATCCCTGTTTATCATCCAGTTATGGAACAGATGTATTTGTGGCTGATCAACTTTCCTCCTCAACCTTTAATGTATCTGCAATCTGTTTTAAACCGATAAACCCAACTCATCCAAATAATTGGATAGTAAATCCTTATATACTTCTTGTAACAAGTGGAGATAATAGTTTGAATTTTCAAAAAGCAACAGCTTATCTTTTTAATAAAGATGCTGATAAGTACTATATACTCAGAAGCTATTCTAATTCTTTAAAGGGTCTTGCTTTGCATGGTAACGTAGTTGACTCGCTTAACAAAGGTAATTTTACTCAGCTTTCAGCGGGAACTAATTATTCTGTACAAATAAGAGATAATGACGACGGAGTATTCCCTCCAACTGGAAATATTTTAAAAGAACAAAGTTTCAAAGTAGATTCTTGTAACTAATTCATGTTAAGGGGAGCATAAGCCGGATTATGTTTCTTCCTTTAGATTACCTTCAGCATTTATTTGTAGCACCTGTAACATGTGATATAATAACCTTACTATGCAAAGGACACACATCTATCTTCCAGAAGAATTGAATAGAGAGATTAATAATACAGCTAGGACTCAAAAGAAAAGTAAGTCTGAAATTATT
>CAYMZB010000062.1:0-19009 GCA_964394845.1 uncultured Gammaproteobacteria bacterium | reverse complement strand
CATCAAAATCAAAATCCGCTTTTAAAGGATTAAAATCCCAGGGAACTTTGGTAACTTTTACTCCTCTTTTAACTAAACTTCTGATAATATTTTCTTTAGCCCCGCAATCTATTAATACTATGTTCTTCTTACCTTGACCATAAATTTCTACCTTATCAGTACTTACATAAGGCAGGATGTTTTCCTCATTGGGATCATAAACAGAGTCGCTAGTCGCTAGAGTCGAGAATCTAGGTTTGTTTTTACTAGAGTCTAGACTCTTGACTCTAGACTCTATTTCCATCCTACCTAGCATTACTCCATGTTCCCGCAGCTTTACTGTTAACATTCTTGTATCAATTCCTTGCAATGCGGGTATTTTTTCTTCTTTTAACCACATCTCCAAAGTCTTCTGGCTTTCAAAATGCGACGGGTGATTAATATAATTTTGCACAATTAATCCTTTAACCTGAATTCTTTTTGACTCCCAAAAATCCTTTTTAGGAACACCATAATTCCCCTGCAATGGATAAGTTAAAACTAAAATCTGCCCATAGTAAGAAGGATCTGTCAGAGATTCAGGATACCCTGCCATGCCGGTATTAAAAACGACCTCACCCGAAGTAACTCCCTCAAATCCAAAAGATTCTCCTAAAAAAACTGTCCTATCGGACAGAATTAATTTACTCTGCATAGTTCTCCTTAAATCTCAAATTTTTCCTAAAACTAACGCCAGTAATGCTTCTCTAACATATAAACCATTTCTTGCTTGAGCAAAATAAATCGCATTTGGATGGGCATCTAACATCGGATCAATCTCATTTATCCTTGGAAGAGGATGCATTAGCTTTACTCCTGCGTCTAAATATTTAACAAAGTCTTTACCCAAAATAAATTGATCTTTTATCCTGTTATAAAGTTTTAAATCCTTAAACCTTTCTTTTTGCACCCTGGTTTGATACAAAAAGTTTATTTCTTTTAAATTACCTGGCAGTTTTTCCAGAATCTCAAACTCAGCTTTTCTTGATTTTAAAAGTGTTAAATATTCCTCCGGCATCCTAAGCAGAGGATGAGATATAAAGATTTGTTTGACTTTAAAATGAGACAAAGCAATAGATAAAGCATGAACTGTCCGGCCATATTTCAGGTCACCCATAAAAGCTACGCTGATTCCGTCTAATTTACCCGCATCTTTTAAGATGGTGTATAAATCCAGCATTGTTTGAGTTGGGTGTTGATTTGCCCCATCTCCTGCATTTATTACTGGAATTTGCGCTACCTCTGCTGCTTTTTTGGCAGACCCTTCCTCTGGATGCCTGATAATCAGGATATCTGAATAAGATTCTACAATCCTGATTGTATCTTCAAATGTTTCTCCTTTGTGCATGGAAGTTACATCTAAATCATTAAATCCGATAATCCCCATACCGATTCTCTGCGCTGCTGATCTGAAAGATTGCTCTGTTCGAGTGGAAGGCTCAAAAAAAAGCGCTGCTGCAATTTTACCTACACCTAAAGAATAATTAGATTTTTTGGACTTTACAAAAGTAGGATCGAAATTTTTAGATGATTTTAGAATATGAAGTAATTCTTCTTTGGAAAAGTCATTGATATCTATTATGTCTCTGCTTTTAAACTTCATGTTAAAAAAAATCCGCCCACTGGCGGATCAATCACTCCTTACTGTACTGTTAACTTTAATATTGCAAAGTTTTTGCATAATCTTTTTGCTAGTTTAACCTTATAAGCTGTCTCTGTCAAGTCCTAAAATTTTTGGAATTCCTTTAGAAAAAGACAATACATCATTGAGAAATAAATATTCCATTTGGTAATAGTGTTGATTCAACTGGGGATCTCCAAACAGAGAAACCCATTTCAGCTAATCGGGAAGGTTCCCTTCCTGCCTTTAAATCTGCCGCATTTGTTTGTTGAGTATGTGTTACATCAATTGTCCATCCTTTTACAGTAACGCCTTCTTGTATAAGATCTTTTACATTTTTAGTTGTCCTATTATAAGTTCCATCTCCAATTGCATCATCTACTGTTTTCTTATCCCAGCGTAGACTTCCTTTATTAGCAGGGCCTAATAAATGATCAATCTCTTGATCTGTTTTACCTTTTGGATAATCTACGCAATTCAATCTTTCATCATAAACAGCGGTGCCGCCAGTTAGTCTAGCAACAAGTGCAGCCACTTCTGCTGCTCTCGTGTTTGCCGATGATCTGACTTTAATTGTTCCCGGATTGATTTCCTGCGAAACACAAGCCAACACCAAACTTAATCCTACTGCTTCAGCAATTGATTGATCAGTCAGAGGATCAATCATATTATGAGGTAATTGCATTAATCTTATTTTTTGTGAAGCTCCTTTTAAATCACCTCCTTAAGTTAGTTATTCTAACTCTAGAGTGTTACCGATGTATCTCAGCCTACTCACTCTTGCAGCATTATGAGCTGTCAAATTGTCTAACTATGCATACTTGACCTTGACAAATGTATATTGCAGTAATATACTTTATAAGTGAAGATCCTGCCTGAGCCGCTTGTTTTTGAATGGGATAATGGGAATATAGATAAGAATTGGATTAAGCACAGGGTTCATAAACAAGAAATAGAAGCAGTTTTTAGTAATGAACCTCTACTAATTGTTGAAGATGTAAAACATTCTCAAATAGAAATAAGGTTTCAGGCTTTAGGAAAAACAGATGAAGGAAGAAGATTATTCTTATCATTTACTATTAGAGAAGAGCAGATAAGAATTATTTCTGCCAGAGATATGAATAGAAAGGAGGAGATTATTTATGAAAAAATTTAAAAAGATACCTGTCTTTAAAACTGAAGATGAGGAAAGAGAATTTTGGGCTACTCATGATTCTACTGAATATATAGATTGGTCAAAAGCAGAAAAAGCAGTTTTCCCTAATCTTAAACCTTCAACAGAATCTATCTCATTAAGGTTACCTTCTTTTTTACTTGCCCGCATTAAACAACTGGCAAACAAAAAAGATGTTCCATATCAATCGCTAATGAAGATATTTTTATCAGAGAAGGTAGAGCAAGAGTTAAAAATGTCAAATAACCCATAGTGTAATACTTGACAATCTAATATTCTACTGTTATACTTTGGTTAACAATTAAATATTAAACTACAATCATGTAAACTACGTTCGTGTAAACCGAATCGTAGTAAACTGATTGTAGTAAATGCGTTTGCCCGCCTTGACTCGATGTCAGGCGAGGCAGGAGTCTACCGCAGTAGACAAGCAGCGTAGGAAAAATCCCAAAAGGAATTACTACGACGGAGGCGAAACCGTAAAAGTCAGCACTCTTTGTTTTCTAACAGAAAAAGAAGAGCATGAATAAGGTACGTTCATGTAAACTACGTTCGTGTAAACCGAATCGTAGTAAACTGAACGTACAAAGCAAGGTGGTATCGTCCTGAGTTTATCGAAGGGCCCTTGTAAGTTTCTTAATTTATAGATTAAGGAATTTACAAGGGCTTTTTTAATTTAAAAATATATATGAAGAAACAGAAAAATAAATTGTGGGGCAGAGAATCCTCATTAGATCCTCTGGTTGAAGCCTTTGAAACAAAAGAAGATCTTTTATTGGATCAAAAGCTACTCCCTTATGATGTTGAAGGCTCTTTGGCTCATGCCAAAATGCTGGCTAAAATAGGTATTTTGGAAAAAGATGAATTAACTAAATTAGACAAAGGTTTAACAGAAATATTGGAATTAGCAAATAAAGACAAATTTAATCTGCAGTTTGGAGATGAAGACATTCATACCAAGATTGAAAACTATTTAACTGAAAAATACGGGGAAGTTGGCAAAAAGATTCATACTGGTAGATCCAGGAACGATCAAATTCTTACAGCCCTAAGACTCTACAGTAAAATCGAGTTAGAAAAGATTCAAAAATCAGTCAAAGAACTTATCTTAACTTTCAAAGAATTTAACAAAAAGTACGGAAAGATTCCTATGCCTGGCTATACACATATGCAGAAAGCCATGCCCTCCTCACTTGGCCTTTGGGTAGAATCTTTTATTTCTTCATTAAAAGATGATCTGGAAATTTTAAATTCAGCATATACTTTAATTAACCAATCACCTCTGGGATCAGCTGCAGGCTATGGCCTACCTGTTAACCTTGATAAAAAATATACTGCTAATCTTTTAAACTTTAAAAAAGTCCAGGAAAATCCTATCTACTGCCAACAATCCAGGGGAAAATTTGAAGCTTTTATTTTATCTTCCTTAATTCAAGTTTTATTAACTATAAATAAATTTGCTTCAGATGTAATGCTGTTTACAACTTTAGAATTTGGCTTTTTTGAAGCCTCATCTAAAATAACAACTGGCTCAAGCATCATGCCGCAAAAGAAAAACTTGGATTTAGCAGAACTTTTAAGAAGTAAGGTACATTTAGTTTTAGGAAATTATACTCAAATTGTTTCTTTATCTTCTAACTTAATTTCTGGTTATAACAGAGATCTTCAGGATACAAAAAAACCATTGATGGAAAGCCTGGAAATTACATTAGACAGCCTAAAAACAACAAAAATCTTACTAGAAAATCTTACTCCTAACACAGCACGGCTTACATCCTCTATGACTGAAGAACTATTCGCAACAGAAAAAGCCTTAAAACTTACTTTAGCTGGTAAAAGCTTTAGAGATGCATACCAAGATATAGGCAGAGAATATGAAGAAAGGAAATGATTTATGAAATCAAAAACCGATTATATAAAGGTAAGTTCATATGAAGGGAAAAAGGGAGAAATTAAAAAAGTATTACTCCTCTATTCAGGAGGGTTAGATACTTCAGTAATGCTTAAATGGATTCAAGATAATTATAAATGTGAAGTTTTAACCTTAACAGCAGATTTAGGTCAACAACATGATAACTTGAGAGCTATTAAACAAAAGGCTCTAAGGTTTGGAGTTAAAGAGGCTATTGTTTTAGATTTAAAAAACGAGTTTGCTGATGAATATATTTCAAAAGGAATTAAAGCAAATGCTCAATACCAGGGTGATTATCACCTGTCAACTCCCCTGGGCAGGGCGATTTTGGGAAAAACAGCAGTAAAGGAAGCTTTAAAATATGGCTGTGATGCAATAGCTCATGGTTGTACTGGTAAAGGTAACGACCAAGTGAGAATTGAGGGGTATATTTTAACTCATGATCCTAAAATGAAAATTATTGCCCCTGTCAGAGAGTGGAATATGGATAGAAATGAAGAAATTAAATATGCCAAAAAACACGGTATACCAGTCCCTGCATCTGTTGATATACCTTATTCCGATGATGACAACATGTGGGGAATTACCTGGGAAGGCGGGGAAATAACTGATCCATCTTTAATCGCTCCTGAGGAGAAGTTTTTAACTACCTATATTCTGCCAAAAAATGCTCCAGACAAAGAAGAATATATAAAACTTAAATTTGAAAAAGGTATTCCAACTGCCTTAAATGGAGAAAAACTGCCTTTGGCAAAATTGATTATTAAACTCAATAAAATTGCAGGTATTCATGGAGTAGGAACAGTTTACCTTTTAGAAGATAGGCTGGTCGGACTTAAAAATAGAGGTGTTTATGAGCATCCCGGAGCTCATGTAATAATAGAAGCACACAGGAATTTAGAAAAATATGTGTCAACTAGAACTCTAAATGAGATTAAGTGGCAAATGGACATAAAATGGGGTTACTTGTGTTATGGGGCTTTGTGGTTTGATCCTGCAATGGAGGCTATAAATGCATTCAATGATAAGGTGAATCAAAAAGTTATGGGTGAAGTAACTGTTAAGCTATTTAAAGGCCAGACAACAGTTGTAGCAGTAAGCTCCCCTTTTGCCTTAAATCATGCCTCTTTCAACAACAAAGAAGGATATGGATTAAATGTCAATGCCAGCGCTGGGTTTATAGAAATTTACTCATTACAGATGAAGCTAGCAAATCAAATTAAGGAGGTTAAAAAGAGTAAATATGAAAAAGGTTAATAAAGAAAATATTTTGATTAGGAAAGTGAATATTTCTGACTTTGAGCAGATTTTTTCTCTATGGGAAAAAGCAGGCTTGAGTCTGACTGATAAGCAAACAGAGCTTTATGATTTTCAAAATATTCTTAAACTAAATCCATCTTCATGTTTTGTCTTAACTGATAAACAAAATATTATTGGATGTGTTTTAGGCACATTTAATGGCAGAAGAGGCTGGATTTATCATTTAGCTATTCATCCTTCTTACCATAATCTGGGGTTAGGATCATTACTACTAGATACCGCTGAGACAGAACTGAAGAAAAAAGGTGCTCATAGAATGAACTTAGGAGTTAGTCTAACAAATTTAAAAGTAATTCCTTTTTATGAGAAGAGTGGGTTCACTATCACGACTGATGCTTTGTATTTGACAAAAAACATATGAAAAAAGATTTTTTATCGATAACAGATTTATCAACTAAAGAAATTTGGGAAATATTTTTATTGGCTAAAAAAATGAAAAAAGAACTTCAGGTAAAAGGGACTCATAAACAACTTTTGCAGGGAAAATCCTTGGCCCTTATCTTTGAAAAGCAATCTCTTAGAACCAGGATCTCTTTTGAAATTGGGATGGCACAATTTGGCGGACATGTAGTTTACCTGGATCCCAGAGATACGGGAATTGGCGTTAGAGAATCAGAAGCAGATGTGGCTAGGGTTTTATCCAGTATGGTAAATCTTATTGTGGCAAGAACTTACAGCCATAAAACAATTGAAGAGATTGCCAAAAATAGTACCATTCCCGTAATTAATGGCCTTTCTGACATTGAACACCCATGTCAAGCATTGACAGACTTATTTACTATTTGGGAGTTAAGAACCAGTCTTAAAGGACTTACTGTAAGCTATATTGGTGACGGTGAAAACAATGTTGCACACTCACTTTGTCTAGGCGTTGTTATGCTAGGTATGACATTTAATTGTGGGTCTCCAAAAGGATATTGGATGGATAAAGAAATTGTTAAAAAAGCAAAAAAGCTGGGACAAGTTTTTGAAACAGAAGACCCTAAAAAAGCTATTAAAGATGCTGATGTGGTAGTTACTGATACTTGGATTAGTATGGGAGATACAAATCAAGAAAAAAGACTAAAAATCTTCAAAAGTTATCAGGTCAATACTGCATTAATGAAATATGCAAAAAAAGACGCCATCTTTATGCATTGTTTACCGGCTTACAGAGGCAAAGAAGTATCAAGCAAAGTTATTGACGGCAGTCAGTCAGTAGTTTTTCAGGAGGCAGAAAATAGGCTTCATGTTCAAAAAGCTCTAATGTTGTTTCTTTTGGGTAAGCTTAAATATTAGGATAAACTACTTGGCCAAAACGCCCCATTATTTTACCTTGATCAAAAACTACGTTTCCTCTCAAAGTGACCTTCTTAATTTTTCCTGTAACTTCCATGCCTGCAAAAGGAGTCCATCCGCATTTTGTAAACATATCCTTAAAATCAATTGTATATATTTCCTCCAGATCAACTTCTACTTCCGTATCAGATTGTTCAGGAATATTAAAAATTCTTCTGGGGTTTGTTGAGGTTAATTCAATAACTCTTTCAAGCGTAATTTTACCTTCATTTACTGCATTTAAAAGAAGAGGTACACTGGTCTCCAACCCAGGCACACCATTCACCACTTTTCCAATTACTTCTTTTTCTTCTCTTGTATGAGGGGCATGGTCAGAGGCAATCATATCAATTGAGTCTAAATTATCCCACAAGGCCTGCCTATCTTCCTCTGTTGATAAAGGTGGCCTCATGGCCCCAAATGCGCCCAATCTTTTTGCATCCTGATCAGTTAAAAACAGATGATGACAGGATACCTCACAGCTTATATTTAATCCTTCCATTTTTGCTTCCTTTATTCTCTCAATTTCTTCTTTTAATGAAACATGGCAAACATGAAGTTTTTGGTTAAACTTTTTAGCCAAATTAATCGCTTTTTTTAAAGTGTCGCCTTCGGCATGAACCAAAATCGGCTTGCCTTGAATCCAAAACTTAAAAACTTTTTCTAAAGCAAAATCATCTTCCATAAGTAGATCTCCTGTAGTGTGATTCATATAGACTTTTAATCCAAATACTCTATCTTTTACTAAATTGTAGTCATTATAATTTGTAGGAGTTGCCCCAAAGTGAAATCCCACATCAGAAAAAATTCTCCCCTTTGCTAAGACAATTTTATTCTCCAGGGCTTCCGGACTTACAGTAGGTTCGGGATTATTTGGCATATCCAGGATAACTGTATATCCTCCGGCAATTGCAGCTTTGGTACCAGTTTCAAAATCTTCTTTTTGCATAGCTCCTGGTTCTCTAAGATGTGTATGGATATCAATTAACCCTGGTAAAGTGACTATTTTTGACATAAATCTGAGTATATTATACACTTTTAATTATGGTTGCTAAAACTAAAAAAGAAACATCTTTCCGCAGAGAATTAATTGAACAATTTATCACGCTGTCCACCTCAGGCTTTGGACTGGTGGCAGCTCTAGCCTGGAATGAAGCAGTACAAGAGTTTGTCAAAGAGTATATTCAAAGGTTTTATCCAGACCAGGCAGGGGTTATTTCTAAGTTTATTTATGCTGTTATCATCACTCTTTTTGCTGTAATGGTAACCTATCAACTCTCCCGTCTTGCCTCCAGATGGGGAATTAAAAAATAATTATTTCAAAGTTTTAATAAAATCTTCCAAAGAAATATTCGCCTTTTTGATCTGAGCTCTTAAAAGAAATGGGGCAACCTCTTTGTGAAGCGGTATTGATAAACTAGGAGCATTTGGTTTCTGTAAAATAGCATGGTCACCGGAAGTGTGGACATGAGCGTAGCCAAATTTTAAAAATGCTTTAACAACCTGTTTACCTGAAATATTGGTTAATTTAGGCATTAAAAGTAGGGATAGGAGTATACACAGATCTTTTGGCAAACTCTGCATTTTTATCTTTCTTCAAATTCATTGCTCCCATATATGCTTTAATTGCTTTTTCTGCATTTTCTAAAGCCTCTTTTTTAGTTTTCCCTTGAGACATACAGCCATATAAGTTCACCACATCAGCCACATAGCCTTTGTAGGTTTTGTCGTAGGTTAATTTAATTATGTAGTCCAATTTTTTTGTCATATAAGTAAATTATACCACTATGATATGCTGACTTTAATGACCCAAAAAGGTTTACCCGTCCGTCAGGCGGGCCTGGCTCCAATATTAATAGTTGTTTTAATAATTGTAGCTTTAGGTGGGTATTTAATCTATGCTAATTATTCGAATAATCAAACTACTATTACTCCTTCGTCTACTCCGTCTGCTATCAATCCTACACCAATCAGTTCTGCTGCTAGCCCTGTACCAAATGGTTCTGGCAAAAGTGCTAACTGGAAAACATATACAAATAGAATGTTTGGCTATTCTCTAAAATATCCTCAGAATTGGTTATTAAATGAAGATTATGCAGATCAGAATGGAGGCTATTTTACTCACATTCAATCTCAGGAATATAAACTCAATAAGTCAGACGTTCAGCTTTATGAAATATATATCCACCACAGGAATAGCAGCTTAGAAGCAATGTTTGGAAAAGAAAGAGCAAAAAGTTATAGACAAGGAATATTAAATAACTATCAAGTGTTTAGATCTATTTCTTATCCGCAGTATTGGAGTGATGATGTGTTTTTTCAAATTAAGGATAACCAATTCATTGAAATAAACTTTAGTCCATACAATATAGATACACCTTATCCAAACCAAGACAATGTACATAGAATATTTGATCAAATTCTTTCCACCTTTAAATTTACAAATTAGATCCTTCGCTAATCACTCAGGATAACAAAGGAGAAATCTTCCCATCCTCTACTCTGAGTATCCTGGCAGAGTCCAAGAATGTTTTTGGAATATTTTCCAGTTCTACTGTGGCAATAATGGTTTGCTGTTTAGAAACTATTTCTACTACATGAGCTCTGTGATCTGCATCTAACTCTGAAAAAACATCGTCCAAAAGTAAGATTGGTCTTTTACCTAAAACTTTAGCCATGTATTCAAGTTGAGACAGTTTAAAAGCCAAAGTAGCTGTTCTTTGCTCACCACGCGAGCCAAAAATAGCCAAATCCCGATCTTCCAAGTAGAGCTTAAAATCATCTCTATGAGGCCCGATTAAAGTTGCCGCAGCAGCCACTTCCCGGCCATTTGTTTCAATTAGCTTTTCAACTGTCACCTCACTTGGTTTATGCTCAAATCTAAACTCCCCTAACGGCTTTTCCAGTTGATTGATAAAATCAAAAAAAATAAGTCTTTTCTTTGTGATAACTTCACCGTTTTGAACCACTCCGCTTGTCCAATAATCCAACTCATCTAATTTTGCTTGCCTTTCCCTCACCATTTTTAAAACCCTATTTCTGGAAGTTAAAAATTGTTCATATAAAGTTAAAGCCTTTTTATAGCTGGGGTCAATCTGTGCCAGGCCTAAATCAAGATGCCACCTTCGCAAGGAAGGCGGGCCGGTTACCATATTAATATCAGACGGATAAAAAATAACTGCCGGCAAATTGCCAATAAAATCCACTGTTCTCCTTGGTATACCATTTACTAAAACCTTTTTTCTAAACGTCATTTCTTCTGCTTGACGATTAATAATCACTAATAACTCTGTTTCCGGCTCTGTTAAAAAACCTTCCACCTTTGCAAAACTATCTTCATTTTTGATTAACTCATCTTCCACTTCAACGCGTAGAGATTTAGCAATAGAAAGTAGGTAAACAGCCTCTAAAATATTTGATTTTCCAGCAGCATTATCCCCAATTAAAATAGTTGGACGATTGTCAAACTTTAGGTCTAAATTTGAATAATTTCTAAAATTTGTCAGATTTAAACTTTTTAAAAACATGATGGGATATTACTAATTCAAAATTCAAAATGCAAAAGGCAAAATTGCAAGTTAAAATTCAAAACTTTTAACTTTTGAATTGCACTTTTGAGTTTTAACTTTTGACTTTTAACTTTTTCTTTCCCAATGTCCTAAGCCTAAAAATTCTCTGACGCGAAAGGACAAATCCTCTTTTTTGAAAAATAAAGCAGGCCTAAGTCCAAACAAACCTATTAAAATAACTAGAAAACCCAATCCGATAAATATCGGGGTCGTGCCAAAAATATCAGCCAGAATGCCTGATACTAAGATCGGAATTAAAGATAATCCAGACATAGCTGCTCCTAAAACAGAGAAGACTTTGCCTCGATCTTTTTCCGGAGTATTTTCCTGTAAAGTTGTTTGCGACGTGACCAAAATTGACACCATGGCTATCCCGAGTAAAAATGACCCTCCAACCAATATTTTGGAAAGGGGCAGTTGATGCAAAAAAGATACAGGCCTTGGGTGCTTAAAATAACTGATAGCCGGAGAGACAAGCGGAGCAATGCCCACCAGGAAAAATAATAGCCCTCCAAAAAGAACACTTTTCGCAACTAATTTTCTTTTTACTAAACTGCTTCCAAACCTAGCTAAGGTTATTCCCCCTATAACAATCCCCAACCCTAAAGGAATAATTAACACATACGATGCATCTGTAGCTTTAATCTGTAAAGATTTTTCCAGGAATCCCGGCATTAAAACTGCCAATATGCCTGTTGCCATCTGCACCCCTGCCAAAATCATAATTGATGATAATACCGCTAATTTACCTTTTATCAATCGGATGGTTTCCAAAATTTCAAAAATGCCAATTTTTTTTATCTCAGTATATTTTCTTCCGGCCAGCGCCATAATAAGTCTTCTGCCTTCCGCATCAGGAATAGACTTAATGGAAGGAAACGCTAAAGAGAGTAAAAATGCTACTCCCAGAACTATTCCTCCTAGCCCGAATACAGAATCAATGCCTAAGTGATTCATAAGCGGCCCAGACAGCCCAAAACCTATTAAAAAAGCCGAGTAAAGCGTTGCTGAGAATATTGAATTAGCAGCAAGTAATTGATTTTTCTTAACAACAATAGGTAAAGCCGAAGCTTCAGCCGGGGAATAAAATTGAACTAAAGCATTAATAAAAAAGGTAACTGCTAAAATTGCAGGGAAACTCCCCTTTAAAAAAATCAAGCTAAAAAATAATAAACTTAAGAAAAAATCAATCATCATGATGATTTTGCGCCTATCAATAATATCCACCAAAACCCCGGTAAATAATCCTAAAATAACTGCCGGGACGTAAATAGCAAAAAGAAGCGCAGAAACAGCAATGCTGGAATCTGTTAATTTAAAAACCCAAATAATAAGGGCAAAATTTAGGGAATTAAAGGATAACTGAACCAGAATTTGGTTAATCCATAGGTTTAAAAAGCCTCTGTTTGCAATTACCGAGCTAAACGACGGTTTATCGATCATAATTTGAGTTCTAAGAGAATTATAGTCTACGTCTATAACAAAGTATTATACCCTACTATTTTTGACAATGAAGCCTACTACCTACAACTGTTTGGCATTTGGGGCAAAAGTATGTACCCCTACCACCTAGTTGGGTTTTTTGAATTTCTGTTTCACATTTCTTACAAGGGTGTGAATTACGGCCGTAAACATAAGCATAATCCAAAAAATAGCCTTTATTGCCTTCTGGATCAACAAAATGGACCTTTGTTGAGCCTCCGTATTTTATACCTGCTTGCAAAGCTTTAATTATCCCTTTATATAAAGCCTGAAACTTATGATCAGTCAAATCTCCAACTTTAGTCCTGGGATCAATTTTGGCATTAAAACAAGCTTCATTAGAATAAATATTCCCTACTCCGGAAACTATACTTTGATCCATAATAGCTACTTTTACAGGCATATTTTTATGTTCTAAGAGATTTTTTTTCAGTACTTGCCAAGTAAATTCCTTTTCCAGTGGCTCAGGTCCTAAGTTTTTTAGAGTTTGTTCGCTTTGATCTTTGATTTTTGCACTTTGCACTAATTTTACCCAGCCAAATCTTCTTTGATCATTAAAATAAAGTTTGCTGCCATTGGAAAATGAAAAAATCACCCTGGTATGTGAATTTGGCATCTTGCCTAACATATCTTCAGTCGGATGTCCCCCGATAAATCTATTCTCTTTACCTTTCTCTTTTTCTTCTTTCCAAACCAACTGCCCTGACATTTTCAGATGAATTAACAAAGTTATTTTATCCAAATCCATGCCTAATATCTTGGCTCTTCTCCAAACTTTGAGTACTTTTCTACCTCGTAGACCCTGAGCCCTTCGACTACGCTCAGGGTAAACTCCATCAAAAGGTTGTCCCATTGAATTTTGGAAGGATTTTGCAGAAAGAATCTTAACTTTCTGGATCTTTAGCCCCACAATTCTCTTTTGTAGCCCAAGTTTAATGGTTTCTACTTCTGGAAGTTCAGGCATAGATTTAAAGAAGTTCTTTCAATTTACCAACTGAAAGCTGAGCAGAATCTATAATACTTTTTAAAGTTTTTCTCTTAAGTGGTTTGTTATGATAGGGGATACTTGTTCTTAACGTCCTATTTTGATTGTACATAATATAATGACTACCGCTTACATGATCTATACTAAAACCAGCTTTTTGCAAAACCTTTATGATTTCCTTTGGTTTAACAACCGGGAGCTTAGGCATTAAAAGATTGTTTGAACTGGTATATCTATTACGCCAACAAGACTAGGGCCTCTTTCTTCTGGAATAGCTTCGTTATGTTTCCTAAGACTGGTGATATAACCTAAGATTGCATCTTTGACCATCTCCATTGCCTCTTCCAAAGAATCTCCCTCAGTAACACAACCCGGCAATGAAGGAACATATACAACATACCCTCCTTCTTCAGCAGGCTCAAAAATAGCAGTATATTTCAAAACTTTTTTGACTTTTACTCTTGTCATAATTATGTAATTATATACCACTTGCAAATGAATTTGCTACGGGTATAACCGTAACTATTCAGAGTTTCCCAGCAATATTCACTGAGCGATCCTGCCCTGTACTAGACAGTACGGGGCGGGAGAGTCGAAGTGTTACATTAATGTATGCCTTCGACAGGCTCAGGCAATATTTCTACTGGGAAGAACTGAACTCATACGTATAACCATTCGTAAGCTCATTTTGAGATAAAATGTATGCAAAATGAGCAACGACTGGTATACTACACACTAAATATAGAAGGAAGCAGTTTGATAATTTTGAACAATTTATAGCAGATTTCAGGCACTCCATGGCCTAAATAATATTCCTTTTGTTTTAAAAGTGGTTGGCTCAGAAGGAGAAAATATATTCATCAATATGGGGAAGTTCCGGCATATTTAAATTACTTTAACCAATCGCCCGCTTTTTAAAACTTTTTTTAGAATAAAACCAAAAAATAAAATAGCTAAAGCGAAATAAAGAATATTTAAAATTAAAGAAACTAAAAAAAGATTAAAATTAAATTGTCCGGATTTTATTGCTTCTCTCATCCCCTCAAATACATAAGAGATTGGAATCAAATTTGCTACCTTTTGAAAAAAAATAGGTAAAACAGACACCGGATAAAAAACAGCTGAAAATGGTTGTACTAGAAACGGAATTATCCAAGTTAAAGGGCCAACCGAGTTACCAAACCTTAAAACCAAGGCCACATTAAAAATGCCAAAAGAGGTAGCAAAAATAAATAAATTGAGCGCAAAAAGAGCCAGTCCAAATCCTAATGAAGTAATTTGGAAATTATAAAAGATTGACGCAATTACTACCATCACACTAAATGCAACTATAATTTTAGCTAAACTAACTAATACTAAACCTGTTAAGAATTCTACGAATGTAATCGGTGTAGACATTAAAGGTATTAAATTTCTATCCCAAACATCAAACATGAAATTAACTCCAATATCTGTGCTGACTTTTTCAAAGATAATCCAAAGCAATATCCCTCCTAACAAAAATTCAGCTAGAGTAGGATTATTTAGTCCTTGAACATATTTTGTTAAAAACCCCCACAGTACAACCATCAAAATCGGGGAAATTAACACATCAAAAAATCTCTCCAGCTGTTTTAAGGCTAAAAAGTAATGTCTTAAGACAATGGCAAAAACTCTGTTAAGGTTCATTACTCTCCCCTTCCCTGGATAGATGGATAAATACATCCCTTAAGTTTGGTTCTTTTCCTTCTGATTCTAAAACCTGTTTTGTAAGCTCTAAAGGGCTACCTTGAGCAATAATCCTGCCGTGGTTTATAAAAACAACATTTGAGGCAACTTCTTCTATCTCCCACATATTGTGTGATGTATATAGAATACTTATGCCCTCTGTCTTTTGGATTTGTTTTATTAGGGTAATCCCTTTATCAACCACATCAGGGTCCATAGAAGCCATTGGTTCATCAAGCAAAAGCAGTCTTGGTTTATTAAGTAAGGCCTTACACAAATTACTTCTGGTTCTTTGGCCTAAGGATAAATCCCTCATAACTTTATTTTTAAGATGACTCATTTCAAAAACCTCTAAAATCTCATTGATTCTTTTTTTCAGATTTTCAACTTCATAAATTTTTCCATAAACAACCATGCATTCCCACAAAGATAAATTCCAAGGTAAATTAAATTCCGCAGCTGCATAATTTACTTGTTTTAAAATTTCCGATCTATACTTTTTAATATCTTTACCAAAAATCCTAATAGTCCCGGAGTCTGGTTCAATGAGCCCTAAAATTGAATAAATAGTAGTCGATTTACCTGCTCCGTTCGGACCTAAAAAGCCCAAAATTCCACCCTCTTCCAAACTAAAAGAGATATCATCAATAGCAGTAAATCCGCCGGCTGGCGGACCAAATTTCTTTCTTAAATTTTTAACTTCTAAGATAACTTTTTTACTCATTGGGTAATTTTAAACTAAACAGAAGTGGATTCCAACTAAGCAGATTTACCCTCACGGGCTAAGGAGACTTTTTTACATCTTGAGTAAAATTCATCCTGGGCAACTTTGGTATTTTCTGCCTTCCCACCCCAAATCTTCATTGGTTCATTTTGTAATCCCCTGCTATAGGAGAATGTTAACACCCAAGGTCCTCCAATTTTATTTATCTCTGCTAAATTTTCCGTGGCAAAATCTGAAGATTGGCCCCCGGACAGAAAAGTAATACCAGGTATTTCAGTAGGAACTGTTTGCTTTAGAGCTTCCACAGTCATCTTTGCTACTTCTTGTGAATTTGCCTGAGTAGGACAATCTTTACCAGATAGAACCATACTGGGTTTTAAAATCATACCTTCTAAAACTACTTTATGAAATTTTAGCTTTTCAAATACAGCCTTTAAAGTCCTCACTTGAACCTCAAAGCATTGCTCTATTGTATGATCTCCATCAAGCAACACCTCTGGTTCAACCATAGGCACTATATCTTGTTCCTGACAAAGGGCTGCGTATCTTGCTAATGCTTCCGCGTTGGACTCGATACAAGTATCTGTTGGGATTCCCTCCCCTATGGTAATTACAGCCCTCCATTTGGCAAACTTTGCCCCCATTGTTTTATATTCAGTTAATCTGTCTCTTAACTCATCCAACCCTTCTGTTGTTTTTTCCCCTTCAAAATTTGCTAACCTCCAGGCGCCTTTATCCACCTTTATTCCCGGCAATATTCCTTTATCTTGAAGCATTTTGGGTATAGGTACGCCATCTGTTGTTTTTTGTCTAATTGTTTCATCATATAAAATCACACCAGATAAAAACTCTTCTATCCCAAGGGTGGTAAAAAGCATTTGCCTGTAAGTAAGTCTGGACTCTGCTGTACATTCGATCCCGAGCCCGTCAAACCTTTTTTGAATGGTTTTAGAAGACTCATCAGCAGCCAGGATGCCTTTGCCAGGAGCTACTAAAGCTTGAGCTGTTATTTTTAATACGTTGATATCCATTAATGATGCACAATCTTCACTATCTTTGCACCACTTGCATTTACTGTCAAGGTAGAAAGTGGGGATAGATCAAACCAGATATCTCCGGTTATGGCGGAAATTGATACAAAACAGTCTTCTTTTTTACCGGAAACCAAATCATCTGTGGCCCAAACCTTTGAATACTTTTTTTGGATTTTTGGGTCTGCTGACCAGCCTTTTCCTTCTGCCACTGCTCCCAAAGCTTTAGCAGCCACAACTGCCATTACCCCCTCTTCAAATCCACCACTACCCATTACCAAATGAATACCTTTTTTATGAGTGTTTGGATCCAAACAAGATAAAACAGACGGCATAAAATCACCAGCTTTAATTAAGATCAAATTAACTCCAAAGCCTTGGCAGGCATTAATATAGCGCGCATTTCTATCCCTGTCTAAAATTACTACATTAATTTCTTGAGGCTTAACCTTAAATACATCCTCTACCGCTGCCAGGTTTTCTGCAATAGGATTATTTAAAGATATTTTGCCTTTAAGTTGAGGCGGACCAAATAATTTATCCATATAATCAATATCATCCGGGGTAGCCATTAATCCTTTATGAGAAGATACAGCAATTACAGATACAGCTCCAGGGATATTTAGTTTGGCAGCTTTACTTCCTTCCACCACATCATTTACACAATCCCGCTTTAAATCCCCTGACCCAAAAGTACCCATTAGCGCTGGAAAGGCTTCACCATATTGGTGCATATGTTTTCTACCTTCACTCCCTACTACTTCCAAAATAAAAGGGATATCAGCCAAAGCTGTATACATAGCATCCACCCCTGCCTGATCAATCAGTTTTTCGCGGGCTTTTGATTCTTCTTCTGTTAATAAATCCTGGGGGGTAAAACCTTTTTCTTTAATAAGTCTGGAGACTGCAATAGCTGTTAATTCTGTGGCCCGGGTAATATAATCTTTAACCTGATCCATAATCTTTAAGGAACAATCACTTTGATATCTCTCATTGGAAAATCTGATTTGTTGCGTGTGACTAAGGTTAAATCATTTAGTTTAGCCTGCGCAGCCAGGAAATAATCCAATAGTTGTATTCTTCTTGTTTTTAAAAACTTTTTTCTGTAGACTGCAGCAACTTTAGCAGTTTCCGTATCAACAACCAATACCGGCGATTCCTTAATTAAATTATTAAACTTACTTTCTGCCTCTTCTGAAGCCTGTGATAAAAATTCCCCTACAGAGATTGCAGAAATATATACTTGTTTTTGAGCAATTGCTTTTTTGAGAAAACTTTTATCTGGTTCTTTAGCGTCAATAGCAAGAATCAACACATTAGTATCAAATAAGTACATTTAGATTATTTTTCTATCTTTGCGAATTTCTCTTTGCCATTTATTAATATCTATGCCTTCCCAACCGCTTTTCTTGACCCCGGAAGTTACCTCCTCAGCTAGTTTTTTTAAATTTACTGTTCTTTTTTTCTCTTTCTCTACACGTTCTCTTGTAGCCCTACGAATATATTCAGCCATACTTTCCTTCCTCTCTTCGCGAAATATATCTATTTCTCTTCTTAAATCTTCCGGTAAATAAATTTGAGTTCTTATGTTTTGCATACATCACTATTATACATCATTCTAATAACTAATCAACATTTAAGTTCTTCCATAAATCCCACCCTCCGGGTGAGTTACATTCGCCAGTTAATTTAATGATTAGACATTTTTATCAGAAACTAAAATTCCCATATTTAAAAATA
Organism: uncultured Gammaproteobacteria bacterium; assembly: GCA_964394845.1. Classification (GTDB taxonomy): domain Bacteria; phylum Patescibacteriota; class Microgenomatia; order Daviesbacterales; family UBA10151; genus CAYMZB01. The sequence goes on along the minus strand of CAYMZB010000062.1, from coordinate 409 downwards.
AAGTTTGCACCAAAGCGGTCCAAAAAAGTTGAGATGAGTTCTTAACATTTAAATCCTCAAGAGTAATCTTAAAATCCCCATCATCATTTAATGTATTAATTAATCTCTTAAAAGCTTTTTCATAGCGGTCTTTTAAATCAACCTTTAAGTCTATACTGATTTTATTGAAATTATTGTCAGTAATAACTTCACCCAAATCTTGATCTTTTTCTAAATGCAATAGTTTATATCTTTTCATCTTCTTTCCTTTTTTCTTCCGCAGGTTTTTCCTCTGAAGCCACTGCATGTGCTAAATACATTCTTTTTATATCTTCAGGTTTATAACCCCGATCCAGCCAGGCCTTTAAATACACTAGAACAGTAGTTTGCATATGTTTATCAAAATCCGCGACTTGACTGGTTTTAATTC
>CAYMZB010000061.1:0-7493 GCA_964394845.1 uncultured Gammaproteobacteria bacterium | reverse complement strand
TTTAGGAGTAATCAAAGATGCTGCGAAGGAAGCTCTCAAAACCACAAAAACTAATATGATAGGAGTGATTGGCACACGAGCCACAATTTCTTCCTGTTCTTATGATGGGGCTATTAAAAAAATAAATCCTAAAGCTAAAGTTATTACACAAGCCTGTCCGCTTTTTGTGCCCCTTGCTGAAGAAGGATTAGTTAATGATAAAGCAACAGAGTTGATTACCAAAAACTATCTAAAAAAATTTAAGGGTACAAAAGTGGATACTTTAATTCTGGGTTGTACACATTACCCTATTTTAAAAAATATTATTCAAAAAGTTGTCGGTAAAAAAGTTCGTTTAATTGATTCAGCAAAACCTACAGCCAAAAGGTTAAAAGAACTTTTAGAAGAAAAAGACCTATTGAATAAAAAGAAAAAAGTAAAACATGAATTTTTTGTGACAGATGCGCCTGATAGAGTTTATAATGTGGCTAAAAGCTTTCTTGGACAGGCTTTAGATGGTAAGCTTAAAAAAGTGACTTTAGGATGATTAGACCAAAAGTACTTTCAGAAAAAATTGTATATGAAGGATCCTCAACAAAGGTGCATCTGGCCAGGGTTAAACTTTCAAATGGAAAAATTGTTGAGTGGGATCATGCTCATGGCAGCCATGTAGTAGCTATGCTGCCTTTAGACAAAGATAACAATGTTTATCTTGTAAAAGAATGGAGAATTGCCTGGAAAGATTTTGTTTTGCAGATTCCTGCAGGAGGATGTGATCTTGAGGATGAGGAAGGGAAATTAAGACAAATACATAATGAACTGAGAGAAGAAATTGGAATGGATGCTAAAAAGATTGATAGTTTAGCTTCTGTTATGCTTGCAGCAAGAACAAGATCTAAAATAGGCATTTATCTTGCAAGAGATCTTTATCCGGCAGAAAAAGATCCTGACCCTGATGAGATTTTAGAGGTTGTAAAAATGCCTTTTGATAAGGCTTATGAGATGTTTGTTTCAGGAAAAATACTAACAACCTCTTATACTTTAATTGCCTTTTTAATGACCAAAAACAAGCTCTTTAGCTAATTTATCAGTATCTCCAGCGCTCATAAAAAAGACTATATCCCCTGTTTTTATTTCCGGCTTTAATTTTTCTAAGGTTTGAGTTGCATTTCCGATATATGACACATTAGGTTTGCCAATGGTTGCTACTAATTCTTTTGTGGTAACTAACCCTAAATCTTTTTCTCTTGATTGATAAATATCCATAATGAAAATTTTATCTGCCCCACTTCGCTGAAGCTTTGAGGGACGAGCAGTAATTTTTTTAAAAACTTTAACAAAATCATCAAACAAGGCCTTGGTTCTGGAGAACATATGCGGTTGATAAATTAATAAGATTCTATTGTCTGGGAATTTTTCCCTAGCAGCTTGCATGGTCACTTTTATTTCTGTTGGATGATGTCCAAAATCAGAGTAAACTAAAGCTCCCCTATACTCCCCAATATATTCAAACCTTCTAGAAACTCCCCGGTAGTTTTCCAAACTTTTTCTGATAATTTCAGGATCAAGACCAAGGGTCAGTCCCACTTGAAATGCCAGTGAAGCATTGGCAACATTAAACTTCCCCGGTACTTTGAGTTTAAATTTAATTATTCTGGGATTTGGTTTATCAAAAACTTTTTTTGATTGACTAAAAAACTTGGCAAAACTTTTCTTGACTGCTTCTTCATCCTTAAAATACTCGGGGTGGTCCATTTCAATATTTGTTACAACAGAAATATCCGGTTTGAAGTGCAAAAAATTGTCATTAAATTCATCTGCCTCAATTACAAAGTATTTACCCTTTCCAACTTTATAGTTTGTTTTCCACCATGGGGCAATAGCCCCAAGTTCCACCGTAGGATCTAAGTTTGCATCCTCAAGTATTTTAGCAATCATGGCAGTAGTTGTAGTTTTGCCATGGGTTCCGGCAACTGCAATAACAAATTTATCCTTTGTTAAAAACTGTCCTAAAAATTGCTGCCAGGTCATAATAGGAATATTTTTTTCCTTAGCAGCTAAAAGTTCAGGATTATTAGGATCCAAAGAAAAAATAGCCGGAGTTATTGCTAAAATGTCAATTGAACCGACACCCTTGGGGTGGAAACTTAAATGTTGGGGGCTGTGGCCTTTTAAAAGTTGGGAAGGTTTAAATTGAATGGTGAATTCATTGTGGGGTTCCAAATCACAACCAGTGACTTCAAAACCTTGAGCTTGGGCCAAGGCAGCAGCAGCAGATGCTCCACTTCCGCCTATTCCTAAAAAATGAATTCTTTTTGCCATTAAATATATTTTAACATTTAAAGCTTTGGGTCAGATATCCAGAGTTGCCATCTTGGCATGGGTTTGTATAAAACGTTTTCGCGGAGGAACCTCGTCACCCATTAACATGGTAAAGACTTCATCTGTGCCTGTTGCGTCTTCTATTGTGACTTGTTTTAACATCCTGTTTTCAGGGTTCATAGTAGTTTCCCAAAGTTGATCCGGATTCATTTCTCCCAAACCTTTATATCGGGAAATATTTATACTGGCATCATTTCCAATTGTTTTTAAGGTGGCAGCTTTTTCATCATCTGAATATGCATAGTGAATAATTTTTCCTTTTTGAATTTTGTATAAAGGTGGTTGGGCAATGTACATATATCCCCTATGTATTATTTCCGGCAAATATCTAAAGAAGAATGTTAAAAGTAGTGTTCTAATGTGTTCGCCGTCAACATCAGCATCAGTCATAAGAATTATTCTGTGGTATCTTACTTTATCGTAATTAACCGTATCCCCTATTCCTGTTCCTAAAGCTATAACTAAAGATTTTATTTCTTCAAACTCTAAGATCTTATCTAACCTGGCCCTTTCTGTGTTTAGAATCTTACCTTTCAAAGGTAAAATTGCCTGGAATTTCCTGTCTCTTCCCATCTTGGCTGAGCCACCGGCTGAATCGCCTTCAACTATATATAGTTCTGATTCTGCTGCATCCCTATTTTGGCAATCTGCCAATTTTCCAGGTAAAGTCATTCCTTCCAAAGCGCCTTTTCTAATAACTGCATCTTTGGCTGCTCTTGCTGCTGCTCTTGCTCTTGCAGCCAGCATAACTTTTTCTAAAATTGCCCGGGCATCTGCTGGATTTTCTTCAAGGAACATGTCTAATCCATCTTTGACAATTTGAGAAACAATAGGTTGAATCTCAGCATTTCCCAATTTTTCTTTAGTTTGAGACTCAAACTGGATGTTATCAGAGTTCATTTTAAGTGAGATAACAGCGGTTAAGCCTTCTTTAACATCTTCACCTGTTAGGTTTTCATCTTTTTCTTTTAAGCTTTCGGATTTACGGGCATAATCATTAATAGCACGGGTTAGCGCAATTCTAAAGCCGGTTAAGTGAGTGCCACCTTCTGTAGTAGGCACAACATTAGCAAAGCTTTCGACATTTTCTACAAAGCTGTCATTGTATTGAATAGCAACTTCCAGATCTATATCATCAACAACTTTGTGGATTATAATTGGTTCCGGATGAACAAGAGACTTATTTTTATTTAAGTGTTTTATTAAAGTTGCTATACCTGACTGAAAGTAGAAATGTCGTTCTTGGCCTGAGCGTTCGTCATACAGGTGAAAGAAAATTCCAGCCACAAGATATGCTACCTGCTTAATTTGTTTTTCCAGTTTATCAAACTCCGGCTTTGTAGCGGAAAGGATAGTTTTATCGGCCATAAAACTAATTTTAGTGCCACTTTTGGCAGACCATTTGAAATTCGTTTTAAATGGCAGCTCTGTATTTTTTTCTATTAAAGCAACTTTCTGTTTAGCTTTTCCTTGGAAGTATTCCTGGAAATATTGCTTACCGTCTCTTCGTACTTCAGCACGCAGATATTCTGAGAGAGCATTAACAGCTGAAACTCCAACTCCATGTAAACCAGTAGAAACCTTGTATCCCCCATCACCGAATTTACCCCCTGCATGAAGAGTAGTCATAATAAGTTCTAAAGCAGATACACCTACTTTTGGGTGAATATCTACAGGGATTCCCCGGCCATCATCTGCAACAGTAATATAGTCGTCTTCATGTAGAACAGTCCAGATATTTTTGGCATGTCCGCCTAATGCTTCGTCTATAGAGTTATCAACAACTTCTTTAACCAGATGATGTAATCCTCTTAAGTCTGTAGAGCCAATATACATTCCCGGACGTTTCCGGACCGGTTCTAATCCCTCTAAAACTTGTATTTGTTCAGCTGAATATTTGTTGGAATCTTTTGCCATGGAAAACCTAAAGGTAAATATAGTTTAGCATAGTTAGTAACTGGAGTCGAGTAGAAGAATGTTTTTTTTAATTCCCTGGCATCTTTAGCATTAAATATTCCAGGATAGCTCTTAAATTAACATTCTGATTTGCCCACTCCTCTGCCTGTAATAATTCTTTGATAAAACCTATTCTTTTGGGTGAAAGATTGGATTTTAAATTTTGATGAAAGTAAGAGATTAAGACCTGCAAAAATTCTTCTTTTTCTTTTAGTTTTTCAATATATTGGAATCGTTCTTCAAAACTACTTGTCAAAAGTTTTTCTACTTCCGAAAACAAAGTATCAGAGGCTTTAGAAAAGGTTTCTTTAAGAGTGATCACTTCACATCTGGAGATAACTGTAGGTAGTAGGCTGGCTAAAGAATTTACTCCAAGTAAGAAGATAGCATCAACCGGTAATTCCTCAAGAATTTTTAATAAAGCATTCTGAGCTTCAGGTGTTAAATTTCCTCCTTCTTCCAAAACAACTGCCCGTTGCTTTGCCGAATATGGCTTTAATGAAAAATGCTCTTTTATCTTTCTTGCCTGTTCAATTCCCAATTTTGAATCAGAGGAATATAAAAGAAGATCAGGATGGGTTTTAGTAAGGCCGGCTTGAATTAAAAGTTTTTCTATTCTTTCGTTACGTGTGTTGATAGATTTAGAAATTAAAAGCCTTGCAATCACTGATGAATTTTAACATAATGATTGTATGCCCATTCAATCTGCCCAAAGTACACAAGGGGTTACAATTGAGGATATTTTATTCAAACAAGGCCTGCTTACTCCTGATCAGGTGTCTTCCTTAAAACTGGAAAGCATTAATTCTGGCCAGAGTATTGATAAAATTATACTGGCGCACAATCTTGTTCCTCTGGATAAAATAACAGAAGCTAAAGCTCAAATTTTAAATGTTCCGTTTGTTAAACTCGAGGGTAAAGCAATTTCTACTGATGTTTTAAATTTAGTTCCTGAACCAGCAGCAAGACGCTACCGTATCATCCCATTTGAAAAATCTAAAGATGAGCTATGGGTTGCTATGGAAGATCCTCTGGATATCCAAATTATCCAGTTTGTAGAAAAAAGAAGCGGGATGAGGATAAAGCCATTTTTAGCGCTTAGTGAAGATATTTTAAAAGCAATTACTGACCAGTATTCTCAAAACTTAACAACAGATGTAACTTCCGCTTTGAAGGAAGTCCAATCTGTAAAACCTGAGGAGGAAATCTTAGGTGGTACAGAAATGATTAGGGAGGCCCCTGTTTCTAACATTATTAATCAGCTTTTGGAATATGCAATAAAAACCCGTGCTTCAGATATCCATATTGAACCGCAAGAAGATAGGACTAGAGTCAGATATAGGATTGATGGGATTTTGCAGGAAAAGATCCTTCTGCCTAAAGGCGTACATGATGCGCTTATATCAAGGATTAAAATCTTATCTGTTTTAAAAATAGATGAAAAAAGATTGCCTCAAGATGGCCGTTTCACCTTTACATTTGGAAAAGATATAGTTGACCTTCGTGTATCAACAGTCCCCACAGTTTTTGGGGAAAAAGTTGTAATGAGGCTTTTGCCTAAATCAACCAGTGCACCAACTCTGCTTGAACTAGGCCTTAGAGGAGTGTCTTTAAAAGCTTTGGAATCGCAACTTTTAAGAACACATGGGATTATTTTAATGTGTGGTCCAACCGGCAGCGGTAAAACTACGACTCTTTATTCTATTTTATCTAAAATTTCTACAACCAGGGTTAATGTAGTAACAATTGAAGATCCGGTTGAGTACCAAATTCATGGAGTGAATCAGGTTCAGGTGAATCCTCAAGTTGGTTTAACATTTGCCTCGGCTTTAAGGACATTTCTTAGACAAGATCCTAATATTATAATGGTAGGTGAGATCCGGGATACTGAAACTGCTGACTTGGCAATTCAAGCTGCTTTAACCGGTCACCAGGTTTTTTCTACAGTTCACACCAATTCAGCTTCCGGTGCTCCTCCCAGGCTTTTAGATATGGGTGTTGAGCCGTTTTTATTAACCTCAGCTTTAAACGCAGTTGTAGGACAAAGGGTTGTTAGGAAGATTTGCCCAAAATGTAAAGTCGAATTTAATGCCTCACCTGAGATTATTGAAAATATTAAACAGACTTTGGGAAGTTTTCTACCGCGAAATGGAATAGCTTCTGGGAGAAGCATTCCTAAGCTTTATAAAGGACAAGGCTGTAACTTTTGTGCCAATACAGGATATTTGGGAAGAGTTGGTATATTTGAGGTTTTAGTTATGACAGACCGTATTAGTAAATTAGTGCTGGAACATGCTTCATCAGGGGCAATTGAAAAAGAGGCTGTTCTGGGTGGTATGATTTCTATGAAACAGGATGGATATTTAAAAATGCTTGAAGGGGTAACTACACTTGAGGAGGTATTAAGAGTAGCCAGGGATTAAATAAAAAATGAATATACAGCAATTACTTGAACTTACTATATCCAGGAATGCCTCTGATTTGCACTTATCAGTAGGTTACTGCCCTTTCTTAAGAATTCACGGTGAGCTTGTACCTGTTGCCGGAAGTGAAGTAATTACACCCGAGCAAATGCAGGCAACACTGGAGGTAATATTGACCAATACTCAAAAGGATATCTTTACTCAAAATTTTGAATTGGATTTTTCACTGGAATTACCAAATAAGGGCCGTTTCAGGGTTAACCTTTTTCGTCAAAAAGGCCATCCGTCAATCTCATTAAGGCTGATTCCGGCACAAATTCCTGTACTTTCAGAGTTAGGTTTTCCTAAGGTGGTAGAGAAAATTTCACTGTTAAAACAGGGCTTTGTTTTGGTAACAGGTCCAACAGGACATGGTAAATCCACCACACTAGCCTCGTTTATTAATCAGATTAATCAAACCCGGGCTGAACATATTTTAACGATTGAAGATCCAATTGAGTATGTTTATCCTCCTGGTAAGTCGCTTATTGAGCAAAGGGAAATGTTTTTAGATACCAAATCATGGAATAATGCCCTAAAAGCTGCGCTTCGTGAAGACCCTAATGTAGTGCTTGTAGGTGAAATGAGAGATTTAGAAACAATTTCTTCAGCCATGACTATTGCAGAGACCGGTCATCTGGTATTTGCTACTTTGCATACTAATTCAGCTGCCCAGTCAATAGATAGGATTATAGATGTATTTCCGGACACTCA
>CAYMZB010000060.1:0-7116 GCA_964394845.1 uncultured Gammaproteobacteria bacterium | reverse complement strand
AGATAGGAACCTATGGAAAGAGGCAGATAAAAAATATTGTAAGCAGTTAGAAGCAATAACAATGGCCACAATTCAAGATAGAATTAATCAAGGTTCAGATAGATTGGGTATTGCCTCAGAGAATTGGCAAAGTGCTAACCAGGGAGTAGATACCTTATTTGCAGCTCTCTCTTTAGGTAAATTGCTGACCAAAATTGGTACAGGCCCTGTTAAATTTGAGGGTAATAGACTAAGACTAGACGGGGTAATACCTCTTCAAGTAGTTGCGGAAAAAATCAAACAAACGCCAGCCTGGTATGACCTAGTTAGCGATGACGACATAAATAACACAATAACAGGTGGTAGGTCAGGAAAAAAAGTAGAAGCTTTGTCCTTTGATAGTGGAAGAGATGATATTGATGTGTTGTTAGGTGTTGGCCATAATGCTTCAGGAAAAACTACATTGTTAAAAACAGTTGGCGTTTTATCTGTATTGGGGAAAATGTTTGGGCGAGGTCCTGGTAAAGGAGGGATTTTACCAGATGTAGAGGGCGTAAGTTACGTTAGTTTTGGCGAATCTGGTCTTAAAGCCAGTGCTTTTACTCAAGGAGGTTTAGATGGATTAAGGGCTTTGGAAAGAGCTAAAAGGAGCAAGACTTTGATTTTAGGAGATGAAATGTTTAATGGATCAGATGGACAAACAGAAAGAGAAGCAACTCTACGTTTTGTCCAATCTGCTATCAATTATGGCAGTTTACCTTTTGTAGTTCTATTTGAAAAAGATATTTTTGATACTTTGAAAGCAAAAGGATTAAAAGTGGGTGTAGTTGGGTTTCAAAGGCAGTATAAACCTGAAATGGGACGGGATTTTATTGCCCCCAACAGTTTACAGATTATGGGTCAGCAAGGCGTACCTCCAGAAGTTACTAATTTAGTTGAGTATTTGATCGAGCTGCAAGCAAGTCTATCTGCATAAAATTTTATTGAAAAAGTTGCTAAAAAGGAGTATAATAAGTTTAATGAGTACCTTGGACAATAATTTAATTACCAAAGTTAAAAAATTAATTGACCAAAAATCTTTTTTAGAGATGGTATTAAAAGAGATTGAATTAGAAAAAAAGCTTTTCAAGGATCAAATACAAAGATTGAAAAAAGATTATTTACAGGTTGACTCAAAAGAAAGAGTTGAGCTTATTAAATTAAAATTCAAATTAGTGTCTGAATTTAGAAATAAGATGCAATATTTAGTTGACCAAACAGAAGCTATTAATTAAAAGGTAAAAATATGAGCAAAGAAAGATTACCAAAATTGACTGTTAGTGACGCTTTGTCTAGGCTGGGCCAGCCTAATGGACAAAGATCACCTAATAAACTTTATGAATACAGCTTAACTGATATTTATAACGCAGTTAGTGGGGAAAAGGGGCCTCAAACTATCTTTGATGAAGCTTTATATCAGGTTGACCATTTTGCTTCCCAGGCTGAAAATATCGTTAACGGTAAACTAAATCAAGTTAACTCACAAATTAATCAGTTAAGAACCAGCTTGGCTAATGATCAGCAAAGGGATGAATTTGATGCTCTAGTTAAAGCATATGAGCGTTCTAAAAGAGGGTTACTTGGTGCAGCCATTAGACACCATGCTTTTGAAAAAACTGACACAGAAGTTGAGGGTAATATTATTAAAAGCGTTGCTAATCCAGATCGTCCATATTTAAGATACTTGGCTGGAATGCACATCGGAGATAGGGCTCATAACAGTATCCAAAGACAGAGAGAAATCTTTTCTCAACAACATCCAATACCAGCAATAGCAGAAGCTCAACCTATAGAAGCGCCACCCCTTCCTGAACATAGAGAACTGAGCTTTACTGCCAAGCTGGGAAGAAGGTTTCTCTCATTCGCAGGGGGTTCAGAAAAGGTTAGGCAATTGCTTAGACCCTTGTCAATTCCAGAACCAGTACAGCCGATGCCTGCAACTTCTCAAGAAGATGTGATTGCAAAAGCCCCTCCCATTACAGCAGCTAAGTTAGGACGAGCTTTCTTATCGTTAAATGGAGGCTCTAAAGCGGTAGTGGAATTATTAGCACGAGATGTCGCTAGAGCAAGTTGAACACCCAAAAAAGCGCTAAATTTAATCTTCATGTCATAATTATGACATGAAAACTAAACTACTTTTTTATTTTGTAATATTAACTTCTATTTTCTGGAGATTTTACAACTTCTCCAATCGCTGGACTCTAAACCAGGATCAAGCTAGAGATGCAATAATTGCTCTTTGGGCACTCAATCAAAAAACTCTTCCCCTGCTTGGTCCTCCCTCTTCAGCAGGCCCTTTTTCCTTTGGACCTATTTATTATTGGATAATTGAGCTTTTTACTTTAATCCCTATTTCTCCATTTGGTCCTTGGCTAGGCTTTAGTTTTCTTTCAGTTTTATCAGTAATTGTATTGTACTTTTTTGGTAAAAACCTGCTTGATAAAAGGTTTGCTTTTATTTTAGGGATAACTGCTTCTTTTGCCTCACTGGATATATTTAATGCTCCTGATTTATTAAATCCAATGTTAATTGGATTAGCTGTTAGCGTAGTATTTTTTAGTCTGCAAAAAATAGTTGACCAGAGGAAACTATTTTTTTCTGTGATATTAGGTATTTTTGTAGGGCTGGCAATTAATTTTCACCTTCAGGCTCTTGGATTAATCCCTATTATCTTACTAATTATAATTTTTGCTGAAAATTTCTTAGTTAGAGTAAAAATCCTACTAGGCTCTTTTATAGGACTCTTCCTGGCCTTTACACCTTTAATTTATTTTGATATTTTGCATCAAGGAGCTTGGATTAAAAGCATAATTCACTATGTGGCAGTTGGACAAAATAAATTTAATTTACCCTCCAGCTGGACTTTTGATTTTAAGGATTTTTGGCCTTCTATTTGGGGACAAATAATCACTAATCAATCAGCCTCAGGTTACTTGCTTATTTTCTTATTTATCTCCTCATTGCTGCTTGGCTTTAAAAACAAACTCCGGATTTCAAAATCTATAAAAATAATCTTTCTTAGCCTTTTATTTCAAATAATCATGCTTCATTTTTATAAAGGTCCTAGAATGAGTGTTTATTTAATTGTTTTTCATCCCTTTTTTATTTTCCTGACTGCTTATTCTATTTGGGTGATAGGTAAATTTTATAAATATTTAGGTTGGGGTTTACTTTTATTGATTTTAATTATTGCCGCCTACTCAAACTGGCAAATTGTCAATTTGGGCAGTCAAATATCACAGATTTTAGAAATCAAGCATAGCCTGGAGAAAAATACTTATCCCCCTTTTAGAATTTATAGTTATGAATCCTCTTTTAATATTAGTCTTCCGCTTTATTACCTGCTCCTGAAAGAGGGCAAAATCTCTTCAGACGGCATAAAAGTTGGTGCATGTGATTATTTTATTAACAGAGCTCCGAATTTGTATGATTATATAGAAAATTGCCCCACGAACAATAATTTGATACTCAAGAATAAGCAATATAGGTTATTTAATTTGGAGAAAGATTACTCCACTGCTGACAAGCTCTTTGAAGTAAGATCAGACAAAATCTATAACTGGCTATACGATAATTATTCAGAATAAGTGAACTTATACTCAGCAGCATTAAGCCACTTTGGTTCAGGAGCGGTTTTATACTTTGGATTTTTTACTAACGTTGGTTTACCATTTTCCTCTATAAGATAATAGGCAAACCCCTGCATTTTCTTAACTGCCTCGTAATCAGCGTGTCCGGGCAAAGAAACCGGGTCAACTTCTTCAAAATTAACAGGAGAGTCATCAACTGTTACTAACCAGGTTTTACCTGTATTCGAAACCAAGTGACCCATACCAGATGGAATAAATACTTTATCCCCTGCCTTTACAGAAATTGCCATAAATGATTCTATCTCATCATCTATTGGATTTCCTTCACTATCCTGCTTTCTTTTTTGCAAAAGCACCACTCCTTCACCTGAAACAATAGTATATGTTTCATCTAAATTCCCAACATGGTAATGACCATAAGTCTTAATATACTCATCTCCTACTGTGCCGGTTTCCCAAACTGTAATATTGGTCTTCTGGTCGCCGCCCCGAATCATATAATAGTGAAGCTCGGGTCCCAGGGCATCCGGATAAAGAAGCACTTCTTTCATTTTTTCGTGTTCTCTTGCTGCAAAAGGCTTGAGCATACTTTTACACTTTGCCATAAATCTTTTTTGTTATCAAGTATGGGATTAAATATTTTAGATGGTGAATAATTTTAATAAAAGTGTTATCTTTTAGGTTGTGAAGTCTCTTTCATTAACTATCTTTGGCATTACCTCAAACCTAGCACAAATCAAATTAATCCCAGCTCTTTATGATATGGCTGAAAAAGGGCTTTTGCCCCAGAATTTAACAATACTGGGAAATGCCAGAACACCAATGAATAAGGATGCTTTCTCAGAATATGTAAACCAAGTTTTGCACACTGCAAACATTCACCACCAACATCCGATTCAGCCTGTTGTTGTTAGAGCGCTCCTTGGGAAGTTTCACTATATTTCCGGACACTTGGACGATCCTGCTTTTTATTTAAGGCTTAATGAAACATTAAAATATTTTAATTCTACGGATAAAATATTTTATCTGGCAACATATCCTGATCTTTATCATCATATTTTTGAAAACCTGCAAAGGGTTGGTTTAAATAAACAAGAAAAAGGTTTTGTAAGGCTTATGATTGAAAAACCAATTAGCAGCGATCTAAAATCTGCAAGAAATTTAAACCACCTGCTTTTAACATATTTTGAGGAGGAACAAATCTACAGGTTGGATCACTATTTAGGAAAGGAAACTTTACAAAATATCTTAGCTTTCAGATTCTCCAATGGAATTTTTGAGCCGTTAATTAACTCAGCGCAAATTGACCATATCCAAATCACTGCTATCGAGGATATTGGCATTGGTGCAAGAGGCAGCTATTACGATCAAGTAGGCGCCTTAAAAGATGTAGGTCAAAATCACCAGTTACAAATGTTGGCTTTCGCCACCATGGATGCGCCAACTAAGTTTAGTAATGAAGCAATTACCCGTGAGCGAATAAAAATTCTGCAAAGCCTTGTCCCTGATCCTAGAAAAATAGTTTTTGGCCAATACGAAGGTTACATTAAGGAAAAAAACGTAGACCCTAATTCGAGTACTGATACTTTTTATGCTTTTAAAGCACACATAAACAATGAACGTTTTAAAGGAGTGCCTGTCTATATCCGGGCAGGTAAGAAACTGGCTCAAACAGTAACTGAAATCAGTATTATTTTTAGAAACCCTACTAACCGCTTATATAAACACTTAAGCTTTGGTAATGACCCAAACGTATTAATTTATAGGATCGCGCCTAACGAAGGCATAGTTTTAAAGATATTGACTAAGATGCCGGGGCATGAAACTAAATTAAAATCAGAGTATATGCAGTTTTGCTATCGGGGCGACCCTTATTCACACTATATTCCTGATCCTTATGAACGCTTAATTGCAGATACCATAAGAGGAGACCAAACTTTTTTTAATGACGCAAAAGAAGTAGAAGCTCAATGGGCATTCATAGATCCCCTGGCAAAGGCTCGGGGTAAACCCCAGGTATACAAACAGGGAAGTTGGGGACCAAAAGAGGCTGACAAACTTTTAACAGAAGACGGCAGAAGTTGGCTGATGCCTTCAATGGACTTTTGCAGAATTTAGCCTGATGAAATCAAAGGGATACACACTTTGGTTAATGCCAAAGGGTAAAATTTACGAAAAGTACGCAGACCTGATTAAAAAATTGGCAAGGGAAAATAACGCTCCTGTATTTCAACCCCATATCACATTACTGGGAGAGTTTATGCAGCCTCAGGATGAATGTATTAAAAAGACAAAACAATTAGTTGCAGGTCAAAAACCTTTTGTAATTAACCTAAAAGAAATAGGTTTTCAGGATTATTTTTTCAGAACTTTGTTTATATACGCTGAGAATTCAAAACAATTATTGGATTTGCATAACCGCGCAAAAGAAATATTCCAAATGCAAAATATTCCTCCATACATGCCACATTTAAGTCTTTTGTATGGAGCCTTCCCTCAGACTGTTAAAAATAAAATTATTCAGGAAATTGGAAAAGATCAATCAGCGCAATTTGAAATTGAGAGTGTATATTTAAATAAAGGCGGGGAAATAAAAGATTGGCAGATTGTAAAAGAATTTCCCTTTATTTAGTTTTCTTAACATCATGCTGGCCGAATTGACCTCGAAGAGCTGATACAACTTGATTTCTAAAACCATTTGGTGAATCTTCTTTGTCTTCTGCAGAATTTTCTCTCACCTTTATAGCATCTTCAATTACCGGAGTATCAATGTCTAATTCTTTTGCAACATCAACTGTCCAGTCTGCTTCTCCCGCAATTCTTTGTTCACCTGCTCCGCCCGAACCAATTTTTGAGGAAATATTTAGTAATTGCGGATCTTTTTTAAATGCATCCAGCGCCCAACCTACTAAGCGCGACTCTATAACTGACTTATGATTATATACGTCCAGCAAGTTATTAAAATCATATTTATAAGGCCCGGACTTTAGAATTGCCAACCCTTCTGCCAAGGCCTCCATCATTCCATACTCAATTCCATTATGAACCATCTTGGCAAAATGCCCTGATCCAACCGGGCCAAGATATTGATAGGCTCCTGGTGCAGCCAGAACCTTAGCAAGAGGTTCAATCTTTTTAAAGTCTTCCACAGACCCTCCTATCATCAAACACGCTCCTGTCCTTGCGCCTAACGGCCCACCTGAAACTCCTATATCCATAAAGTGTATTCCGGTTGGTTTAATTTTGTCTGATCTTTTAAGAGTATCTTTATAAAAAGAATTTCCTCCGTCAATAATTAAATCTTCTTTATTAAGTAAAGACATAAGACTGGAAATAAATTGGTCAACTAATTCTCCGGCCGGAAGCATTAACCAAATAACCCTGGGAGATTCCAACTTAGAAACTAAATCCGGAACTGTAGTTGCACCTATTGCTCCTGCTTTTACGACTTCTCTCAAGGGCTCTGACGACCTGTTCCAGGCAATTACCTCTATCCCCCGCTCCAATA
>CAYMZB010000059.1:0-21665 GCA_964394845.1 uncultured Gammaproteobacteria bacterium | reverse complement strand
GACCAACTAATTTTGCTCATATGAGCAAAATTAGTTGGTCAAGTGCATTAGCAGATTATTTAAAAGATGACACTCAAAGCAATGTTTCAATGATAGAATATATACATGAAAACATATGCCTTTATAGATAGTCAAAATTTAAACTTGGGGACAAGCAAAGATATTTTTCATGGGAAGAAGCTAATTTATAAAGGCTGGAAGCTGGATTTTAAAAAATTCAGGAGATATTTAACTGATAAATTCCGTATTGATAAAGTAATTCTGTGTATAGGGTATATCAAACAAAACGAGAAATTATATGAACAACTCAAGTCTTATGGATATAACCTTGTGTTTAAACCTACAGTAAAAGATAGCCTAGGGAAATCAAAAGGCAATGTTGATGCGGAATTAGTTTTGCATGCAGGTGCAATAGAATTTTCTGGGTACGATAGAGCGGTGATTGTTTCGGGCGATGGTGATTTTTACTGCCTGTATGAGTTTTTGGAGAAAAATAATAAGTTATTTAAAATCATAATCCCAAATAGAAAATCAGAATCTTCTTTACTTAGACAGTTTCAGGATTATAAAGTCTTTTTAATTAGAGATAGGGATAAGGTTGAAAGAAAATAAATAAAATGGGAGGCGTAGCAATATGACACGAAGTCATATGGTCGTTTCTCCCTAGTGATAAATGTATTTTAGCATGAAAGGAAATAGTTTTCAATGTCCAGTTTAAAAGTCGGGATAGTAGGTCTGCCAAATGTGGGTAAAAGCACATTATTTAATGCCCTTTTGAAAAAGAGGGTGGCTCTGTCTGCCAATTATCCATTTGCAACTGTTGAACCAAACATTGGGGTGGTAGCTGTGCCTGATTCTCGTCTTTTGGAACTTGCAAGCCTTGTGAAGAATGAAGAGAAAATGGAGAATTTGCCTCCGATTGTACCTGCTGTGGTGGAGTTTGTAGATATTGCAGGTTTGGTTAAAGGAGCCTCAACTGGCGCAGGTTTAGGAAATAAGTTTTTATCACATATCAGGGAAGTTGATGCCATAATTCATGTTTTAAGGGATTTTGAAGATAGCAGTATTGTCAGGGAAGGTTCAGAAAATCCTAAGTCTGATAAAGAAACTATAGAAACAGAGTTAATTTTAGCTGATTTGGAAACAATCCAGAAACTAATTGACTTTGCAGAGAAAGAATTAAAATTTTCTAAAGATCTTCTAGATCCTAAAAAGCTAGAGATTTTAAAGAAAATCAAAGATGGTTTAGATAAGGGTATTTATATCGGGGATAGCTTAATTAAAACAGCTGAAATTATGGATGAAAGAGTACAGGATTGGATCTCTAAACTCCCACTCTTATCTATAAAACCAGTTTTATATGTGTTTAATATTTCAGAGCAAGAGTATGCTTCAAGGCTAGGGGTTGAAATAAATGATAATGAAATGGTTATAAGCGCAAGACTTGAGGAGGAGTTAGTCGAGTTGAGTGAAGAAGAAAGAAAAGAATATTTAAAAGAGATGGGAATTTCTGAAACAGGTTTAGAGAGACTTATTAAAAAAGCTTATACACTACTTGGTTTAATCTCATTTTTAACTGCCGGACCAAAAGAAATACGGGCCTGGACTATTAAAATAGGCACAAAAGCTCCACAGGCTGCAGGGGTTATTCATACTGATTTTGAGAAAAATTTTATCAGGGCACAGGTGATTGAATATGAAAAACTAATCGAAGCTGAGTCATATATGTTGGCCAAACAAAAAGGGTGGATTAGGACTGAAGGCAGGGATTATATTATAAAAGATGGAGATGTGATTGAATTTCTGATTGGAGGAGGATAACATCTTGATATTCAGGTTTAAAGGTCTATCGTAACTATTCAGAGTTTCCCAGCAATATTCACTGAGCAAGTCATCGAGTCGAAGTGTTACATTAATGTATGCCTTCGACAGACTCAGGCAATATTTCTACCGGGAAGAACCGAACTCATACGGTCTATCTATTTGATATATTTGCTTGCTTGTGCTAAACTAGTCACGTCCTTTTATGAGACAAATCGATAAGGGAATTTTGTTTTTAGGAATAATACTGCTAAGCATTATTCTGTCATTTGCAGTAAGCGGAATATTCACATTTAATATTTTTCCTTATTTGGGACTCACTTTGCTTTTGTCAGGACTCTCTTCTTTTATATTTCTCTCTTTATCAAAGCCTAACTCTTTTCAGAAACTTATCTATATTCTGATACTGATTATTTCAGTATTTATTTCTATTCGGGTAAGTTTGACGATGGTTCTTTTAAACTTAGTGGCTTCCTTTTATCTTCTATCTGTTCTTACTGTTTCTTTAAATAGGGAAAAGTGGAGCGCTGGAAGGTTACTACTGGCTCCGATATTGGCGCTCATATCGGCAATCGGGTCAAGTAGTTATGCTACACATAAAGATATTGCCAGAGATGTTCGCTGGGGTGAGCGGGTAGCGTTTGTTTTAAAGTCTTTGGCGATTTCGGTTGGCATTTTAGTCTTACTAATTCCGCTTTTGTCTTCTGTGAATTCACAATTCGCTACTTTAATGGGTCAGATATTCTCTTTTGATAAACTATTCGATTTTCTGAAGATTTCCGGCAATCAGTTGGTATTGACATTTTTCGGCGCCATAATTTTGATTTTTTTACTGCCAAAAGTTTTAAGTTTGGTGAATTCTAATAGTGATGACACAGATGATGCTGATCATATTATCCGTGGCGACTTGCTGTTGATACCAAAAGTTTTGACTATCTGTGTCTTGCTACTTTTTATTATCTTGCAGGCTCAAGTTTTAGCGAATACCGCTGAATATTTACAAAGTATTGGAACAACTAATTCAAAGATTACCAATGAATCGTTTCTTCAGTTAGCGCTAGCAATTTTAATCGTGTTTTCCTTAATTTACTACGATGGCAAACGAAATTTGTTGCATCTTGCTTCAACGGCGCTACTTTTAGTGGGTGCAGCTGTCCTTCTCTTCTTCGCAGCCCAAAATGATCTCGATTATATAGAAGTAGCGGGTTTTACTCAAAAGAGGCTGTTAGGAATTGCCTTTTTAGTTTGGATTGGTGGGTTACTAACATATTTTGCATTAAAGCTAAGAATGCGATCAACGGATAGTGAATTTCTTAAAGGAATAGTTATTTTCTCTGGTGTTGTATTAGTCTTGGTAAACCTTGCCAATATTGATTACCTTATCTTTAATTTTAATCGGGCACGTGTTGCGGGGGCGGTAGATTATGAATATTTGTCTGGACTATCTGCGGATGCCCGTTCCTATCCCGAACTATTAGAGATGTTCTCTACACCTGCGGCTACTGGGGGTCAAGGAGATGATTATGCTTACTTATCATTTCTTATCCTGTCTCGCACTAGAGAGTTACAATCAAAGTATCGCAATCTTGATCTAAGATCATTTAATATGGCTGAATATTTGGAACATCAGAGAATTCGTGATATTGATATAGACTTGTACAGAAAGCGTTTTAAAGAGATCTATGGATATTAATACTTCTCGTTTTCTTTGATCTTTAGAAAGCAGCCGAGATATTTTAGGTGTTAAAAAATATTTAGGAGGAATAAGCATAATTTCCAGATATTGCCTAATATTACCAGATATTGCACCTATTGAATTCTTGCCCATAAATTAGTAGAATCTACAAGTTTATGAATAATTATTATTTAACGCTTGTGTTAAAATCAGACTTGGAAGAGGGAAAAAGAAAAATTCTTTTAGATTCTATGGTTAAAAAAATAGTAGGAGCAGAGGGTAAAGTAAATAAAGAAGATCTTTGGGGAAATAAAGATTTAGCTTATCCAATAAAACGACAAACTAAAGGATATATTGCCCACTACGAGATTATAACTGACCCTAAGGAAGCTAAAAGTATTGATAAGACATTAAGAGTAGAAGAAGATATCCTTCGTTATCTTCTGATCAGAAGATAACGAAATGTACAATTGATAATGTACAATGTAAAATTAAAGCAAGGGTAAATATGGCGAGTAGAAGTTGGAATAGAGTAGAATTAATAGGAAATTTGACCCGGGACCCTGAACTTCGATATACCCCAAATGGCGCTGCTGTTTGTACTTTTGGTTTAGCTACCAATAGAACTTTCGTCACTGATGGTGAGAAAAGAGAAGAAGTAGATTTTCATCGTTTGGTTGCCTGGAATAAATTAGCAGAACTTTGCAACCAACTTCTTAAAAAAGGCTTAAAAGTTTTTGTTTCCGGTAGATTACAAACCCGTTCCTGGGAAGGTCAGGATGGTCAACAGCGACAAACAACAGAAATTGTAGTAGAGGATATGATTTTGCTTTCACCCAAATTAACCACAGAGCCTGCTCCAATTGAGGATGTAAGTCAAGAGGCGCCTAAGGAAAAAGAAGAAGTAAAGGTAGAACCTAAGAAGAAAGAAGAAGTTTCTGAAAAAACTGCTCCTCAAGAAGAGATTAAAGATGATGGTGATCTACCCTTTTAATTTCAATTCACTTAAGGTATAATTTCCAATCACTATGGTTACTAAGAAAAAAATAACAAGAAAAGTCATATCAAGCTTCGCTAAAAAAGAAGAGCCTCATATAAAAGAAGAGATTCCTGCGGCTCAGAAAACAGAAAAAGTAACAGAGCAGGTTGCAGAAGAGGAATCTTCAAAATTTACCAGAACTAAAAAAGAATGCTCATTTTGTCAAAAGAAATCTAGCCCTTCCTACACAGATCTAACAAATTTAAGAAGATTTTTAACAGACAGGGCTAAAATTGTAAGTAAGGAAAGAAGCGGTGCTTGTGCAAAACACCAAAGAGCTATTACAAAAAACATTAAGTACGCCAGACACTTGGCATTACTTGCTTTTGTGCCCAAAGTATAAGTTTAGACTTTACTAGTGGTAAACTAGATCTATGCCCAAACTTAATGGATTGTTTGATAGTTTTGATAATCTTGATGCCATTAATATAGATTATTTAAGAACTTGGCTTAAAAATTCTC
Organism: uncultured Gammaproteobacteria bacterium; assembly: GCA_964394845.1. GTDB lineage: Bacteria > Patescibacteriota > Microgenomatia > Daviesbacterales > UBA10151 > CAYMZB01. Next base: position 16,668 of record CAYMZB010000059.1, on the reverse strand, counting down.
CTTCAAATGACCAGCTAGAAAATTATCTGGCCAATAAGATTCTATATCCAGGTACGCTACCTCTAACAGATTATGAAATGAAAATTGATACGGCAATTCTTAGGGAGGCTCTTAGAATTAATAGTCCAAAATTAGGTCAAGTTTCAAACTCCCTTTTAGGAGGTAATCCATTTTTAAATATTACCTTAAGAAAGATAATTATTCCAAAAAGATTTTTGCAGTATGTTCCAAACCTTGTTAGTTTAACTTGGGCTTTTGTGGATGGATTACTTGGGAGTAGAAGAAAAGAAGATTGGTTTGAGGATCTTTGGACTGTGGTGCTTTCAGATGATATGGATGATATCGTGGGTTCTGTCTTGCTGCCCCAATTTGAAGGCGCAGAAGATAGAATGAATCTTAATGTATTAGGCAGAAATTACATAATTAAAGCAGGAAGTTTAGTTGTAGTTCCTTGTTCAAAAAATAAATGTGAGATTGGTTACAAGTTTACGAAAGGTAAAGTCTTGGGTAATAAAGAGAGTGCGGTTGAAGTTTATGGTGGAAAGCTGGGGATTATGATAGACGGGAGAACTTAAATGAATTTTTTTTCTCAAATGAGGCTTAGAGTAGAAAAAGATACTATAGTCAGGATTACAAGAAGACTAAAGGGTAAAGGGATAATTGAAGTATCTCCCGGTCAAGAGGTTATACCTTCAGATATCATAGGCAGCGGGCATATTTTATCAGGATTCAGAACTCTTAAATTAGCCCAGATGCTGGGAGTTGCACCCTCTCAAATAGGAAAATATTTAAAAAAGCAGATGGGTCAGCGGATCTATGAGGGTGAACTTCTAGCTTCCAAGAAGAGTTGGGTATTTAGAGATAAAAAAGTTGTGATATCTCCCTCAGATGGAATTTTGGATTTTCTAAATCCCAAAACAGGAGAGATAAGACTTACTCTATTTCCGAAAGAAGCAGCTTTGCCTGCTGGGGTTTATGGAATAGTTGACGCGGTTGATAAAGAGAGAGGACAGGTAATAATCCGGACGCAAGTTAGCTCTGTGTATGGAATTCTTGGTTCTGGAATGGTAAGAGACGGGATATTACATACTATCTGCAAAAGAGACGAGCTGGTTGTAAAATCTTTAGTATCTCCAAAACTAGATGGACAAATATTAATTGGAGGCAGTTTAATTTTTAGGGATGCTATAATTTCAGCAATTTCTGCAGGAGTTAGCGGCATAATTACGGGAGGAATTAATGCCAGGGATTATAAAGGTATGGCAGGAGGCAGATTAATTTTCCCAAAGAAACTGGATAACGATATAGGAATTTCTATGATAGTTTGTGAAGGGTTTGGAGCTATCCCAATAGGTGAAGATATTTATAGTATTTTAGGAAAATTTGATGGTCGTTTTGTTTCGATTGACGGGAACAAAGGTATAATAAATTTACCTTCTTTTGACCCTGACAGCATAATTAGGGTTAGAAAAACCGGTCTTAACCCTTCTCAAAATACTGGCTCAATTGCCCAGAGTGATATCCTGCCTCAAGTAGAAATAAAAGTAGGTTTGAGGGCAAGGGTTATTGGAAATTCCTATCCTGGTGAACAAGGTAACATTATTGCTATAGATCACACAGAGACAGTTTTGCCCTCAGGAGTTAAAACTTTTATGGCTACAATTGAAACCAGGCGTCGGAAGATGCAAGCGCCAGTTGCCAATATAGAGGTAATATTGTAAAGTCAACTAATGCAAAATCTGGTTAAAAATATTAATCCTAAAGTAATTTTACTGCTAATCTTAGTTTTCCTTTTAGGGTGGCGACTTGGCCATAAAGACGTAGAAATAAAATGGGCAAACTATAAACCAACTGTTTCTATTGTAAATCGGGATGTACCAAAAAATATCAATTTAGATTTTAAGTTGTTTTGGGATACATGGGATTTGTTGTCCAAGACTTACATTGACAAAAAAGCTCTTGATCCCCGTAAGCTATATTACGGGGCAATTTCGGGGATGGTTTCTGCTGTTGGTGATCCGTATACTGTTTTTCTTCCTCCTGAACAGCAAAAATTAACTAACGAAGAATTAAATGGTAGTTTTGGTGGTGTTGGTATTGAGTTGGGGTTTAATAAAGATAAAAGACTAGTTGTGATTGCTCCACTTAGTGGAACTCCAGCTGAAAAAGCCGGAATAAAGCCTCTTGATTTAATAGTGAAAATTAATGGTAAAGATACAACCGGAATAAGCCTTCCGCAGGCGGTACAACTTATTAGAGGAGAGAAAGAAACCAAAGTAACTTTAACAATATTTAGAGAGGGAGATATTGATGCCAAAACCTATGATTTGATTCGGGATGTTATTTTTGTTAAAAGTGTAGAGGTTGGTTTTAAAGAGACAACAAACGGGAAAAGTGTAGCTGTGATTAAGCTTTCCAGATTTGGGGATAGAACCAAAGATGAATGGAATAAAGCTATAGATGAAATAATTTCAAAAAACCCTTCTTCTGCAATTTTAGATCTTAGAAACAATCCGGGTGGATATTTAGAAGCAGCAGTATTCATATCTTCTGAATTTTTAGATGGTGGAGATGTAGTTTTGCAGGAAAATAGCGAAGGTCAGCGGATAAGTTTTAAAGTAGATAGAGCAGGTAGATTAATAAAACTTCCTTTATTAGCACTTATTAATAAAGGTTCAGCATCAGCCTCAGAAATTGTAGCAGGAGCCTTGCAGGATAGAAAAAGAGCCAGACTAATTGGGGAAAAGTCTTTTGGAAAAGGAACTATTCAGGAGGCGCAGCAATTACCAGGTGAAACAGGAATCCATATTACAATTGCTAAGTGGCTGACTCCAAATGTCAGGTGGGTTAACAATACCCAAGGACTTGAACCAGATGTTAAAATAGAGCCTGCTTCTACTTCAGAACCAGCACAGCAAGATTCGACAACTGATCTGCAAATGGAAAAAGCACTGGAATTACTGGAATAGCATATGTCAAAAATATTAATTTCAATAACCGCGGGGGTACTTGTGGCAATAGGTTTATATCAAGCACAAGTAAGAGGTCTGCTGCCTTCAAATTTATCAGTATCTAAGACTCCAATAGAGCGAACTAAAACCATCATCCAAGAAGAAAATGCTGTTATTGATGTGGTAGAAAAAACGTCTCCTTCTGTTGTGGCAATTGGGGTATCCAGAAGAGTAATAAATCCATTTGATCCCTTAGCTCTGCCTAAAAGTGAAAATAATACTATCGGGACAGGGTTTGTAGTTTCTGAAAAAGGGGTTATAGTTACCAATAAACATGTAGTTTCGGATATAGGCATAAAATTTACTGTTGTATCTAAAGATGGTCAAAAATATGAGGTTAAGAAAATATACAGAGACCCGGTATTGGATTTAGCTTTAGTGCAGATTGATGCTACTGGTTTAAAGCCTATGGAACTAGGGGATTCAAGTAAATTAAAGGTGGGGCAGGTAGCTATAGCTATAGGTAATGCTTTGGGAAGGTTTACCAACACAGTAACTACCGGAGTAATATCCGGCTTAGGAAGAAGAGTCATAGCAGGAGATCTTTTTTCAGGTTCAGTTGAAAGTTTAGATAATCTAATTCAAACAGATGCAGCTATTAATCCTGGTAATTCCGGAGGGCCGTTATTAAATTCATCCGGTCAAGTAATTGGAGTAAATGTAGCAACCTCCGAAGGAGCTCAAAATATTGGATTTGCCATACCTATAAGCGCTGTAAAACCAATAGTAGATGAATTTTTGGCTAATGGTAAAATTTCCAGGCCATTTTTAGGTATTAGGTATAGGTTTATTTCCAAGGATGTAGCTATCTTAAATGAAGTGCCGCAAGGAGCATTTATTCAAGAAGTAGTAGAGGATGGGCCTGCTCAAAAAGCAGGGGTTAAAGAAGGAGATATTATAACTAAAATTAACAAGCAAGCTATAGATTCGGAGAATAAGGTGGCTGAAATTGTGTCAAAAAGCCGTACCGGGAACCGCTTGGATCTTGTTATTTGGAGAGATGGTCAGCAACTGAATTTGACTGCTGCGATTTCAGAATCTCCTAATCAGTAATATGCGCTGTTTTCGGACCAAATCTTTTTTGACCTCGATTTGGGCATCGGGGAAATATTTTTGGGCTTCATTTACAGCCAGTTCGCCGTGGGTATAATCTATTTCTCCGATTATAAGTTTCGGATGCAATTTTTTAGTTATTATTTGTTGGAATAATTTACGGTAAAGCCCAAATCCGTCTTCGCCTCCGTCAAGGGCAATATGCGGTTCAAAATCTTTAACTGATGAATCAAGATAGTTGATTCGGTCATGGGGAATATAAGGCAAGTTTGTCACGATAATGTGTGGATCAGTTTTAACAGAATCAAGCAAATCACTTGTTACAAATTTGATAACAGTATCTACTTGATGGAGTTTTGCGTTTAATTTAGCTACTTCTTGTGCTTGGGATGAAATGTCAGAGGCAATAATAGTAGGATGTATCCGGGATGGGAGATTGCACGCAATTGCAATCGCGATTGCACCAGCCCCTGTGCCAAGGTCTAAGATTATTGGATTTTTTATGGCAGTTACCTTTAAAAATGCTAATACCCCGTCAACTAACAATTCTGTCTCAGGACGAGGGATTAAGACCCGAGTGTCTACTTTAAACCTGAGCTTGTAAAACTCAACCCAACCTTTAATGTATTGTAATGGCTTTGATGATATCATCCAGGTCTCCTTCTAATATCTTCTCCAGATTATGCCAGGATTTGCCTATCCTATGGTCAGTGATCCTATTTTGTGGAAAGTTATATGTCCTTATTTTTTCTGATCTATCTCCGGATCCAACTTGCGAAGATCGTTGTTCACTTAAATTTCCAACCTTTTTTTGGTTTTCTACTTCCCAAAGCCTTGATCTTAAAAGAGTCATGGCATTTTCCCTGTTTTGCAGCTGCGATCTCTCGGTTTGACAGGTGACCACTATTCCTGAGGGGATATGTTTAAGCCTGACTGCTGTTGAAACTTTATTAACATTTTGTCCACCTGCTCCACCTGACCGGAATGCTTCAAACTCTATATCTGACGGATTAATAGCTACTTGTTGATTGCTTACTTGCGGTAAAACAGCAACTGTAGCTGTTGAGGTATGTATACGGCCGGATGATTCAGTTAAAGGAACTCTTTGCACTCTATGCACCCCTGATTCGTTTTTTAGATCGTTATAAGAATTTTTCCCGGTAATCTTAAGTACAATTTCCTTAATTTGGCCCAATTTGCCCTCGGACCGGTCTAACTCCTCAATTTTCCAATTCTTGTTTAAAGCATACCTTGTATACATTCGCAGTAGATCATTTGCAAACAGTCCTGCCTCATCTCCTCCTGCAGCTGATCTAATTTCCATAATCGCTACATTGGAGTTAATTGAGAAATCAGAAGGTTTACCTGAGTCTGTTAAGTCAGAAGCCTTTTCCAGAGGAATAGACGCAGATTGCTCAAGTTCTGCTTTTTGGGCTTCTAACTCTGTAATTTCTGCTTGTGCCAGTTGTGCCATCTCAGGGTCAATAGAGAGCTTTCTAACTTCATCAATTCTTGAGTCGATTTCCTTTAATTGTTGTTGGATATAATCCATCTATGAAGAAACTTGTTTGCGGGCCTGCATGAGTAAGTCTTTTAAAGATGGCTTTTCGCTTTTGCGCTTTTCAATTCTGGATTTTCTTGCTTCTAATATTCTCTCCCGCTCTATTTGTTTCACTCTGGAAATTTCTGTTTTCTTAACAAATCTATCTACTTGACCTAAAGTGTCAACAAACTTTTGTGTTCCTGTGTAAAAAGGATGGCAAGTGCTACAAAGTTCTACCCTAATTGTAGGAATAGTAGAACCTGTAATAAAAGTGCTTCCACAAGCACAAGTAACTTTTGCATCAGCAATCCAGGTTGGATGTATGTTAGCTTTCATGACTCCTGTAGTATAACAAAGCTAAATTAAAAGTGCAAAGGCTTACATTCGGTGAGATTTGTGATACCCTAGGTGTGCTTCTTTGGCTAAGGTACCCAGAATTGTTCCTACTGCAATCAAACCTGCTCCTAAGGCGAAAGAATAAGACAATTGCTCTCCTAAAATAGTAACTGCAAGGAGAGTTGCAATTAATGGTTCAATATATTGGAGCATGTCTGCCGTTGCTACAGAGGTTTTAGAAAGACCCCATTCAAAGAGAAAATAAGCAGAAATGGAAGATAGGAGAGTCATATAGATTAGTCCTAAAATTCCAAGCATTGTTATCTGATAAGGCCAGGAGGGGTTTTGAATGTACTCAGCCATAGCAGGAATAAACATAGTGGCTGTACCTACTAAAAAGGCTATTGCTGTGACAACTAAGGATGAATATTTAGTTAAAACTTTTTTTGCAACAACAGCCCCAGCAACCCAGGCAATAGATGAGAGGATGATCAAAATATTGCCGATTAAGACTTGTGGAGATAAGCTTCCACTAAGCGCTTGCGGTAAGCCTACTATAACCATGGCCCCTATCACTCCCAGTACAATACCAACCAGATTTACAATATAAACCTTCTCCTTTAAAATCCACCAGCCGGCCAACACAGACAAAAGAGGAATTATCAGGGTTAAGGTTGATGCATTTATAGCTGTAGTTCTTTTTATTCCTTCAAAAAAGAAAGCAATATTTAAAGTGATGATTAATATTCCAATAGCAATAAGCTTTGGTAGATCTTTTTTTTTATCAATTTTGATTTTTTTAGTTTGACTTAAGAAAAACGGCGCCAAAAAAAGGGAAGCTAAGGCAAAGCGTAAAAAAGCCAGACTCATAGGAGGAAACTCCTGTAAAGTAATTTTGGCCACCACAAAATTTGCTCCCCAGATAAGGTGAGCAAGGAAAAGGGCAATATATGGTATAGGGCTTTTAAGAATTTGTGAAGATATCATGTCTAGGATGACAGCTTTAATATAGCTTCGTCAAGCGCAAGAGTACTTTGAGTTTTTTTCTTCAGATCCTTTAAAGTTAGTTTATTTTCTTCTAGTTCTTCTGGCCCAATAATAATGGCAAAAGGGATCTTTTTTTGATCAGCATATTTTAATTGTTTATCCAATTTGGATTCAGCATCCAACCAAAGCTCAGTGTTTATACCCCGTAGACGTAGCCGATCGGCCACATCTATGGAATTTGGAGCCAGTTTTTTATTAAAGATGGTTACCAAAACTTTGGTAGTAGTTAGATCTTTAGGGAATAGATTAAATTGCTCCATAGCCTCCATAATTCTGTCAAAACCAAAAGCCACTCCTACAGCCGGTGTGTCAGCGCCCTTGAACATATTGATCAGGTTATCATACCTTCCGCCTCCGGCTACTGACCCGGCGCTATATCCTTCAACTTCCAACTCAAATATTACCCCGGTGTAATAATCCAAGCCCCGGGCTAAGGTGGGGGAGAATTGAACTTTCTCCTTTGACGCTCCAAATTCTTCAAGGCAAGAAAAAATATTTTTTAAGTTTTCTGAAGGCGCTAAAGTCTCAAATTTTTGTAAAAGCTTGCTGGATACTCCTATTTTTTCTAATTCTTCAATCACCCCTTCTCTGCCTATTTTTTTTAGTTTATCCAGGATTCTGATAGCTTGCGCAGGGACATCTTTAAAAACCTGGCGGTCATTGATTAAAATTTTAAAACCCTTAAACCCAAGTTGTTCAAAAGCTTTGGCTATAACTGAAACAATTTCTGCATCTGCATAAGAGGAAACTACTCCTACTGTGTCAATATCGCACTGCAGGAATTCCCTAAACCTGCCTTTTTGAGTATTTTCCGCTCTCCAGACAGGCTGGATTTGGTAGCGTTTAAAAGGAGTAGGGAGTTTGTTGCCATATTGGGCTACTACTCTGGCTAAAGGGACGGTCTCGTCATAGCGCAGTGCAACTTTACGTCCGCCATTATCTTCAAACCTATACATTAACTCATCACCCTCATCCCCATATTTTCCCAGCAAAATCTCCTCATATTCCAAAGCAGGAGTTTCTAAGGGTTCAAAGCCGAAAGATTCAAAAACCCCTTTGAGCTTATTTATGGCGAACTGCCTTTTTCTGGATTCCTCAGGAAGGAAATCACGAAAACCTTTTAATGTTTGTAAATTAGCCATGTATATATTTTACCCTTTTTTCTAGCTCAATTTCAATTTCTTCCAATGAAATATCTTTTTTTCCCAGCAGCACAAGTAAATGATACAAAAGATCAGAAATTTCTTCTATCAGTCGTTGTTTTGATTTATTTTTAGCTGCGACTAAAACTTCTATAGATTCTTCACCAACTTTTTGGACAATCTTATCTAAACCCTCTTTAAATAGGGTAGTGGTGTAGGAATTACCTGGTAGATTTCTTTTTCTATCTTCAATTATTTCGTACAATTCTTGTAATGTCATACAACCTTCTCAACGAAACAAGTTTTATTTCCGTTGTGACAAGCATTTTTTCCAATTAGTTCAGCTTTTATTAAAGCAGTGTCTTCATCACAGTCTATTAAAATATTTTTTACTTTTAATTTATTTCCTGATTCTTCCCCCTTCATCCAAAGTTTATTCCTACTTCTACTCCAAAAGTAAACCCAACCTGAATCTTTGGTTTTTTCTAAAGCTTCCTTATTCATATATCCTAGCATTAAGACCTCCCCACTTTTATTATCTTGAATAATTGCTGGAATTAAACCATTTCCTTTTTTAAAATCTAATTTCATAAAAATTCCTTTTTTATAGTCCACGTCTATAATTAGCTCCTTACAGGAATACCCCTTTCTTTTAAGTAATCTTTAACTTGTTGAATAGTTAATTCTTTAAAATGGAATAGAGAAGCAGCAAGAGCTGCATCAGCTTTTCCTTTTTTAAATATATCTACAAAGTCTGAAAGTTTTCCTGCTCCACCAGATGCAATCACAGGTACTGAAATTGCTTGAGAAACTTTCTTTGTTAACTCAACATTAAATCCTTCTTTAGTGCCGTCAGTATCTATACTTGTAAGTAATATTTCTCCTGCTCCTAAGCGTACAGCTTTCTTTGCCCAATCAACAGCAGATACTCCTGTATCGGTTTGTCCTCCGTTAATAAATACATTAAAATTTTCCCCGACCTTTTTTGCATCTAATGATAAAATAACACACTGAGTTCCAAATTCCTTTGCACAATCGGAAATAAGTTTAGGATTTTTAAATGCTCCGGTGTTCACTGATACTTTATCGGCGCCGGCTCTAAGTATAATTCTCATATCGGTAACTGTTCTGATACCTCCACCAACAGAAAAGGGGATTGTTACTTCTTTAGCAGTTCTTTCAACTACGTCAAGTAATATATCTCTATTTTCAATAGTTGCAGTAATATCTAAAAATACTAATTCATCAGCTCCTTGCTTATCATAAACTTTAGCAAGTTTTACCGGATCTCCTGCATCCCTAAAATTTACAAACTGTATCCCTTTAACAACTTTTCCTTGAGTCATGTCAAGACAAGGAACAATTCTTTTAGTTAACATTGTATTCTCCTGCTAAAAAGTTTTTTAATAATTTAAAACCAACTTTCCCGCTTTTCTCAGGGTGGAATTGGACTCCTACTACTTTTCCTTTTGTCACAATACTGGCAAAGTTTTCTCCATAATCAGTCACTCCTGTAATAATGGATTTATCAAAAGGTTGACAATAGAAACTATTTACAAAATAAAAAAAACTTTCATTTTTAATTCCTTTACATAATTTATTTTCTTTTGAAAATTTAATACTATTCCAACCAATCTGAGGAATTTTCTTCATCTTTTTAAATTTCTTTACCCCTCCTTTAAAAATTCCGAGACACTTAACATTTCCTTCTTCGCTTTTTTCAAACAAAAGCTGCATACCCAAACAAATTCCTAAAAATGGTTTGCCTTTTTTAATTTCTTCAATAATTACTTTATCCAATCCTAACCTTTTTAAATTTTTCATTCCTTGTCCGGCTGCTCCAACACCTGGAAGGATTAATGTATCATTTGTTTTAATTATTTTTGGGTCACTGGAAATTTTACTCTGTACTCCGAGTTTATCTAAAGCGTTTTTAACACTTGCTAAATTTCCAACTCCGTAATCAATGATCACTATCATAGCGCTCCTTTCGTTGAAGGAATTTGATCTATTGCTCTTTTATCTATCTCAGTTGCCATGCGAATTGCCCTAGCTACTGCTTTGAAGATACCTTCAATTTTGTGGTGATCATTTTCTCCATATTCTACTTTAATAAATAAATTTACTTTGGCATTTTGTGCAAAGGCATCCCAAAAGTGTTTTACTAATTCTGTTGATAAATCTCCTAACTTTTCTCTTTTAAAATCACAATCAAATTTAAATGAATATCTCCCTGCAAAATCTATAGCAACAGTTGCTAAAGCTTCATCCATTGGAAGAATAAAAAATCCATAACGGTTTATACCTTTCTTATCCCCAAGAGCTTTTGCAAATGCTTCTCCCAAAACAATTCCAATATCTTCAACTGTGTGATGCTCATCAATATAAGTATCCCCAGTTGCCTTTACTGTTAAATCAAATAATCCATGTTTTGAAAATAGATCCAGCATGTGGTTTAGAAACCCGACTGGTGTATCAATTTGTCTTTTCCCGGTTCCGTCAATATTTAAAAGAAGGGATATATTTGTTTCATTAGTTTTCCGATTCATAGTTGCCTGGCGTTTCATTGTAATACCTCCATAATCTGATTCACATTTTCTAATTGATAATCTCCAAGTTTTTCCTTACCGATATAAATACATGGCATTTTTGCATTCCTTGCCGCCAAAACATCATTAATTGTATCTCCTACATAAATAGGTGAGACTGATCTTAATCTCTTTTTTGCTTCGATCAGTGGATCAGGATTTGGTTTAGTGAAGAGAGTATCGTTCTCGGTGACTATATTGTTTTTGGGAATATAAATTGCAATATCTTTAAAAGTTAAAAGCCCATAATCCACTTCAAAGCTATTGCGTCCAGTTGCAATACCCAAGGGATATTTTTTTGCCAAAGCAGCAAGAACGCTTTGTTCTATGAGTTGTTTTTCTCTTTTAAATAAACCATATTTATTGGCAAATGGTGATTTGATTTTATATTGCTTTATGAAAAATTCACTACCCCAATAAAAAGTGTCAAATATTAGTCTGATATCCCTATATTTTTTGCTTTGTTGAGTTTTTTTATTTACTATTTTTACTGATATTAGTGGCTTTCCTTGCATAAAAAGCTCAATCAAGGCATATGTTGTATCCCAATCGTTGTTAAAACCTTTTATTCTTTTAATGGCTTCAATATCTTTTTGTGTTACGTTAACTTTTTTGTTATACCAATTTTTTAATACGAATTCTGTGGTTTTTTTGATTGACAAAAGGAATGACTCTTTTACATCAATTAATACTCCATCAACATCAAAAATAATTCCATCACAATTAAATTTACTCATATTTAAACTCCTTTAGAGCTTTTATTACTTGATTATTTTGCTCTGGTTTTCCAATCGTCAGTCTAATCGCTTTTTCTGTTAATTCTGAATCATAGTAGCGGACAGCAATTTTTTTATTCTTAAGATAAGCTTTTAATTTAGATAAATTTCCATTAACTTTTATAAGCGAAGCTTGCGAAAACTTTATTTTCATAAAAAGAAAGTTTGTCTTGGAGGGATAGATAATTAAGTTCGGAATTTTTTGTAATTGCCTAAAAATTCTTTCCCTTTCTTTAATTATTTTTCGAATGATAAATGTTGCTTGAGTTAAATCAGAAAGTGCAGTTTTTCCTGCAATTTCTGCAGCTAAATTAACATTATATGGTTGCTTAATTTTAAAAAGTTGTTTGATTAAAAATGGTGAGGCAATAACATATCCTAATCGCAGCCCAGCAATACCTGCCCATTTACTTAATGTTCTAAAGACAATTAAATTGTCGTACTTTTTAACTAAAGGAACAACAGTTTTTCCAGAAAATTCAAAGTATGCTTCATCAACAATTATTATTTTTCCCAGCTTTTTTAATAAATAAATAATTTCCTTTTCATCACAAACAGTTCCTGTAGGATTATTAGGGTTACATATAAAAATTACCTTAACTCGTTCATCGATATTCTTCTTAATATTTTCAATATCCAGCGAAAAGTCTTTCAATCGTGATACTGAGATTATAATCCCTTTATTAAGTTCAGTTAAAAATGTATACATCCCGAAAGTCGGAGGGCAGTTTATAGCTTTATCTCCTTCATTAAGAAAAAGTCGCATAGTTAAATCTAATAATTCATCAGATCCAGATCCTACCATCAATTCTTCGGTCTTTACTCCTGCATATTTAGCTAGGGCTTTCCTCAGTTCTTTATATTCCGGGTCTGGATAGTAATTAAAATATTTGTAGTCAGCGAGAGCTTTATTTATTTTAGGTGAGAAGCCATAGGGATTTTCCCCAGCATCTAGCTTGATATAATCTTCACCTAAATCCCAAAAAGAGGGAACAGTAATATATTCCTTCATATTAAATATTTCAGATCTAACAAATTTTGTTAAGTTCATAAGTTATCCTTTAGCAAAACGAACTGTTACACTATTTTTGTGTCCAGGTAGTTGTTCTATTTCTGCTACTGTTTCAATTGTCTCTTTAATTTTTGATAAACCTATTTTTGTACATTCCTGGACTTGCATCCATTTACCAAAGGCATCTACACCTAAAGGTGGATACATTTTTGCCATGCCCCCAGTTGGTAGAATGTGATTAGCTCCAGTTGCATAATCACCGCTTGATTTTGATGTCCAATCTCCTAAAAAGACCGAACCAGCATTATTTATTTTCGAAACTTTCTTTTGGGGATTTTTTGTCATAATCTCCAAATGCTCCGGTGCATATTCATTAGTGAATTCCACTGCCTCTTCTAAAGAATCTACAATGGCAATAAGTCCATAATTTTCTAAGGACTTTCTTGCTCTTTTTTCAGTAGAAAGATTAGGCAATTGTTTTTCAATCTCTTTGATTGTTTCTTCTGCAATTTTTTGAGAAGTTGTCAAAAGAATACAAGCAGAATCTTCTCCGTGTTCACCATCTGCTAATAAATCTGCAGCAATAAATTTAGGGTTAGCGCTTTCATCAGCAATAATAAAAACCTCAGATGGTCCAGCCGGCATATCAATACTTATTTGTTGAAGAGCTAGGATTTTTGCAGCAGTTACATAAATATTTCCTGCTCCAAATATTTTATAAACATTGGGAACCATCTCAGTTCCATATACAAAAGCTGCTATTGCTTCCGCGCCACCAATTTTATAAATCTTTTTAACACTAATCATGTCGGCAGCAACTAAGGTGGGGGAAGGAATTTTCCCTTCTTTATTTGCAGGAGAACACATAATTATTTCTTTACAACCTGCAATTTTTGCAGGAATGCCAGTCATTAAAACAGAAGAAGGGTAAATGGCTTTACCGCCGGGGATATAAATTCCTATCCTTTCAATCGCTCTCCATTCCCTCCAAACTGATATTCCAGTTTCAGAATTTACAAGAGTATTCTTTTTACTTCTAAGTTGTGCTTTTTGAACAGCAGTAATATTTTTAATCATTTGCTTTATTGAGTTAATAAACTTTTTATCTACATTTTTGTAAGCTTCTTTTATTTCCTTCTCAGAAACTTCTATAGAGTAATTAGCTTTGCCATTAAACTTTTTGTAATATCTGATTAATGCTTTATCCCCATTTCGCTTAACATCATCCATAATCTTTTTAACCACTGGAATTACACTCTGATAATTACCAGCTGATCTATTAACAATTCTTTGATAATCTTTTTTTGATAAATCTTTTAATTTAATAATTTTCATATGTTTCCTTAAATAATTTTCTCAATTGGTAAAACAATAATCCCCTGTGCGCCTATTACTTTTAATTTTTCTATTGTTTCCCAAAATACTTCTTCCTTAATAACTGTTTGAATAGAAATCCACCCAGTTTTTGCTAAGGGCGCAACAGTAGGAGATTTTAAGCCAGGAACAATTTTTTTTTATTTTTGGTAAGATCTCTTCTGGGGCATTCATCATTACATACTTATAATCCTTTGCAGACAGTACCCCTTTAAATCGAGTCATTAGCTTTTCGAGTAAAACTTTTCTGCCATTTAATAAGCTTTGTTCGTTTGCTACTAAAACAGCTTCAGAATCATATATGCTGGTAAGCATTCTTAAGTCATTAAGAGCTAGAGTACTACCTGTAGAAGTGAGATCAACTACAGCTTGCGCTACTCCTAAAGCAGGAGTTATTTCCACTGAGCCGCTAATTCTAACTACCTTTACTGGAATATTATTTTCTTTGAAAAACTTCTTGGTTGATTCTGGAAATGAGGTAGCAATAGTCTTACCTTTTATATCAGTTATATCCTTAATATCCGAATCTTTAGGTACTGCTACCATTAGAGAACAAAATCCATATCTTAAGTTAAGCAACTTTTTTACCTTAGGTCTTTCTTCATTTAATATATTTTGACCTAAAATTCCTAAATCAACGATACCTGATGCAACATAATTAGGAATATCATCATCTCTTACATAAAGAATTTCTAAAGGAAAGTTTCTACACAAAGAAAAAAGCCTTTGTTTGTAACTTTCAAACTCAAGACCAGATCGGCGTAAGAACTCAAGCGTTTCTTCAGTTAAGCGCCCTTCTTTTTGTATTGCTAATTTCAAATTTTTGTTATTCAAATTTGCCATATATTCCCCTTTCCACTAAAAAACCTCCCGTTCTTTGCCCACTAACCCAATAAAGGCTAATGAACAAGGAACGAGAGGTTAATTATCAGCCAGAGGCTGATCGTCCTATGGACGAAAAAAGGACCTCCCGCGGTCCCATCCTGTTTCCATGTACCGTTACTGGTACGTGGCTCTTAGTGGCGACTTTGGTTTTCCAACATCGTCTGTTTTATTTAACGGTTAAACTTCCGGATTCTATTTTGAGAATCAGCGTTCTCCTTAAGGAGGATCGTGAATCGTGACTTCACTCAAACGCTTTACTACAATCATGTAAACTACGTTCATGATTAACTGAACGTAGTAAACTGATTGTAGTTTAATATTAAATTGTGAATAAAGTATACCATAAAAACATTTCTTGTCAAATTTTTTACGAGGTTTTTCATGAACTTATTGATCTTCGTTGTTTTTTCGGGTAGTATCATTATATGGTTCCGCTTGCTGACAGGTTAAGGCCGCAAACCTTAAAAGAATTTGTTGGACAAAAACATTTATTGTCAGAAGACAAATTGCTTTTTCAATCACTTAAAAATAAAACTATTTTTTCCATGATTTTCTGGGGTCCTCCTGGCGTTGGCAAAACAACTTTAGCCCGCATTATTGCCAAAGAAATCGGATCAGAATTATTAGAATTTTCTGCTGTTAATACCGGCATAGCTGAGGTTAAAAAAATTATTGAGAGTAGAACTTCCAAAGGTCAACCTCTAATTCAGCCGGTAATTTTTATTGATGAGATACATAGATTCAATAAAGCTCAGCAAGACGCGTTTTTGCCAATTGTTGAAACAGGCCAGATTATATTAATTGGCGCTACCACAGAAAATCCCAGCTTTGAAATAATCGGACCGCTGCTTTCAAGATCGCGGGTGTTGGTATTAAAACCTCTAACAGAGATGGATTTATCAGAGATTATTAAAAGAGGTTTAAAGGAACTGGGAGCAAAAATTAATGTTAAAGCAAAAACTCTCTTGACGGAGATGTCCGGAGGAGACGGAAGAGTTTTGTTAAATACTTTAGAAATTGCAGCTGGTTTGCAAAAAAGAATTAATGTGCAAACTATAGAAGAAGCTTTTCAAAAAAAAGCTTTAATGTATGATAAAGCCGGAGACGAGCATTACAACACCATCTCTGCTTTTATTAAATCAATGAGGGCTTCCAATGTAGATGCTGCGCTATATTACCTAGCCCGGATGGTTGAAGCAGGGGAAGATCCTTTGTTTATTGCCAGAAGAATGGTGATATTTGCCTCAGAAGACATTGGCATGGCTCAACCTACAGCTTTAGTTGTAGCTAACGAAGTGTTTAGGACTTGTGAGACTATTGGTTACCCTGAGTGCCAGATTAATTTAGCTCATGGAGTAACTTATCTCTCGAAGGCTAAGAAAGACAGAGCTGCTTATGAAGCGTACTTTGAAGCGTTGGAAGACGTCAGAAAACACGGCAACTTGCCAATCCCCTTAAATTTAAGAAACGCTCCGACAAAATTAATGAAGAATTTAGGTTATGGTAAAGGTTATCAAAAATATACTGATGAAGATTTGTTGCCGGAAAAATTAACAGGGAAAAAATACTACAAAGGTTAAATGTGATAATATAGTCCTCATGGTTAAAAGCGCAATTATTCTGGCAGGGGGGAAAGGGGAAAGGCTACGGCCTTATACCAATGACCGGCCGAAAGTAATGGTTGAGGTGGCCGGCAAGCCAATTATGGCCTGGCAGATAGAATGGTTAAAATCTTTCGGAATTACGGAATTTGTACTAACTGTCAGTTATAAATATGAAGTAGTTCAAGAATATTTTGGGGATGGTTCTAAGTTTGGCATAAAAATAGATTATTCTATTGAAGAGACACCTCTTGGAAGAGGAGGAGGTATAAAAAAAGCTTTCAAGAGCCCTCTGGTTTC
>CAYMZB010000058.1:0-10335 GCA_964394845.1 uncultured Gammaproteobacteria bacterium | reverse complement strand
TTATCAGTTTTCTCAACAATCCCGTCCCCGTTTGGCTGGATATTTAAAACATTCCTTGTATTTCCCTGTCCGGGGATTGTTACAGAAAGCGGGGGCTCGCCTGATTGGTACGAGGCTAGCGTAGGCCATGATTTTATGGCTATTAAAGATCCGTCAGGATTTCTGAAATACTCTATAACAACTCCGCCGGCAGTTTTATTAATTTGAATTTGGATCCCGTCCTGCTGGGTTGTTACAACAGTTGTGCCGGAATTTAAAAATGATACACCGGCGGTGAGTTGGCCGTTTTTATCAAATAATTGGGAGCTTAAAGTATTACCGTTTGGATCAAAATTTACCTGTTGGGTATTTCCGTTTAGGTCTGAATTTGCAATAAGGCTGTTGCCGGATCCTGAAATAAAGGCCTTTGAAGTGAGGCCTGATTGGGTTTCCTGGGCATAAAGATTGGTGATTAATGATTGTTGAAGATAAGCAAAGCTTGCGACTTTGTCTTTAAAGATTGAAGAAAGAAAAGTAAAAAAACTGCCGGAATTTGCTGATTGTTTTGGATAAAAAGTGTTTCTCCAAACCCCAAAGTCCAGAAGTGTGATAACTCCGTCACCATTAAAATCTGATCTTTTTGGATTGCTTTTCGCATTAAACTCAATTTCCCATATTGAGAGATCAAATTGGTTAATTAAACCGTCACAATTTGCATCCCCTTTAGGTTTTTGTGTGCAGTCTGAGGTTCCAAATGGTAAGTACTCATTAAGGTTAGCCTTGAAGTTTTTAACAATGTTTTTTTTGTTTACTGAACTAGTCTGCTGTTGAGCCAGCAGAGGGGAGGGGAAAACTAATGTAATTAATATACACAAAACAAACCCAAGCTTAATTCGCATGGCAGTTGAATACATCATATTATTAAAAAGGAATGTGAGCAATGGTGTAAAATAGCCGCATGAGGCATGCTGTTTCATTTTCATCCGAACAGATTAAAGACTTGCTTTCAGGAAAGCTGAAATTTGATATCCGCTTCTATAAAAAAAGGCCTGAATTTTTCAAGTCTCTAAGTGTAGGGGATATAATTTTTTTCAGGAAAAAAAGGGGAGAGATAATAGGGCAATTTGAGGCGGGGAAATTGATTTTAGTAGAGAGGTTGGAGGCGGGAGACTGGAGCTGGATAAAGGAAGCGGGAGGAGGGAAATGGGGTATTGATGAAAAAGAATTTGAAGAATTAGTAAATATGAATAGTATTATGCTGATTATCCAAATTAAGAATTTAGAACAACTTATTACCTCACCTTTAGAATTGCCTAAGGGGAGCAGGAAGGAGTGGATTATTGTTAGTGAAGAGTGAGGAGGCGGATTCAAAACACGAAAGTGTCCGATCGGACATGAATGTGTTTTAAAGAGGCTTATTCTTGCAAAATACCGGGCAGCTTAGCTGCGCGGACACAACTTGGGCAAGAAGAACATAGATACCCCGTCAGCTTTGCGGAGTAGTTCATTAATGAAGTTTCACAGAGATTAAGCTAAATAGTATGCCGAGATTCTGACAATTCACGAAGTCTTCTGGAAGATGCTACGAGCCAGATCGAACTAATTGCTGATCTATCGTCCCGAGGTATATAAAAATCTTCTTCATTATCATAACCTTTAGCCTCCTCATATCTAATTTGCAAACTTATACCTTTTTCACTTAGGCGAAGCCGTCTTGCAGAACAAAATCCTAGAGGTAATTCAAGAAAAGGCATATCTTCCCACATTTCACCTGGTGCTCCGAGTATTAATCGAGATAGAGGTTCAAATCTAGTCCATCGCATGCCCTTGACCCTAACTTCATAATCGCCATTTAGGGGATCCGTGGGATTTTTCAATAATTCCATTACATTACTTAGAGCTTGTGCCCGGTAATGTTTGAGGTTCTCACGAATTGTTCTTTCCGTAATATATGCCGCCCCCCCAATCGCCAGCAGGGCAGTTGCAGCAATCACACCTTTTCTTTCGTATGAGGGCATATTTTTGGGTAGTTTATATGTCTTTATACTTTAAAAATCAAGTACCAAAATCTTTATAAGATTTCCCAAAGTTGAAAGCAACAGATAGATTAGTGAAGATTTAGGGAAAATTGAAATTAGGATTCAAAAGGGGATTAAGTCAGGTTTTGGAATTTTCAATCTATTTTATTAAGGTTTTTCATGTTAACAAATCCATATTTTTGCGGATCTGCCTTACACCATATAACCCATGAGGGATCAAACTCATTATTTGTTCTGTATACTTCTCCTACGACTATGCCCTCTGCAGGAACAAAGCCGGTTGAGAAAGCTTCCTTAGAAGGGTTATCCATGACTGGTGTGTCAGCTTGCGCTTTGTATTTATTAGCAGGCTTCTTATTTTTATTCTGGCATGCTTCTATTGCTACTGTTTGTGGGTATGTAGGTTGATTAACATCGTATATAAGTAATCCCAGCCCAGCTCCGGATAAAAAAAGCCCTAGTCCGAGCAAACGCGCTTTCATACCTGAATTACTATGAGAGAGTTTCCTGCTTCCGTCAGGTTCTATATTAGGCCATGATCTTGTAAATTCCCTCCGATGATCTCTATTATCAGATTTGGTTATTGGAGGATGTACAGGATAAGTATTTCTAGAAACTCCTAAAGCTTCTAAGATTTGTGCAGGAGTATCTTCAATTCTCAGGGCACCGGTTCTTATTAGGGACTGTGCAGCTCTATATTCCACTAAAGAAACTACATTATTTTGCTTTTGCTCCAACATATTTACAAATTATAACAGTATATGTAAATAGAGTCAAATGCTATAGGGTATGGATTAAGGGTAAACCTATAGTTTGTGAAATTTTAGAGCGAAGTGGGGTATGGACAAATTACTAAAAATAATTTCTAATACTTGTGTTTACCAATGAAAAAAACTTATTTTACCGTAGGGCCGTCACAAATTTACCCGACTGTCCCTAAACATGTTAAAAACGCGCTAAGCCGGGAAATATTTTCAATGCTCCACAGGGGGCCCGGGTTTAGTAATCTTTACAAAAGTGTAGACCAGGGGTTAAAAAAGTTGCTTAATATACCCTCAAACTACCGGATTGTCTTTGTAGCATCGGCCCATGAGGCCATGGAACGCTCATTACAGGGCATGTCGCACAATAATTCCTTCCATATAAATACGGGATTTTTTGGTAAAATGTGGCAAAATGTAGCCAAAGATCTGGGTAAAACTACTCTCGAATTTAAGTTTTTTGATGCTGAAAAAAGAAAAATTGCGGATATTTCTTTTGAAAATATTAAAATTCCAAAAGAGTCTGAACTTGTCTGTATAACTCAAAATGATACTTCTGTTGGATTTTCAATTCCAATGGAGGAAATTTATGCTCTAAGAAAAAAATATCCCAAAAAATTATTTGCACTAGATATTGTCTCATCAGCCCCCCTTATAGATATTGAGTACAAATTTCTGGATGCTGTTTTTTTCTCGGTCCAAAAGGGATTCGGGCTTCCGGCAGGATTGGGAGTGCTGATTTTGAGCCCAAATGCATATAAAAAAGCACAAAAGTTATCACAAATAAAAGGGTATTCGATCGGGTCATACCATAATTTAGTTAATCTTTGGGAGAAATCGCTGGATTTTGCGACAACTGAGACACCAAATGTACTCGGAATTTATCTTTTAGGTTGTATTACTGAGGATTTTCTTAAAATAGGAATTAATAAGATCCGAAAAGAAACTCAAGAGAAAGCTCAAATGCTCTATAGTTTTTTCTCTAAGCAGAGCTTGCGATCTGACAATCTAAAGCCCGAAAACTATAAGGCCTTTGTTAAAAATTCTCGGTACCGGTCTATGACTACCCCTGTTTTTGATGTTAACGGGCACTCAGAGGCTTTAAGGAAATTCACAGCCGGAAAAGGGCTGATTTTGGGGGCAGGATACGGAGATTTTAAAAATTCTCATATAAGGATCGCCAATTTCCCCGCCCAAAGCACTAATGATGTAAAAAAATTAATTAATGTTTTAAAAACGTATTACTCAAAAAACTAAAACCCCAAGCTTTTTAAAATCCTGGTCAAAAGCAAATATTGATTTAATTTTGGCATTTTCCATAGCAATTACATTAGAACAGTCAATATATGAAATATTTTTAGACTTAACTGTAAAAAATAGCTTTTTTGTACTCTCGTTTAGCCTGGCACTGATAAAAATTTCTTCAATACCGCTTTTTAAGTAACCTCTGTAAAACTGAAGAGCCTGTGATTTTCCCAGCTTTCTTGCGATAACTGTTAAAGCCTCGCCTATAATTTCCGATGATGTATATAATTGAGCATTCAATTCCTGAAGCTTTAGGGCAAATTTACCGGCCTTTTCGTGATTTGGATCGCTTTTATCCTGTAGAGAAACAAATGCACTCGTATCAACAAAGATTTTTAAAGGATCATTTTTCGTAGGCATATTTGTCGTAATCGGCATTCCCCGGTCCGGATACTGCGCTTTCGGATAATTTTAATAGAAAATCTGTGCCTAACGGGCCTTTTTTAGCTTTTTTTAGATTTTTTTTCAAAACTTCTCTTGTAACTTCAGACATAGAGCGGTTTTGGGCACGGGCAATCCGCTGTAATTTCTCTTTAGTTTCAGAGTCAAGCATCAACTGAATTCTTTGCAGCATACACAATGATATTACACAACCAAATATTAAATGTCAAAAGTTTATTCCATTATTATCTTGTGAGCAGGTGCGCCCGGGGGTATCATTGGATATACTTTGTCTTCGGGGACTTTAACTTCCAAAAGGTACGGGCGGCCGGAACGATTGACTGAAAGCATCTCATCTAGAGCTTCTGACAAATAGCAATAACTTTCTATTCTTTGTGCGGGAATGCCATATCCTGCAGTAGCAATTCCCGCAAAATTAGGAGTATATAAGTTGGATGATTCAGCCCTATTGCCTCCGTGGAAAAGATCTTGCCATTCTTCAACCATGCCTAGAGCATGATTGTTAAGAACAACAAATCCCACTCCGACTTGTTCTACTACTGCAACTGCTAACTCTTGCATACTCATTTGCATACCACCATCTCCTATTATTGCTACAACATCTCTTTGCTGACCCATCTCTCTGGTTGCTATTTTTGCTCCGATTGCTGCAGGAAGTGCATACCCCATAGCACCTAATCCTCCGGAAGTAATAAACCTTCCAAATCTTCCTGGAACGAAATGCCTTAAGGCAAACATCTGATGCATACCTACGTCTGCAACTAAAATAGTGCCTTCTCCGGTTTTTCTAGAAATTGAGTCTACTACCTGTGCCATCTTTACCTCATCACCCTCACTGGATAATGCTTTTGATATTATTTTGTCGTACTCAACTTTATTGAGGGCTATAAATCTTTTTACCCAGTCTTCATGTTTTCCTTGATCTACCAATTCTTGTAAGGCTGATAATGCGGACTTTACATCAGCATTTATTGCTAATTCTGTAGGTTTATGTTTTCCAAGTTGGTTTGGATCTATGTCGACCTGAATTATTTTAGCGTTTGGCAGGTACTCATTTACTTTCCCAGTGACCCTATCATCAAGTCTTGCTCCAAGTACGATAGCCAGATCTATCTCTTCAGTTAATATATTCGGGCCAAGGTTACCATGCATTCCCAGTAAACCTACATTTAAAGGATGATCTGATGGAAAGGCTGATGATGCATGCAGAGTATGAGCTACAGGAATACCTGTTTTTTTTGCAAATGCTAAAAGTTCCGATTGAGCTCCGGAGAGTAAGACTCCATGCCCGGCAAATATACATGGTTTCGCAGCTTCTTTAATTAAATCTGGAATTCTTTGGAGTTGCGCTAAAGCGTCAGGAGTTAATTCTCTTTGGTCTGGTCTTTCAGAGGTGGGAATATGATATTCAGTCTGTTGTAATTGGATGTCTTTAGGGACATCTAAAAGAACTGGACCTGGGCGCCCGCTAGTTGCCACATAAATAGCTTCCTCTATTATTTGGGGTATTTCATCTGCACTTTGTATTTGATATGCCCATTTAGTATTGCTTTTTGCCGTATCAACCATATCAGCTTCTTGAAATGCGTCAGTTCCTCTGAGGTATGTAGCAACTTGACCGGTTATGGCAAGTCCTGGGGTTGAATCATCCTTCATATTTCTTAGTGAGGTTATTAGGTTTAATCCTCCAGGTCCGGAAGTAGCCATTACTACTGCTATTCTATCTATCGTACGTCCGTAGCCGGAAGCCATATAACCTCCATTGCCTTCTTGACGAACTAAAACATGATGAATACTTGGAAAGTTTCTTAATTGATGGTAAAGTGGTAAATTTGCTCCACCCGGGTATCCATAAACGGTAGTTACACGATGATATTCTAATGATCTCCAAACGGAGTCTGCCCCTGTAAAGATTTCATTAGGAGTTTTTGATCTAACTTCTAATATTTGTTCTCTTGATACTCCAAGCATAATTAGGTATAAAAAAACCCCCGTTTAGGAGGCTAGTTTCCTTTTCTTTTTAGAGTTTTCCCTAAAAAGGCCTCCCGGACTTTCGTCCAATAATGATAAGCGTAGCTTGCGAGCTAACGCTCTTAATTGAGGCAATAATGATTAAATTAGTATTGAAATGTTTCATTGATTTTAATTATACACTCCCCGGTCAATAGTAGCAATTAGCCTGGTAACATTCAGCCTTTCGGTCTATCAAATGGATTAAAAAGTCCCTCAAATCGTGATAACTTTCTCGCAATATCTGCAATCCTTTCCTTATGCTTTGGTGAAGATCTATTTCAATTAAAGTTGTTACCATAAAATCTTCTCCTTTCTAAAAAATTTGGGTAGGTTTTTAATTAACTACCCATAATAATAATGGTTCTAATAATTGCTTTCTTATCTACTGCAGGTACTAAAGCAGTTGCAATATGTTCGTCGGGAGTAGCTAATTTATCTTTAAAAACTACTGCTCTTACTGGAAAAGATGCAATATTTTTTCTACCAATTCTAGTAATATGACCATGATTACCTTCAACAATTAATCCTGCCCGTCTTAGCCAAGCCTCCCGTTTAGGGGGGGCACAACAAACAGGTTTAATAATAGGATGTGTGTCTACCACATTCCATGTTCCAACCCTTGTATCTTGTTTTGACATATTTTTTCCTCCTTTCTCCCGCCTGCAACGCCTTGCGTAGCAATGCGGGCTGGTTTAACTTTTTTCTAAAAAAAGCTCAAAAAAAACCTCCCGTTTGGGAGGCTAAGTTCCTTTTCTTTTTAAGATTTATTTCTTAAAAAGTGCCTCCCTTCGCACTCAAAACGAGTACGGCCTCAACTAAGTTGAGGTTAAGAAGGCTAATTAAGGATGAATTATTGTTTATCATTTTTTAAAAAGCTCCTTTGCAGGAAGCTGTATTTAAAATATTACCAAACCTGAAGCAGTTATGTCAAGCACGGATTTTAGATGCCGTAAACCTGATTATGGGTTCCGATATCTACAAAATAGGCAGTATTATTTTTGACATAGTATACAGTTCGTACATCTCCTGTGACAGAAAAAGCTCTGTATCCTTGTAATTTACCTGTTAACTTATGATCGTGCAGAAGCGGGTAATCGGAGTCTCGTTTAAAAAGTTTTAGGCGCGTATCAAAAGCTTTTCTTAATTTGAGGGTTGATTTGTGGTATGCTTTTCGGAAACTTGCATTAAACACTATCTCCATTTTGGTATTTGGCTTTTGGATCATTTAACCAGGCAATTGCTTTATCTATATTTTTAAAATGAGGAGAAACTCTACCAGCCCGGATATCCTCCTGCGCTTTTTTGAATTTTCTCTCAGCAGCTTTGGAAAGATGGGTTATTTCCTCAGCATTTTCTTCGACTTTGATGCTAAATTCGCGTCTTGACAGCTTAGTCAAAAGAACCCTGATTGTTTCCTGAAGGGAGGAAAACCCCAAATCAGAGGAGGCAATTTCTGCTTTTTCTTTTAAATCTTTACTCATAGGGACCTGCACGGTTACTCTTTGCATAATACAATTATACCGGTTTTGTATATAATTTCAAGCTATCCCCAATTTGAAAGCATTATTGAAAAATCAAAGATATCTACTCTACCGTTATTGTTAAAATCAGCTTTTAAATTCTGGCCTTTTTTACCAAAATCAGACAAGAATAGGCTAAAGTCAAAAATATTTACTTTTCCGTTGCCATCAATATCACCGGGTTTAGGTGACGGTGAAGGTGATGGAGACGGCGAGACTGATACAGATGGTGAAGGTGACGCGGATGGAGATACTGCTACAGACGGAGATGGTGAAGGAGAAGATAATGGGGACGGAGATGGAGTAGGAGTAGAATCAACTACATTAACAATAGTGGAAGTTGCAAGTTTTAAATAACTTCCCTGCGAAAATAATCTGAACTCATATTGGCCAAGTTGGTCAATAGGGAAATCGCAGCTGCCGGAACTTTTTGGAGTACTGGCTTGTGCAGAAATCGTATCCTTAGCACAGGTTGAGGTAAACCTAAAATCTTTATAGTTGTGCTCGTCTACAGAGCCAGGGATATAGAGGCCAATAAAATCAGTACCAAAAGGATAAACTACGTTATTCCAGCTAACTGTTACACTACCTCCTTTGCCGATCTGGTTTTGGGCAATATTTATAGTTGGTTTATTCAAATTGTAGCCTGAGGGTAAATTATTGATAACAGCCTGGTAAAATAAATTAGCAACTTTTAGATACCCTGCTTCATTTGGGTGGACGTGATCAGAAATATCAGCCATGGTCAAATTAGCATAAACATCAACGAGTTCCAGTTTTCTCCCCGGCCCTCTTTTGCTGTTTATAACTGAAACAGCTGCGGTATTAAAAACCCTGACATCCTCTACGATAGTTGGAGTTATTACATCAGCTGGAGGAATTGTAGCAGCGAATAAATAAACAGAAGGTTTTTTAGCAAAAATTTTATCAATAAGCATGCCTAACCTTTGGGGAGCAGTTGGGATATCTATGGCCAGTAAAGGCTGAGCCAGGTCGTTTATGCCAAGCATCATCAGGATAACATCAGGGTTTTGTGCATCCATCCAGGAATCTATATTTTCATAAACCGCGGATAGGCTTTTATCGCTATACAAACCAATTCCCCAGCCATTATGTCCCTCATGATCTTTATCAATTAAATCAGCTGGTCCAGACTGTAAAGACCCGACAAAATCAGGCGATAACCCGGCAATGGATAAGCTTTTATGAAGGTAATACCTATATCCAGCAAGGTCTGGATCGGCACCCAAACAACACGCCCCAGCCCTGACACCCCAGGTGATAGAGTCTCCTAAAGGCATGATTTTTATGGGAGGCAGGGAAGAACTAGGTGAGGGAGAAGGAGTCGCAGCCTGCGGGAAAAGCTGTGTTTGTTTTTGGATTAAAAATACACCTAAGCCGATACCGATAGCGATTAATAAAACAATGAGGTATTGCGCAAAACCTTTCTGCATATTTTAAGTTTAGCCTTTTTTACCAAAGTTGCTAAGTACTATGTTGTAATCAAATATATCTACCCTTCCGTTTTTATTAAGATCAGACCGCAGTGAGACAAGGTCAGATTTTCCAAAATCAGTCAATATTAAGTTATAGTCAAAAATATCCACTTTCCTGTTTCCGTCGATATCCCCGGGTACCGGTGATGGTGATGGTAAAGGAGATGGAGATGGAGATGGTGAAGGAGAAGGTGAAGGTGAAGAAGATGGCAGGGCAGAGCTTGAAAGGACCATTGCAACAGTAGAATATGCAGGAAATGTGTAGCTGAAAGATCCGCCTGAAATTGAAAGATTAGTTGGGGTTATCGCTTGCGCAGATTGGGCGATATTAGCACCATTTAGTTTAACTCCGTTAAGATTGGTGGCTGAGTTTTGTAAAATAGACCCAAAAGACGCATCTGTAGGATTTGTGCTTGTTAAAGAATAAATTTGTGCACTATTTGCATTAAAACCCGTGATATTTACAGGAATTGTGATAGGAGAGGCGGTAAGGTTTGTAACGCGGAGCTTTAATTTGCCCGGGTCTTTACTGTCTTTTGAAGCCCAAATCGAAATTTCAGCCGGGTTGGTTGTTGAGGATGCAACCAGCTGATCACCAAAGTACTTGTTATACATGTAATAGGCATAATATGGGGGCCTTACAAATAATGCTGTTGGGGTATTAACATTATCCGGATAAATCATTGAATAATTTTGCCCGCCGTATCCTTCATACCTCGTAATAAAATCCAGCCCGTTATACGCAAGCCTGCCGATTACATCTGAAGTCCACAGAGCGTTTAGATGATTAGCATTTAAATGATTAAGGTTGCCGGTATTA
>CAYMZB010000057.1:0-3653 GCA_964394845.1 uncultured Gammaproteobacteria bacterium | reverse complement strand
TCCGTCACCTAGTGCTTCACCAAGCCCAAGTCCATCAGCTAGTCCAAGCCCAAGTCCGAGTCCCAGCCCATCTCCATCTCCAAGTCCAAGTCCTTCAGCTTCACCAAGTCCGTCACCTAGTGCTTCACCAAGCCCAAGTCCGAGTCCCAGCCCATCTCCATCTCCAAGTCCAAGTCCTTCAGCTTCACCAAGTCCTTCAGCTTCACCAAGTCCGTCAGCTAGTCCAAGCCCAAGTCCGTCAGCTAGTCCAAGCCCAAGTCCATCAGCTAGTCCAAGCCCAAGTCCGAGTCCAAGTCCCAGCCCATCTCCACTTCCAACTTGTGTACCTAATGGTACTTGTAGTGTTAGTATGCCTTCAGTTTGTGGTCAAGTAAATGTCGGAGTAGATAATTGTAAGAATGTTTGTATTAAACAGAGTGCTGCTTGTAATACGCCACAACCAGGCAACTACACCTTAAATTGTCCGAATGGCGCATCATTTAATATTATTGCAGGTCAGAATGTTAATGTTAATCAACTTTGTCAAATTCAGCAACAATCCCAAATAGCTACCGGAGGACAGGGAGGCGCAGGGGGCGCTGGAGGTTCTACCGGCCCTATCATTATAACTGTTCCTGCTGCGCCTGCTGCTGCACAACCAATCTTAATAGGTACAGGTAATGTGGGAGTAGGAGTAAGTTATGTATCAGGAGTTCAATTTACAGCGCTTCCTAAAACCGGTTTACCAGCTTTAGCCTGGTCAGCTTTAGCCTTTATCCCGGCAGGATATAGTATGAGAAGATTTTCAAAAACTAAAAAAGATTTAGAAAATCACCCAAGCTATATTTTTGAAGATAGGCAATTTAAGTCTTGACAGAACTAAGATAAGTATGGTTTACTTATAACCGTTAGACTACTTCAATTTCTCAATTATAACTTTAACTTAAATCAAATCAAAATGCCTCGAGTAACAAAATCATTCCGTCCTAAAAGCCCAATGCAGGAAGCAATAACTACGCAACAGGAAGAAAATAATCCTGATGCAGGACAACCTGGCAATACAGGAAATGGTTACCGCAATTCTGGCGGATACCGCAACCCTGCATTTCCAATTAGTCCCCGGGACTCTGACTCGCCCCGCTATCGCTCCGACCCGCCTAGACGCGAGGCTGGCGAAGCAGGTCGAGATGTTCCAACCGAAGAAGTATCAGGGATTTTAGAAATAATGCCTGAAGGTTTTGGGTTCTTAAGACCTAAATATATACCATCAGATGCAGATGTATATATTTCCACCAGCCAAATTAGACGATTCCACTTACGAGCCGGAGATTTAATAGAGGGTGCAGCCAGGCCTCCAAAAGAAACCGAAAGATATTTTGGATTGCTGCAGGTAAATAAGATAAACAATGAAGACGCTGAAAAAATGGTTTCCTCTGATGGACGTCCTATAAAAAGAACTAAATTTGAAGATTTAACTGCAATTTATCCCAATAGACATTTAAAGCTGGAAACAGGCAAAGTTCCTTTATCACAAAGAGTTATAGATTTGGTAGCTCCGATTGGTTTTGGACAAAGAGGTTTAATTGTCTCACCTCCAAAAGCAGGGAAGACAAGTATTTTAAAAGATATTGCATCTGGCATTGCCAAGAATCATCCTGATGTAATTTTAATGGCTGTCCTGGTTGGCGAGAGACCAGAGGAAGTAACAGACCTTTCAAGATCTATAAAAGGTGATGTTATTGCCTCAAACTTTGATGAACCGGCTGAAGAACAAACAGCTGCTGCAGAGATTGCTTTAGAGCGGGCCAAAAGATTGGTTGAAATGGGTAAAGATGTAGTTATTCTTCTTGACTCCATCACTAGACTTGGAAGGGCCTACAATCTATCTGTTCCGCCATCAGGTAGAACATTAAGCGGTGGATTTGACCCGGTAGCGCTATACCCTCCAAAGCACTTTTTTGGAGCTGCCAGAAACTGTGAAGAAGGCGGGTCACTCACAATCATCGGTACAGCTTTGGTAGATACTGGTTCCCGTATGGATGACCTAATTTATGAAGAGTTTAAAGGCACGGGTAATATGGAACTGCATTTGGATAGAAAGTTAGCAGAAAGACGAACCTTCCCGGCAATTAATATTGAAGGCTCAGGAACAAGACAAGAGCAATTATTATTTAAGGAAGAATTATATAAACAAATGATTATTATGAGAAGAATGATTGGGATTTTGGGGGAGAATGAACGAACAGAAATTTTCCTTGACAGACTGTCTAAAACAGAGTCAAACGAAGAGTTTTTAAATAACCTAAAAGACGTAAAGTAACTTTGCCTTGTCTTGCCTCATCTGTTAGAATGATTGCCAATGAACTCATTGAGGGATGATCTAAAGGCTCTACTGCATGCTCTAATTTGGTATTCCAAGCGTAAGATAAAAAATCTTTCTTATCATTTTGAAACTTTTAAAAATCTGGTTGTAAAAGTTTTAATGCAGGGACGTGGCATTCATCAAAAGAGGTTTTGGCATGGTTCTATCATTGCATTAGTTGCGGTAGGAATTTTAACTTCAGGTATATTTGGCGGTCAGAGTTTAATCTCAGCAAGTTATCCTGGCATTGGCGGTCCTGACCCTCGTTTTGTCTCTGCTTTTGAGCCTTTTCCTAATGGTCCAATAATCCAGGGTTCTCAAGATCCAAGAACTCAAATTTCGCAAAAACCCCGATCAGAAATAGAAGAATACCAAGTAGAAACAGGCGATACGATTTCATCTATTGCTCAAAAAAAAGATATATCAGTAGATACAATCAAATGGGCAAATAATTTATCTGGCGATAGCATTAAGCCAGGTCAAATTATAAAAATATTGCCGGTGACTGGTGTCGGATATACTGTTAAAGCAGGAGATACTTTAGAATCTGTTGCTAAAAAATATTCTGCTGAACAACAGGCAATAATGGATTTTCCATTTAACGATGTGCCGGATGATTTTAAATTAAGGGTGGGACAATTGTTAATTGTTCCGGACGGTAGTCCGCAAGAGATAAGCATGCCAAAGCCTAAACCTCAGCCTAAATATTTGGCAGAGGGTCCTGCTTCGCCTGCTTTTAGTGCGCCAGGCGGGGCTCAATTTATTTGGGCAACAGGCGGACAAGTTACCCAGTATTATGCTTGGTATCACCCGGGAATAGACATTGCTAATCGCTCGGCTCCAGGCATTGCTGCTTCAGACGGAGGAGAAGTTATGGTAGCTGGTTGGCCTGATAATTCAGGATATGGGAATAGGGTAATAATAGATCATGGTAATGGATATACTTCGTTGTACGCCCATCTTTCTAATGTATATGTATCTGCCGGACAAACAGTATCAAGAGGCCAATTAATAGGTCAAATGGGGTCAACAGGTCGTTCTACGGGTACTCATTTACATATGGAAATACATTATAAGGGTGTTGCTTTAAATCCGCTGGCAATACTTAAATAGAATTTTCAATTTTTATTTTTCAATTTTCAATCAATGTTTTAATTTTCAATGTTTCAACTTTTTGAAAATTTTATCCTTGAAAATTCATTGTAAATTGTAAATTGTAAATTGTATAATTGAACCATTGGGCCCGTGGTCTACTGGTATGACGTCTCCATGGCATGGAGAAGATAAGGGGTTCGATTCCCCTCGGGTCCAC
>CAYMZB010000056.1:0-6996 GCA_964394845.1 uncultured Gammaproteobacteria bacterium | reverse complement strand
ACGGTAAACGATTTTTCCACTTGGTATATAAGGAGATCAAGGAATAGAGTAGGTGTTGAGACGGACCTTTTAGATAATAATACTGCCCTTTCTGTAATGTACGGGGTTTTGGTTACACTTTGTAAAATATCTGCACCGTTTATACCATTTATTACTGAGGAAATACATAGAAACTTAACAGGTGAGGATTCTGTCCATCTCCAATCCTTCCCAGAGGGTGATAAGAGCTTATTAAATGAAGAATTAATTAAAAGTATGAACATTGTTAGAAGAATTACTGAAATTGCTCATGCAAAAAGAAAAGAAGCAAATATAAAACTCAGGCAACCACTCACATCTTTAACGTATTCTGGTACGCATTTGAGTAAGGATTTAGAACAAATATTAGCTGAGGAGTTAAATGTTAAAAATGTTCGGTACAACGACTCCTCAAAAAATAAAGGTGAGGTAACTTTGGATACAAAAATTACTCCACAGCTTGCAGAAGAAGGGGAAGCAAGGGATTTAATAAGGAAAATTCAACAACTTAGAAAAGAACAAAATTTAACTTTAGTTGATAAAACAAAGATTATCGCTCCAAGCTGGCCTCGGAGTTTTACAGACTTAATACTAGCTGCAACTGCATCTACCTCAATTATTAAAGGCAGTGAATTAAAAGTAGAAAAGATTGAAGAAAAAGATAAAAATGAAAATTCTAAACACAGTTAATTTATCTTTAATTGTATCTAGTTTACTGCTAATTTCTATAGGGATTTTAGTAATTTATTCATCTTCGTTTGAGCTTGCACTTCAACAGCTTATCTATACGATCTTAGGGCTAGTTGCCTTTTTATTTGTATCGCAACTTGATCTATATTCTTTAAGAAAATTTGTTAAGCCTTTATATGTTTTTACAATTCTCCTTTTAATAGGAGTTTTAATATTAGGTGTAGAAACAAGAGGGTCATTGCGGTGGATACCTATTGGTTTTTTTAATATCCAGCCTTCTGAGTTTGCAAAACCAGTGTTAATTTTAATACTTGCTTTATTTTGGACTAAGAACGCACCTACTTGGATTAATATATTTAAAAGTTTAGCCTGGGTTTCCCCTTTTTTATTTTTAGTATTTAAGCAGCCTGATTTAGGGTCGTCATTAACTTTGGTTGCAATATGGATTGGAATACTTTTTGCATCCCGTATTTCAATAAAAAAAATAATTGTTTTATCGCTAATTGCCTGTGTAGTTATTCCTTCCAGTTGGCTGTTTTTACATGATTATCAGAAAGCACGGGTTTTAGGTTTTTTAGAACCTGCTCACGATCCTTTAGGCCGTGGTTATAACTTGATTCAATCAACTATAGCTGTTGGGTCAGGGCAACTTCTGGGTAGGGGTTTAGGTAGAGGGACTCAGTCCCGTTTACAATTTTTGCCGGAGTTTAGGACAGATTTTATATTTGCTTCAATTGCAGAAGAGATGGGATTTTTGGGTTCTTTGATTATTCTTTCTATATATTTGTATTTACTTGCTTACTGTTTAATGATGGCGAATAAGACAGAAGAAAAATTTAGTTATTTACTGGTGCTTGGGGTTTTTTCAATGCTGCTTTTTCAGATATTTGTAAATATTGGTATGAATATGGGTTTGCTGCCTATAACCGGTATTACCTTGCCGCTTATTTCTTATGGAGGAAGTTCACTTATTGTGATTTTTATATGTTTAGGAATGGTTGCCTCAATTGCAAAAGCTAAAAAAAGAATTGACACAGTGGAGTTTTGAGGTTAGAATTACTCAATGTTAGATTACGCAATTTGTGAAATCAGCGGTAAGCAATATAAAGTTACTCCAAATAACCCGGTAGAGGTTGATTATCTTGGTGATTTGGATAAAGAAGTTGACCTTGCAAAAGCTGGCATTGAAACAAAACTATTACTTTTATCAGAAGACGGGAAGATTAGACTAGGAACTCCGTATTTGAAAGAGAAGCTAGATTTAAAGTTTTTGGAAAATGTTAAATCAGATAAGATTAGAGTCGCGAAATTTCATGCAAAGGCAAATTTCCGTAAAGTAACAGGAAACAGGACAAAAAAGAGCAGGATTGTGCATATCCAAAAGAAAGACTAAGATTAAGCTAATATGGCACATAAAACAGGTGGAGGCAGTACCAGGAAAAATAGGGATTCAGTTTCAAAGCGTTTAGGTGTTAAAGTTTTTGGTGGAGGGAAAGTAGCTTCCGGAAATATAATAATCAGACAAAAAGGAAATAAATTTTATGGAGGTGTGGGAACCAGACAGGGTAATGATTATACTATTTTCGCAGTTATACCAGGTAAAGTTGAATTTAAAAAAAGATTGAACAAGACTACAGTGAGTATAGTTTAAGGATGGAAGAACAAATTTACGAGTTAGAAATTGAATTGCTTCAACCAAACCCTCTTCAGCCAAGAGGTTTAATTAGTCCTGAATCATTATCTGAGTTAGCTGATTCTGTTAGAACACATGGGATTTTAGAACCTATTGTTGTTGCTAAAACTCCAGCAGGATACCAAATCATAGCAGGGGAAAGAAGATGGAGAGCTGCTAACATCATTGGTTTACCCAAAGTTCCGGTAATTATCAGAGAAACTAGTCCACAAGGTATGTTAGAGATGGCGATTGTTGAAAACGTTCAAAGGATTGATTTAAATCCGCTGGAAAGAGCTCAAGCCTATACCAGATTGATGGAGGAATTTAGTTTAACTAATTCTGAAATTGCCGGGAGAGTTTCAAAAAGTCCTTCTTATATTTCCAATACAATAAGACTACTGATTTTGCCGGATGCCTTAAAAGATGCTTTAATGTCTGGCGCTACAACAGAGGGACATGCCAGAGCGTTGTCTGCCTTGGAAGATCCTCATCTGATTATTGATACCTATAAAGAAGTTTTAAGGAAGAATTTATCAGTCCGGGGGACAGAGGAGTTAGTAAGAAAAATAAGAGGCAGACATGGGATTGGTCCTAAAAGAGGGGCAGATGTTATTTCCATGCATATTGCTTCTGAAGATATAGATAGAGTTCAGAATGATCTAGTTTCAGCTTTGAGTAAAAGAGCAGACAAGACACAGGTTAAATGTTCGCAAACCGGAAAAAGGGCAAAGATAGAATTGCTAATTGAAGGTGATCCAAGCAAAACAACACCAATTTTAGAAGATCTTCGCCAGGCAATCGTAGGGTATTTTAATTTAAGCCAGTAAACATTGAGATTATTTGTTAGTTAAGGAGCCTATTGTTTGAGGTGGCCAGTATCTAAAAAAAGCCTTCCCCACAATCTCTTTTTTAGTAATTGACCCCCATTCTCTTGAATCAGAAGAATGGTTTCGGTTATCCCCTATAACAAAATATTGATTAGGTCCTGCTTTGATTTCAGTACCCTCTGTTAGAAATGCTCCTGAATGGGTTTCTATTTCGGGAGCAAGGTAGCTCTCATTCAATTTCTGTCCGTTTAGAAAGACTGCATTATCTTGAATTTTAATTGCGTCGCCTGGAATGGCAATAATACGCTTGATAAAATCCTGGGATTCATCCCTGGGATTTTTTAAAACAATAATATCTCCTCTTTTAGGTTCTCCAATCTTATAGCCGACCTTTTCTGTTATTAAATAGTCGTTGTTATCAAAGGTAGGAAACATGGAAAGGCCAGAGACTTTATGAAATTGGGCAACAAAAAGATAAAGCAGGGCAAAAATAGCTCCGAATACTACCAGTGTTTGTATAAAATCAATAACATGAGAACGAAAGCTTTCCATAAACCCTTTTTGCGGGGTTTCGTTGTACATAGTATTTAGATCCATGGATCAAATTATCTCAGAAATTTAGCTTGAGATGCAAGAGTGCGGTGTTAGAATTGGTGAAGGATGGTCGTATAGCTCAGCTGGTTAGAGCGCTTCGTTCACATCGAAGAGGCCTCTGGTCCGAGTCCAGATACGACCACAATAGTAAAGATTCTGATACAATTAGTTGGTGAGGAATATTCTTAAACAAACTTCCTGGCTGTTTTTTGCTCAGGGTTTAACCAGGTTAATTAGCTTTTTCTATATTATTTATATTGCCAAAGTTTTGACAGTTTCAGACTTTGGGTTATTTACTGTTTCACTGGCTTATTTTTCTATAATTTCTTCTTTTGCGGATTTTGGATTTAATAGGTACCTAATCCGGGAAATTGCCAGGGACAGATCAGAAGCTCCGAAGTTATTTTGGAATATAGCGGTACTAAGACTTACCTTTGTATCGGTTCTATTTACGATATTTTCCATAATCTTGTATTCACTTGATCCGGACAAAACCAGAGTCAGCCTTATTCTTTTGGCTACTCTGGCAATTTTACCCCAATCCATTGCTCTCTCTATTGATGCCATATTTGTAGCAGTTCAAAGATTACAATTTTCCGCAGCAGCGCTATTTGCTGCCAGTTTATCAACTGTTTTGCTGGGTTCTATTTTGGTAGGGAATGGCTTTGGTCCGATGGGAGCTGTAAATGCTTTAATTATTGGACAGATTGTTTATGTTTTTATTTTGATGGCATTTTTTTATAAACACCAAGGACTGGTTTTATCTGCTATTAACTTATCCATCATCAAAACAGCATTGACAGGATCGCTGCCGTACGGATTATTAGGGATATTGGGATTACTCTATTTTAGGATTGATACAGTATTACTTTCATATATCAAAGGAAATTTTGAAACAGGTATTTACGGAGCTGCTTATAAATTTTTAGAAGCGGTGATTTTTATTCCTTCAGCGTTTTCGCTGGCTTTATTTCCGGTATTGGCCAGAATTCATGAGTCTTCACCTGAAGCTGTCCGGAAATTGTATTTTAAATCACTTAAAATAATGTTTGGACTTGGGTTATTAGTATTTTTGGGATATATACTGATTTTGCCGGTGGTTATCAGAACCCTTCTGCCAAATTATTTATCGTCTATCCAGGCAATCATGATTTTGTCTTTATCTATCCCGTTTATGTTTATACACGTACCTGCTGTGACAGTTTTGCTTTCAACTGATAAATACTTAAAACCGGTTTTAATCTTATCCATACTCACATTAATCTTTAATATTGGCGCAAATTTAATATTCATACCAAAGTTTGGCTTTTTAGCTGCTTCCTGGGTTACAGTTGCCTCGGAAGTTTTATCTTTTGCGGTCTTTTTTCTACTGACAAAACAAAAAGTATTGGATAATAAAAACTAATGGTTATCTACGAGGAGATTTTTAAAAAATTTGGCCTTTCCCCTACCCAGCAGGAAATTTTAAAGATTGTGGGCCGGAATAAAGTGATTCTGGAGATTGGGTCATCTACGGGTTATATGACCAAGGCTTTTTTGGATAATGGCTGTACAGTAGATGTTATAGAAAAAAATTCAGAAGCAGTTTCAAAAATTCCGAAAAAAGCCAGACAGATATTTAATCAATCCATAGAAGATGACAAGATTTTTGATCAATTTAGAAATTATGAATTTATAATCATGGCAGACGTGCTGGAGCATCTGGTAAATCCGGAAAAAGTGTTGAAAAAATTACTTAAGGTTGCCTCACCTGGCACGAAGCTGTTGATCTCTTCTCCTAACATTGCCAGTTGGGTTATGAGAAAACAATTATTTTTTAAAGGCGATTTTGAATATCAAGAGAGCGGACTTTTGGACAAAACTCACCTACATTTTTATACTGTCAACACTTTACCCAAAATGCTTTTAGATACTGGCTGGAAAATTGATAGAAAAATAGGTACTGTTACTCGCCTTCCTTTGGAAAGTTTTATTAGTAAGATACCTTTTTTAGGATGGATCTTTAAGAAGTTTTTTTACGGGAAACTTGTTAATAAATTTAAAAATTTAGCTTATTATCATTTTTTAGTAATTGCTTCCAAGAGATGAAAAATATAAAAGCTTCGGTAATTATTCCTAATTGGAACGGGGTAGGATTATTAAAAGACTGTCTTGAATCTTTGCAAAATCAAAGCTTTAAAAACTTTGAAATAATACTAGTTGATAACGGTTCAACTGATAGCTCTTTGACATATATAGTAAACAATTTTCCTTTTATTAAAATAATCAAATTAAAGAAAAATTTTGGTTTTGCAAAAGCAATAAATGAAGGGGTTAAAAGAAGTATTTGCGAGTATGTTGTTTTTTTAAATAACGATACTGGAGTTGATAAAGATTGGTTAATCAATTTAATAAAATGCGCTGACTTACATCCTGAGGTAATATCAGTTAATTCTAAATTATTAAATTTTTATAATCCAAAAAAAATCGACGGTGTGGGAATTTTAATAAACGAAGTCGGGCAGGCCAGGTCAATTGGTTGGGCAGAGGAAGATATAGGGCAATACGGTAAAGAGGAGTATATTTTTGGGGCAACCGGCGGAGGATCTATTTTTAAAAGACTCCTTTTTGTGAGTGTTGGATACTTTGATGAAAACTTTTTTTTATATTCAGAGGAGGTGGATTTTGCATTCAGGGCCCAGTTTCAAGGATATAAATCAATTTATTGTCCAAAGGCGATTGTCTATCATAAACATAAGATGTCGTCTAAAAAAAGACCACAGTACGTTGAATATTGGCAATTTAGAAATATGACCCAAACAATTATTAAAGATTTCCCAACAAATATTTTATTCAAGAAATGGATTTGGTTAAAAATTATTTTAGTTCATTTAAATACTTTTGTTTATCAATTAAAACAGGGATTTTTATGGCCTCCATTTTTGGCTTTTGGTTGGATACTTTTCCATTTGCCGCGTCTTTTGCAGGAAAGAAGAAAAATACAATCAAATATAAAAGTAGATATAAGTTATATTGAAAATTTTCTAATAGAAAAAAAGGTTACTTTTTGGGGATTACGGAAATGAATAACAGCCAGGCCAGAATCGGCGGATAAAAAAGACTGTTTGCAAAAAAACTATGGAATAAAAGCCCTGCTACTGCCGGAGCAATAATTTGATTATTTAAATAGTCCTGTTTTACCAGAGAAAAAAG
>CAYMZB010000055.1:0-2681 GCA_964394845.1 uncultured Gammaproteobacteria bacterium | reverse complement strand
CCCAACCGAGAAAGGAAATTGAAGAGACATAGCGTGTTATTATTTTGATGTTACAGATTATCTGTAAGGAATAAAAATGAAAAAAGAAGAAACAACAAAGGCGAAGCGATATACCAAAAGCTGACTCACAACATACCAGTTTGTAAAATAAATATTGTACGGTGTCCAGGACATACTATACACTTTTTAAAATACGATTACTCAAAATACACTCTCAAAATATCTGAATTACTTGACATTGATCCTCTCAAGGTAGACTTTAGTAAGTATGACCTCTATCACCCATATGAAGATTGACTACAAGAGTTTAAGAAAGATTAATCCTGAGGCTGCCAGAATGGCAGTTTTGGAGTATCTAAAGACAAGTGGAAATAATGTAGCTGAAGTAGCCAGGATATTTGGAATACAAAGACCTGTGGTATATGACATCTTAAGGAAAAGAAGTGAGGGAGATCTAACTGATAGATCTAAAGCTCCCAAGCACTGTCCTAACAAAACATCTGACCTGGTAGAGGACAAAGTCATTGAGGTTAAAAACAAAACCAGATTTGGCCCTAAAAGGTTATCAATCCACTTAAAGAAGTATTACCAGCTGGAAGTTGCTCCGGGAACAATCAGACATATCTTCAGAAGAAACAAGCATAGATTAAACTACAAATTCAAAACCAGAGAAGGAACAACTACTAAAAGGGAGTTTGTAGATTGGTACTCCTCAAAACCATTTGAGATAGTCCAGGTAGATGTCAAATTTATCAGGGATCAGAAAGCTTTAACCCAAGCTCAAATATTACATCTGGATAAGTATGAAATACCCAACTATCAGTGGGATGCAGAGGATGTTAATTCCAGATTTAAACTGATTGCCTATGGTAGAGAAAAGAGTTGGACTAATGGACTCACCTTTTACCTTTGGGTAATATCCTACCTAAGAAGCCATGGAGTAAAGAGTGAGATCATATTTACAGTTGACCATGGGGAGGAACTAGGCGGTAAATCTTGGCTGAAGATAACTGAACTTAGAAAGCTGATATCAGGTTTTGGATGCAGACTAATCCAAAATCACAAAGGTCATCCTGAAGAAAATGCCCATCTTGAAAGATCACACAGGACAGATGATGAGGAATTTTACATACCCCGGGTATTTAAGATTAAATCTGAAAAAGATCTGCTTGAAGAAAGTTTAAAATACCTCTACTACTACAACTTCCTAAGGGAACACTCATCCCTGGATTACAAAACTCCCCATGAACACTTAAAAGAAATTCTTCCTGAGATTCATGACAGTATTAAATTTGTTATTCCCTTCATTTTAGATGATGTTTCTGCTGATTTAGGCCCTTGGGGTGGATACCATCTCTTGGCTCAGAACCCTATGTAGGTGAGCTAGCGGATCGTATACACCTTTCAGTTAGAATTAAGGGTCTCAGATATATTAAAGCTGCATTTAAAATTGCTGGGATTAAATCATTATCTGAGTTGAAAGGAGGTATAGATGAAAACTGGACAACAACTAGAAGTTCACTTGAATTACCAGAACTTGTATAAATTAAATCCTGAAACAGCAAGATCTGCAATACTTGAGGTTTTCAGTCAAACAGGGAATATTTCTAAAACAGCCCTGATGTTTTCAACGACTAGAAGAGTAGTACAACTAGCTATTAAGAAAAAGGCAGATGGTAATCTGGCTGATAAATCTCATGAAGCTATTACAGTCCATAATAGAACTAATAGTCTGGTGGAGGAAAAAGTTATTGCTTTGAAAAACTCTACTAAGTTTGGTTACAGAAGAATAGCTAAAAACTTAAGAGAAAAACAGGACTTAAAAATTAAGGATTCCACTGTTAGAAATATCCTTAAAAGAGGAAGAGATAAGGGACTAATTAAAGGAGAAAGAGTTAGGAGCAGTAATGGTAAACCAGTTAGATTTTATGATTGGTACAGCGCTGAACCTTTTGAGATTATCCAGACTGATTTGAAGGTAATACTGGATAAAAAAGCCCTGCCCCAGGAGGTTTACCACCATACCCAAAGATACAATCTGCCCTTGTATCAATGGACAGCTGAGTGTATTAATACCAGGATTAGATTTTTATGTTACTCATATGAGAAATCATTCACTAATGGCCTAACTTTCTACCTAATGGTAATTGCCTGGTTAAGGGCACATAATATTAGAGCAGAGTTAGTATTTACTGTTGATTGGGGTGAGGAGTTTGGTGGTAAATCCGGACAAAAAGTAAATGATTTGAGAAAACTTCTTAAGCCACTTGGTGCAACCATCCACCAAAACCATAAAGGACAATCACAGGACAATGGTTTTGTAGAAAGATCCCACAGAACAGATGATGAAGAGTTTTACATACCAAGATTACAAACTATTAAAAACAATAATCAGTTTTTCTTGGAAGCCCTAAACTGGACATGGTATTACAACACCAAAAGAGGACATACAGGTAATGGTATGAATGATGGCACTCCTTATCAGAAACTACAAAAACAATATTACTGGATACCTAAAGATATCTGTGCATTCCCACCATTGCTTTTGGATAATATCTCAACTAATATTGGACCTTGGGGTGGATACAATCAGCTGGCTCATTACCCAGTCAGGTAGAGGGTTTATTTCTTTTTGCGGGATTTAAGTTTTCTTGAAGCTATAGTAATTGCTATTATTCCTA
>CAYMZB010000054.1:0-5182 GCA_964394845.1 uncultured Gammaproteobacteria bacterium | reverse complement strand
CTGATCTTTTTTTAACTTCAAGCTTATCAGTAGTCTTTTTAGATATAACTACTCTATACGGAATTCCTATTAAATCTGCGTCTGCAAACTTGGCCCCTGCAGAAATACCTATCCTATCATCAAACAACACCTCAATCCCTTCCACCTGCAGTAACTTGTATACACTTTCCCCTTCACCCTTTACCCTTTCATCCTCTAAATCTAACCCCACTAAATGTACTTTAAACGGCGCAACTGTCTCCGGCCAAATAATTCCTTTATCATCATGATAAGTTTCTACAATTGTTGCTAAGGTTCTTGCCAAGCCAATACCATAACAACCCATGTAATAAGGTTGCCTGATACCATTTTTGTCAATAAAGTGAGCATCTTTCATTTTCGATGAATAATGAAATCCTAACTGGAAAATATTGCCTACTTCGATTCCTTTTCTTGCAGTAAGAAGACTGCTGCCATCCGGAGCCAGGAAACCTTGCTCCCCCAATGCGAAATCTCCAACCATATCTGGTTTAAAATCCCGGCCCATGTTTATGTTCAAATAATCTTTGTTTAATTTATTTGCTCCACCATAAGCATTCTTTATAGTTGATAATGAATCATCCGCTATCAATATTAGATCTATATCTTTTTCTACTAATTCTTTTATCCCAACAGGTGAAATAAAACCTGGCTCAGAATGAACCTTCTCCCTGATTTCCTGCTCTGTTGCATGTCTTAATTTATAAGCTTTAATTATATGCATAAGCTTAACCTCATTTACTGCATAATCACCCCTGATAACACTTAAAATAAACCGCCCCTTCTCATCAACAAACAGAACATCTTTGATCTGCTGCCATAAAGGCAAGTTGTGAAATTTAACACCATCTTCCATTGTCGTACCCCGGACTGCGCCAATTTCCTGTAAAGGCCTTTCTTCTTCCTCAATATTTTTCTTATCAGGAATAAATTTGGCCACATCTTCATGCGCTGCATAAGAGTTGTCAGCATTAACCAGAAATTTACTCTCCCCAATTTCAGATTCAACCACAAATTCATGGCAATATTCTCCCCCTATATACCCATTATCAGATTCCACTGCAATAGTTTTTAAACCCACCCTATTAAAAATCCTGGTATACGTTTCCCACATACTTTTATATTCTTTCTTAAATTCTCTCTCAGAAATATCAAATGAGTAAGCATCCTTCATAACAAACTCGCGTAACCTTAAAAGACCGCCCCGGGCACGGAGTTCATCCCTAAACTTAACGGAAAATTGGTAAAGATTAAAAGGTAAGTCTTTGTAGCTTATTTGAAACTTCCGCACCAGATCCACCAGCATTTCCTCTGCTGTTCCGCCTAAAACAAATTCCATTTCATTCCGATCCTTAATGCTCATTAACTCAAACCCTACTGAACTTGCTCTATTTGTTTCCTCCCAAAGTGCTTTAGGATGTAATACAGGAGCAATCATTTCCTGTGCGCCTGCTTTATCCATTTCTTCTTTAACAATCTGCTGGATTTTTTGTTGTACACGTATTCCGAGGGGAAGCAGATAATATCTGCCGGCTGTTGATTCTCTGATAAAGCCGGCTCTTAAAAGCAATTTATGCGAAATTAAAGTTGCATCTTTTGGAATATCTTTGCTTGTTTTTCCAAATAGTTTTGAGTATTTCATCGCAAGAGTAATTGTATGTTTTTTAAGATAAAAATGAAAGCAAT
This sequence comes from uncultured Gammaproteobacteria bacterium, assembly GCA_964394845.1. Classification (GTDB taxonomy): domain Bacteria; phylum Patescibacteriota; class Microgenomatia; order Daviesbacterales; family UBA10151; genus CAYMZB01. The sequence continues at coordinate 3,478 of CAYMZB010000054.1, read as the reverse complement.
AGGAAGAAAACTTTAACCATATATTTAGTATGGGTCTAGATAACTTTAGAGAAAAATCGCTCTAAAGTTATCTAGACCCAAAAGTATTGCTTAATCCTAAAGTTGTCCCAATTAGAGAAGGCAGGCATAGGGTTATTTAAATTTTCTTACTTGTGAGTCAACTTGCTGATATCAGAATATGTAACCAGAAGTGCCATTGCCAGTAAAAGGATAAATCCGACCTGATGAACTATTTTTTCAACATCTTCTCTAACTTTTTTGCGGGTAACTGCCTCAATCACTAAAAATAATAATCTTCCTCCGTCCAAAGCAGGAATAGGTAAAACATTAAAAATAGACAAAGTTAGCGAAATCACTCCCACAAACCAAAGGTAGAACGGAATAGCGCCTTTACCTCCTGTCAAAATATCATTACTCATGGTAGCTAGCCCAACCGGACCTGCGACTGACTGAGAAACAGATTTTATGTTTCCAGCAGTTAGATCATGTATTGTTTTACCTAAGCCCTGAAATGTTAGCCTGGTTAAACCAAACGAATATGTTATACCGGAAAATATCTTTTCAGAGGGAGTTTTATATTCCTTTATAGCAACCGGCGAGAATCCAACACCAATTAAAAATCCATCTTTTTCTGTAATTTTGGGGGTAACCGTCAATTCTCTTTTGTTGCCTCCATCTGAATCAGATAAAGTTAAGGTAACTGGTTGACCATTTTTTTCCTTTATAAAGCTCCTTGCATCATCAAATTGTTTAACATCTTTCCCGTCAACCTTAAATATTCTATCTCCGACATTTACTCCAGCCTGCTCAGCTGGAAAGTCTTTTTCCAGAAATCCTATATAAACTCCCTGTTCAAGCGTTGGATAAATAATCTTAAAATTTTGATAAACAATCACTGTATAAAAAATAGCCCAGGCAAGGACTAGATTCATTACTACCCCGGCTACAACAACAATTATTCTTTGCCCAACAGGCTTTGCCCTGAAATCCCTACTATTTTGCACTTTTCCTTCTTCATCTTCTCCCTGAAGCCTAACAAATCCCCCCAAAGGCAATGCATTTAGAGAATATATAGTCTCACCAATTTTTTTACCCCATATTCTAGGAGGAATCCCAAACCCAAATTCTTCTACTTTTATCCCAAATTTTTTAGCCATTAAAAAATGACCTAATTCATGGATAATAACTAAAACCAGTAATGTAATAATAAAAATAATTACAGAAATAATCATAAGTTTGTTTTATATCTCTGACAGCTCGCTCTCTTTAACCTTTGTCAATTCTTCTATCTCAGCTATTTTTTTATCTATTAATTCTTGCAAAATCTTTTCTCTTCTAAAAAATTCGTCCTCGCTAAACTCACCTTTATCTGAAGCATTCTTCCATTCATTCCTAAAGTCTTGCCTAATTTGTCTTATGGCAACTTTAGCCTCTTCCATTTTTTGATGTAATATTTTTATAAATTCTTCTCTTCTTTCAGCTGTAAGCGGAGGTATTGGTAATCGAATTAAAGTACCATCATTTGAAGGGTTTAAACCTAAATTTGCCTCCATAATTCCTTTTAAAACACTTTGTAAAATCGATGCATCCCAAAGTTGAACTGTTAATAATGAGGGTTGAGGAGCAGAAATATTTCCCAGCTCATTTAACTTCATCTTTGTGTCATAAGCTTCAATTAGTATGTTTTCAATAAATGCAGGGTTTGCTCTACCAGCTCTAATACCAGCAATAGCTACTTTAAAATGATGAAGTACGTTTTCTAAATTTTGACTAGGTTGGGTCAGTGCTGAATCCATAATTATTAGGCTAATGCTATTCTCTCAAATCTGCCTACTTTTATATTTTCACCTAATTTTCCAGATACTGATTTTATTAATTGGTCAACAGTTAAAGCATTATCCCGTATATATTCCTGTTTTAATAACTCCGCATCTGATTGCGGATTCATTGAGGCAATCTGTAAAGCCAACTCATGTGCTAAAGATTTAAAATCATCTGTCCTGGCCACAAAATCTGTTTCGCAAAGAAGTTCTACTAAAACCCCAATCTTGCCCCTATGAGAGTAAACTTCAACTAGTCCCGCACTAACTTCTCTGCCTCCTTTTTTTGTTCCTTTTTCAACCCCTTTTTCCTTAAGCCACTGCTTTGCTTTTGCCAAATCATTTCCAGACTCTTTTAAAGCCTCTTTGCAGTCTGCAATCCCGGCGTCTGTCTCTTCTCTTAATTTTTTTACTAAGCCAAGATCCATCTTATTTCTTATACTACTTTCTCTGCTTCCTTAACTGCCTTTTTCTCTACCATTTCTTCTGCTGCTGCAACTTCTGCCTCTAACTCCTTTGCTACTTTCTCTTCACCTGCCTTTTTAGCTGCGTCTTTTTCTGCTTTTTCAGCATTCTTTGTGGCTTGTTTTCCAGCTTCTTTTTTACCTTCCTCGTATGCCTCTGCAATAGCAGAAACTAATATGGTAATAGATTTTATTGCATCATCATTACCAGGAATTGGGTAATTTATCTCTGAAACATTACAATTTGAATCTGCAATTGCCACAACTTTAATACCTAATCTGTTTGTCTCTTTAACAGCAATATTGTCTGAAACTGCATCAATTACAAAAACTGCATCTGGCATACCCTGCAGATCCATTACTCCATTAAAATCTTTTTGAAGTTTATCCATTTTTCTGTCTAATAAGAGTTGTTCTTTTTTTGTATATTTAGAAAACTCTCCTTTAGCTTTTTGTTCTTTTAAGTCTTTTAATAACTTGATTCTTTTTTTAATTTCTTCAAAATTAGTTAAGAATCCTCCCATCCATCTTTCTACCATATATGGGGCGTTCAACTTTTTTGCTGCCTCTTCTATGATTGATTTTGCCTGTTTTTTAGTTCCGACAAAAAGTAAAATCTTACCTGCTTTACCCAGTTCATAGACAAACTCAGAAGTTTCTTTTAAATATTTTTCTGACTGGGTAAGATCGATAATGTGCACACCCTCCCTAACACCATATATATATGGTTTCATTGTTGGATGGCCACGACGAACTTGGTGTCCAAAATGAACACCTGCTTCTAATAATTCTTGTGTTGAAGGAGTTTTATACATATGTTTTCCTTGTTCATCTCTATCAGCAATATAGGTTCAGGAAAATCTAATCTGATAGATGTTTAATGCTGGTATTCTAGCAAGATCAATACAATAAAGCAAGAAGTTATTGTGTAGGTGGGTTTTGATTACGATTAAAAGGCGCAAATGTATCTGCCATAGCCTCTAAAAGTGTTGTTAATAATTGTTTCTTCTCTGGATCAGCCTTGGGATCAGCAAGAAAAAATCTTAACCTATTTATTGAATAAAAAGCTGGGCGTCTTTGTATTACAGCATACCGTACTTGGCCCAGATTTATTCCTGAGCTCTCAAGAACTCCGACAGCTAAACCTTCACCCTCCCGTACTATTCCTAACATTATATGATCAGCTTCCAGAAA
>CAYMZB010000053.1:0-5910 GCA_964394845.1 uncultured Gammaproteobacteria bacterium | reverse complement strand
AATGAGGTTAATTTGGAGTATTCCTTTGAAGCCTGATACGTTGCATAGAAGATAGCGTTTTTAAGCTCTTTGACTTGGATTAATTCTTCAAGATACTTTTTCTTAATCTTTTGGCTTATTTTCTTCCATTTTGATTGTTTCTTTCCGGTTCTTGTCTCAATTGCTTCAAGCTTTTTCTCAAGTGTTTCCAATCCGCTAATCTCTTTTAGAACAACTGCCACTAAAAACAGTTCTCCTTTCGTATCTTGTCCAGTTTCATCTACGAAGCAGTAAAGTTTAGTAATCATATATGTGTAATAAAAGTTTCTCCAGTTTTGATGTGAACGAACCGTGCCTTCACTGGTTATTAAGACCACCAGGCTTTGATAAAAAGCATCTACCGCAGGTTTATAGTCAATATGATTACAATCGAATTCAACCTTATCTTCGGTGGTTGGCTAATGCTGAAGTTCCATTTAAAAATATTAACGATTTAATAGAGGAAAAGAGTTCAAAAAAAATAATAGAAAATACAATAAGATATAAAAACTTTGAGTGGTCATTCTCTTGCTCCTCGGGAGATCTTAAGGGTCACCCAAACAGCCAATCTGGCAATATGCCGCACTACCATCTCCAGATAAAAATTAATGGCAGGGTTTTTATTAGTTACTCAGACTTTCATATCCCTTTTACAGATTATGATTTGTGGATCTTTGCTGCAAAAAGGGGTGATTTTGGAAAGATTAAGTCCTTCTCTTTTTATGATATTGGTATGCAAGGGGTTTTGGATCAGATCCCCACAGAAAGTTTATTAGAGGGAATGCAAAGCACGTTACAAGAAGATCGGGCTACCTTCCATTTATCTACTATGTTAGAGGCAGATCCGGAAACAACTATATCTGGAGATGATATAGCCGATATAATTGAAGAAAGTAAAAAAACGGGAGTAACTATAGCGAAGTTAATCAGGCGATTAAAAAATGTCAGAGCTACCACCATAATTCAACCCGGTCCAGGAGTTCCGGAAATTGCTGGTCGTAAAGGTGGAAGAAAATAGAGATTCCTGTCTAACTTTTAGTGGGTATATCCTTTGTTATGGCTTCAATTAAATCTTTTTGGTTCTGCCAAATAGTCTGAGTTATAGAAACGACCTGTTCTTTTGTCAGATTTTTTCCCAACTGTTCAGCTAATCTATTTCCAGTATTTTGTACCATCTCAACCAAGGCTTTCTCTCTATCCTTTTGAATTTTCATCCGGTAGTAAGACATAGCAGCTGCTAAGAATAGAAGTATAATACTGACTATTCCAAGTAAAATTTGTCTTGTGAAATTAGTTTCCCTTAGAAAACCTATTAAAAGGATAACACCCCCTGCGTATGTTATTAACCCTATAACCCCAAATTCACGGAGTACCTTTATCAGACTATTCTCTATCAGGTTCATTCTTGCATTATAGCTTATGTTAAGGCTTAAATCTTTGGTATAATCAACACCGCAGAGAGTTTCCGTTCTTACTAAAATTGATTGATTAGTCTATATGATTATTATTTTTGAATCTCATGGAACGACTTTTGATAATGAAGATCATTTATCTTCAGGTCATTTTGATGTTGAGCTATCAGAGCTGGGTAAGAAGCAAGCAAAGGATTTAGGAGAGCGTTATAAAAATGATTCGTTTGATGCAATCTTTTGTTCTGATTTACAAAGATCGTATAAAACAGCAGATATAGCTTTTGGTGATAAGTTCCCAATCATCAAAGATGCAAGACTAAGGGAGTGTGATTATGGAGATTTAACTAGACACTCGAGTAAGGAGGTTGAACCTTTTAAGATTGAGCATATTAATAACCCTTTTCCTAATGGGGAAAGTTATGAGCAGACTAATCAAAGAATGAAAGACTTTTTAGATGATTTAAAGAAAAATTATCAAGGCAAAAAAGTAATGATTATTGGTCATAGAGCTACTCAATACGGTTTAGAACATTTGATTAATGATAAATCTTTACACGAGCTTTTAACTACGCCTTTTAAGTGGCAGCTAGGTTGGGAGTATAATTATCCAGATGAGTAATCAAAAAGAACTGCTTGTATTTCAACATGTACCTCATGAGCATCCAGGGATGATTGGAGAAGTAGCTAGAGAACAGGGAGTAAAATTAGATATTTTAGAACTTTGGAAACCCTACCAAATACCAGATTTAACAAAGTATAGTGGATTGGTCATTATGGGTGGACCAATGGGAGTTTACGAAGATTACCCTTCGGAAAAAGATGAATTGGAGAGTATTAAAGAATCTTTAGGAAAGATTCCTATCATTGGTTTTTGTCTTGGTTCTCAGCTTTTAGCTCATGCTTTGGGTGCAGAGGTTTATCCAAATATGAGGGATGGAAGAAAAGTTAAGGAAATAGGGTTTTATAATGTGGATTTAACAGAAGAAGGAAAATCAGACCCTCTTTTTAGAGGATTTAGCTCTCCAGTAAAAGTATTACAGTGGCACGGAGATGCTTTTGATTTACCAGACGGAGCTATGCTTTTAGCTACCTCTCCCGATTGTACTAACCAAGCATTTAGATATGGGAGTAATGCTTACGGTACTCTTTTTCATAATGAATTTACTCCTAAAATGGTAGAGGAATTAGTAAGAGTTGATCGTAAGTGGATACATGATGGTTTTGAAATAGATGAAATCCAACTAATCCAGCAAGCCAAAGATTATGCAGAATTGATGAGACAACAAAGTGATAGATTATTTAGAAATTTTCTAAATCTTATGACAAAAAATGTATAATAATTTAAAAGATTTTCATCATTATAAAGGTAATGAACTTTCACCTTCTGAAAAGGTTGAACGGAAAGTTGTAGAGTTATTGCTTAATTCAAAGTTACCAGATAGTGAAAGAGATAGCTCTATAACTTGGGAATTAAAACATTCTTCTGGTTGTTGTCAAATAGCAAGGATATTAGCCCAGAAAAGAGATCTTGATGTTGAAATTGCCGAAATAGCTTCTTTACTACATGATATTTATGTTGTTGTAGAAGGCAAATATAAAGATCATGCAAAATTAGGAGCACCAATTGCTAGGGAGATTTTAGAAGAAGTTGGGGGATTTAATGGTGACCAAATTAATTCTATTACCCAAGCAGTAACTCATCACAGTGAGAAAGAAATCTATTCTGATGATCCAAGGATCGTTCAAATGGTTTATATAATTAAATAAGTTGTTATATGATTGATGCAAGCAAACCAAATTATTTAGAGACAACCCTTAAAATTGAAGAACTGCGATTCTTATTAGAGAAACTTGAAAAGAATATTCTATTTCAGATACCACAAGGCATAACCAATAAATTTATCTCTACAAAAAATGAGTTTTTGAATTGGGTCGATGAAATTGAGTTTACCATAGAAGATTATCAAAATAAAAAATGATTAGATATCAATTTTTCCCTAGATCAGTAGGAATAAATGAGCAAATCCAAAAAATTATTGATTGTTTTAAGGCAGTTGACGATCAGATTTGCTCGCCGGAGCATACTTTATCAAGCAACGAAGTCTTAACGGTTTTAAGGAAAATGCTACTTGCAGTTCCAATGCAAGTTGAACAAGGAAAAACAAAAGGGTTAAAAATTCCAGTTCCAGTCTTGTTTGGGCTTGATAACAAAATCGACCAACATTTTGATGCTGATGCATTAAGTTCTGACGGAAAAATTGTATTGGAAGTTGAGGCTGGTCGAGCAGTTGATAATTACCAATTTCTTAAAGATATTTTTCAAGCATCTATGATGTATGAAGTTGAGTATTTAGTTTTAGCCGTAAGGAATGATTATAGAAGGCATGATGATTTCAAGAAAATATATTCTTTTTTTAGAAACACTTTATATTAGCAATAGGCTGCACCTACCATTAAAGGGTGTCCTGCTCGTTGGTTATTAACTTTTTGTGTTTATCATAAAAAACCAGAAATGAATTTAAAAGATCATACAAAAAGTTAATAAGAAAAAAATATGACAAAATTGGATGGTTTGCTTACAAAAGTAGCTATTTTTAGAAATAAAAAAATCAGAAAGGCTATTTATAAAAATGAGTGGTGGTTTTCAGTTTCTGATGTAATTGAGGCATTAACTGATACGGTTGATGTTAGAGACTACATAAAGAAAATAAGAAAGCGTGATATCGAGTTAAATGTCTACTGGGGGACAAATTGTCCCCTGCTTGAAATGACCGCAAAGGATGGTAGGAAAAGGAAGATAACCAGTGCAAATACAGAAGGTATTTTTCGCGTTATCCAATCAATCCCGTCCCCTAAAGCCGAACCGTTTAAGCGTTGGTTGGCAAAAGTTGGTTATGAGCGGGTTCTAGAAATTGAAGATCCTGAGCTGGCAACTAAAAGAACCAGGATACTCTATAAACTTAAGGGGTATTCTGAAAATTGGATAGAAAAACGAATGCGCGGGATTGCTATTCGCGAAGAATTGACGGATGAATGGCAAAAACGAGGCGTAAAAGAACAGAAAGAATATGAAATTTTGACTGCCGAAATTTCCAAAGCTACTTTCGGTGTGACACCGAGTGAATATAAAAAACTGAAAGGACTGAAACGGCAAAATTTGCGCGACCATATGGATGACTTGGAACTGATTTTCAATATGCTTGGCGAGCGAGTGACAACAGAAATTTCTCAACAAGAAAAACCGGATACATTTGTAAAAAATAAAAAGGTAGCAGAGAGGGGTGGAAGCGTTGCCGGAAATGCCCGAAAGCAAACAGAAAAAGAATTAGGTAGACCGATCGTATCACAGGAAAATTATTTGCCAAAAACAAACGAGAAAATCTCATGAAGCAAAAATAAAAGTTGAAGAAATGATTGAGAAAAATAATGATTAAATTATCAAGGTCAAAATTGGAATTATTATTTGATTGCCCCAGATGCTTTTGGTTTTATGCCGGAAAAGGCATTGCCAGGCCATTTGGTGCACCATACACAATCAACAACGCCATAGACTTCCTGCTTAAAAAAGAGTTTGACGAGCACAGAGGAAATGGTACAGCCCACCACCTAATAGAAGAAGCTGGGATTGACGCAATTCCCTTTATGCATAAGGACATAGACAAGTGGAGGAATACTTTTACTGGGATTCAATACCTTCACCCTGAAACTGATTTCTTAGTGTTTGGTGCAGTTGATGACATTTGGGTAGACCCAAAAGGAAATCTAATGGTGGTTGATTATAAAGCCTCTGGAGCCAAAGAAGGTGAGTTGTACGATAGCTACAAACACCAGATGGAGATATACCAATGGATCTTGAGGAAAATGGGCTTTAAGGTTTTAAATAGAGGGTATTTTGTTTATTGCCGGGTTAATAAAGACAATGGTTTTGCAAAAGGTAATCTAAACTTTGACATTAAAGTCCAACTTTATGATGGGGATGATAGCTGGGTTGAAGATAAAATTTATGAAGCTAAGAAAATACTGGATAGTGATGCCCCGGATTGCTCAGACAGTTGTGTTTACTGTAAGTATAATAAAGATACCTCCTTTTTAACGGTTTAGCAAAACAATAGATAAATTTAGCAAACTGGCAAAGCTAACCCACAGAAGATAAGGAATTAGAAGGTAAGAAGCAGTTTTGGAGATTTTATAGAACTTTATTATGGTTATTAAGATTAACGTCCAAAGGATGAGTATATCTATTAGTCCCAGTATCGGAGAATGCAGCCCGAAAAACAGTACTGACCATAAGAAATTTAATACTAATTGAGCTATAAAAAAACTCAGGGCAATTTTAACCTGTTTTTTCCTCAAATCTTTTATCCAAACTAAATAAACTGTTACTCCCATTAAGAAATAAAGGATGGTCCAAGCGGGTCCAAAAACCCAGTTTGGAGGAGAAAAGAAAGGTTTGTTTAAATATTGATACCAGGTGGGAATG
>CAYMZB010000052.1:0-3977 GCA_964394845.1 uncultured Gammaproteobacteria bacterium | reverse complement strand
TTTTATTCATAGATGTATTATATACCGCTTGCAAATGAATTTGCTACGGGTATAACCGTATTAGTTCAGTTCTTCCCAGCCGATTTGTCATTCCGAGTGCAACGAGGAATCTTCCAAGCACGGAAGATTGCCACGTCGCTCGAAGATTCATTCCTCGGTACGTTCAGTTCACATGAACGTACCTCGCAATGACAACTGCAAAATTCGTGTTAAGTAAAGAAATTGAAGATCATGGTTAATACAACAGAGATCACCAGTGAGGATAACCAGGGAATATAGATTTTTAAATTTGGCCTGTTAATGTAAATGTCTCCCGGCAACTTTGGAAGATTAGGCATAATATTAAAAATTAAGCCCAGAAGTAAAAATATTATCCCCAGCAAAGAAAAAATTTTTCCTATTTCCTGCATAAATTAATTACAACTTATATATATTAAGAATGTATAATATTAGTTAAAGAAAGGGAAGAGCTTTTTTATAAAGCTAACTAAATCATTAATTCTTTGAGTTAAAATATTTTGCTCTCTTTTTGATTCTTCAATCTGTTCTTCCAAATTGGCAATCTTCCGGTTTAACTCCTCGTTATTATTTTCATTATCAGTAACTTGGGGCTGATCTACCTTTTTTGGCTCTGGTGTAACAATTGGCTGAGAAGTAAAAGTGGGTTTATTAGGTTCTGAAGTATAATTTGGTTTTGTAGGAGGTGTAGCCACTGGTGCAGGATCAGAGGGGTTTTCCCAGGCAAGGAGTGGTAAATCATTGGGGTTATAATTTACTCCAAAGCTAACTGCAATTTTTCTGCTGCCTTCTAAGTTAGCTCCATTAAAGGAGATATTCAGGGTTCTATTCAATTTAAGCTCCTTAGAATAAACTTTGGCATAAGTGAAACATCTTAAGCGTGTTTTTGCCATCCAAGCTTCTTCTAAAATTGTGCTAGTATTATCGCCATTGGTGCCTTGGATCATATCTCCATCCTCAGGAATTTCAAAGTTAAATGAAACATTCATTCCTTTACATGTAAAAAGCTTGGGATCAAAGTGAACAATAACTGTGATTGCATGGGGATCATCTGTATTAGTAACCCTAGTATCCACACCTCCACCGCCTGCAAAGGTTAATGGGGCAAAAAAGAAAGTAAGCAAAGTAAATACCAAGCTTACATATAACTTAAATTTATTCACTAATTAGATTATAGGTTTTTTAATGGCAAAAAGCAAATTACCTTTATTTCACAGTCACGCTTTTGGCAATATTCCTGGGCTTATCTACATTATGCCCTAACTCTACTGCCATATAATAAGCCAGCAGCTGTAAGGGGATTACATTCATAATAGCAGAGGTTTCGCCGGTCTCAGGCACTTGGAGTGAAAAGTCAAATCCCGGATGAGGCTTAGCAGAGATACCAATTACCCAAGCCCCCCGGGCTTTAACCTGATTTACGGCATTCATTACATCATCTTTGGCGATATCTTCTGACACTGCCACAATCACCGGCACTCCTTTTTCCATCAAAGTAATGGCATAGTGTTTTAGATCTCCGGCAGGAATACCGTGCGCATGTATATACGATCCTTCGATTATTTTAACCATGCCTTCTTTAATAATATTAAAATCCTGATATTTCCCCAGCAAAAAAATGTCCTTTGATTTAGCTAAAATTTTTGCCAGCTTTTTAATAATTTTATGATTGCTGCCGGTATTTAAATATTTATCTATCTCTACTGATAAATCCTTCAGGTTTTTCCGGCCTTCCAAAGGTTTTCCCTGCGCAATCTTGGAAACCAGATACCCCCAGGCAATTTGGGACGTAAAAACTTTGGTAGACATAACACAAATCTCCGGTCCGGCATTAGTTTGAAATCTATAGTCTGACATTCTTCCCATAGTAGAACCAGGCATATTAATATAAGAGGCGATCTTAACTCCTTTCTTTTTGGCAATTTCCAAAACTTCCAGAACATCAGCTGTTTCACCTGATTGAGAAGGAGTAATAATCAAGTCGTTTATATTTAATAAATCATAATAATCATATATATCCGCCCCAATCAGGCTTCTGGCATTAATTTTGGCAAAAACCCGCAGATAAAAAGCAATCTGGGAAGCAGCAATCCCGGCTGTCCCTGAACCGATTGTATACACATTTCCGGCTGCTTTTAATTTTTTTATGAAAGGCTCAAAGTTCTGCTCTTGATTTAAAACTTGATTAATCACATAAGGGCTTTCATGAATTTCCTTTAACATAAAATGGTCATAACCTTCTTTATCAACTTTGCTGCTTTTTAAATTGATCTTTTCCAGAGTGTAAGGTAAAGTTTTATTGGATTTAATGTCCAGAAGATGCAGCTTGCCATCCCAGAAAGCCATCTGGCCATTTTCCACTACCACAATATTGGAAGCATATGGGGCAAATGATAAGGTGTCTGATGAGAAAAATACCTCTTTGCCATTAATCCCTACCACGAGCGGAGAACCGTTTCGAAGGGCCATAATCCGGCCATCTTTACTAAGAATAATAATAGTATTTCTGCCCTCAAGGTCCAAAAAAGCCAGTCTTGCAGCTTCTTTTAAACCTCCTTTGTCATTCCCGCGCAGGCGGGAATCCAATAATTTATCTTCCACCAATCTAACTATTACTTCCGTGTCTGTTTCTGTGTGGAATTTATAGCCCTTTTTCTTTAAATCAGTTTTTAGTTTCTGATAATTCTCTGCAATGCCGTTTTGAGCTATACAGAAACTTTTGTCAGTGGAGAAATGTGGATGGGCATTATTTTCAGAAATACCGCCATGAGTGCCCCAGCGGGTGTGGCCAATGCCAATATTGGAGTTTGGCAAAGGAATTTTTTGATTAATGTCTCCAATTGCTCCTACTTTTTTGTTAAGCTTGATCTGATCAGCTACAACTGCAATTCCCCAGGAATCATACCCCCGGTATTCCAGCCGTTTTAATCCTTCCAAAATAACTTCAGAGGCATTTTTTGATCCGCTATAGCCAAATATCCCGCACATTATTTAGGAATTATATCATGAAAATAATATTACTACTGGGATGATACAGATTTATTTCGTTGCTTAATTTGCAGTACAATCTCACCCCTGGCTTGTAGGCGATGGAGGGATGCAAGTATATGGCTTACGGTTACTAAAGGACCCAGGTGTTGAGCGATTTCTACGTATGTTAACCCTGCTGCCCGCAGCTCTTTTGCTTGTACATCAAAAGGGGTAAGCTCATGTTGAGATTTTACTTGTCTCATTTTCTGTACATCACCAGATACTACCAATTTACCTACAATATGTTGTACCTGCGATCTAGACTTTACCAATTTTGCCGCAATCTCTTTATTGCCAACTCCTTTATTTCTTAACTGCTCTACTTTGCTGCGAAATTCGTCTCGGTCTTGTTTTTCCTGCTCTGGGTTCTGTAGAGTAGATCTTTTTTGTAAGGCCTTTACCCATCTAACCGGGACGTAAAGTTCTCCTGCTATTTGATCTACAACTATACCCTGATGTGTTAGTCCTGCAACTTCTTGATCTAACTTAGCCAAGTATTCCGGGGACAATTGCTCCATCCCGCCATGGCTTTTAGGCGGGAGAGTATGTTTTGCGCTTAATTTCTTATAAGATTGCCATGCATACTGGCGGCTTACTCTTAATTGATCTGCCATTTTTGATAAATTGATACTTCCTACTGGATGAGCTGTTTGAAATTCTTGCAAGAGACTGATTAGTAAAACTGCTGATCTTTGGCCTTTGCTTACTCCTTCTTGTGTTCTTCCTTCTATTCTGCCGGCAGCAATAAATCGGACGACTGAATTATTAATGTCTGTTTTTTCTCCTCCGAGTCGTTCTGTAAGTAGAGTACCCTGATCTATGCCAGTAAGTCTTTCTCCAGTCATAATATCTTAGTATACCAAAATTTAAAACCTATAGCAAATTAAATGCGAGTAATATTTCTCCCATTCGTTATAACCCTGAGTTTA
>CAYMZB010000051.1:0-13589 GCA_964394845.1 uncultured Gammaproteobacteria bacterium | reverse complement strand
TCCTGGGAGGTTTATTAATTGTTTCAGGAGGAATAGTCACCCTGGCATCTTTGGGGTTAATTGCCACGTTTCTTAAACCAGCTCCAAAATAAATGAATCACCCAAAACCAGATAATAATATTCGCAACAGATACCAGAACTACTTTAATTTGATCGTTACTTGAAATACATAATGCAATTGGATAACCAGTCAAACTGCACTTATGGAATACCGTAAAATAAGAGGAAAATCCCGTTACAGCCTGAACTAAACCACTGACTAACCATACTGAAATACTTAACCCCAAAGTAATTAAAAATCTTTTCATCTTTATTATTATACTTTATACTTTAAAGTTTGCTAAAACTATAATCCAGTAACTCCTTTGCTTCATCCCTTCTGTACTGTGATCCCAATAATACTCCTATCACTTCATGACTATCTTTTCTGGCTAAAGTAATTAAAGTATATCCTGCCTCCGCAGTATAACCTGTTTTAAACCCTACCACTCCAGGATAAGTTGTTAAAAGATTAATCCCTGAATACATATCATAATCCTGGTGTGTTTGGGTGATTGGTAGAAAAATGTGCTCTGTTTTAGAAATATCCACCACTTGAGGATAATTTCTAATTAAATACCTGGTTAAAAGAGCCAAATCATAGACTGTGGAATATGAATTATTTTCATCTTCATCCAAGCCTGAGGGATTAGCTAAATAAGTATCTTTCATCCCAAGTTGCATTGCTTTGGAATTCATTAATTTGATAAATTCTTCCCTGTTATTAGTTGTTCCTTCTGCTAAAACCTCAGCTGCATCATTGGCTGAGATTAAAAATATTCCATACAACAGTTCTTTTAAAGTTAATGTCTCACCTGCAATCAGCAACATCTTGTCCGGTTCCATTTGAGCTGCTGTTTGAGACACAATATATTTATCATCCAAACTTTTGCGCTCTAAGGCAATTAAAGCAGTCATTACTTTTACCAATGAGGCAATTGGTAATTTCAGGTTTTGGTTTTTGGAATAAAGTATTTGACCTGTTTTTGTATCTATAAAAAGTCCTGCTTTAGCGCTAATTAAAGGAGCATTCTCTTGACTCCCTAAAACTGCTTCCGGTAACCACTGATTAATCCCTAAAACTCTTTCGCCAGTTAGAAGTGGTGATATTAACTGCTTTGTTCCTTTTTTATTAGAATTTATAACAATAGCTACAAAGGCAAGCAAAATAACAAGGAGACCAAATAAAATTGTTAACTTTTTCATGTGATTTTTTATTATTACCTAAACTACCCCTTGACGTCCATATTAAATTTATCTCACAATGATATTGTTGCTTGACAGGGCAAAGCTTTTATATGCTGCACCGTCTATTACCTCTTTTATTATTAATATCTGTCCTTATCTTTACTGCTTTTAATTTCCAATCCATCAGAAGAACAATTGCCTATAAATTAAATATATCCGGAGATCCTACGACTTCTTGTTGCACCGTTAATCAAGCCCTTAAATCAAATGGTGAGTTTGACGAAAATGCCGGCATGGCCATGTTCAATAGCCAGGTTATTGACTATCCAAAAACTTCGCTTGCTCATGCGTACTCAAAGTCTTTAGCAGAGGATTCTAATTCAGAAAAAGTAGTCTTAGGTACAACTAATACTGCAGGAGAAGAAAAATGGATAGAAGTATCGCTACAAGACCAAAAAATTAGAGCTTGGGAAGGAAATAAATTAGCCATGGAATTTCCTATCTCATCAGGTAAATGGTCTCCAACTCCAAAAGGCACTTTTAATATTTGGTATAAAACCAGAAATCAAAGCATGATTGGAGGATCCCAGGTTTTGGGAACTTATTACAATCTTCCTAATGTCCCAAATAATATGTTCTTTTATCAGGGCTATGCTATACACGGCGCTTATTGGCATAACAATTTTGGACAACCAATGAGTCATGGATGTGTCAACTCACCTTTGGTTAATGCTGCCCAAATTTTTGAATGGGCCGGACCGGTGGTGCCGGCTGACCAAAATTCAGTCCGCGCCACTCCGGAAAACCCAGGCACCAGAGTATTAATACATTAAATTCCTACTGTCATCCTTCGTGAATATTTGATGTTGCAGAGTGAGGAACTTTTGATAAATGTTCTGCCACCCTTAAGGCAGTTTTAGCTCCTTCGCCTGCTGCAATTACAATCTGTTCTCCCCAAATATCATTTACGTCACCAGCTGCATAAATACCTGGTATTGAAGTTGCCCCATATGCGTCTACCTCTATCTCTCCTTTGTCATTTTTATCAGTTAACTTATCAAAAGAAGTTGAAGGAGTCCAACCTATTTCCACAAATACCCCGGAAACTGTAAGTATTCTCTCCTCATTTGTAGCCTTATTTTTAATTTTAACACCACCCACTGCCTGATCACCTAAGATTTCTAAAGCTTCAAAATTATTTAATACTTTAACTTTAGGAGAAGAGGTTACATTTTTTAATAAGATTTCATCACCCCTTAAAGCATCTGTAGTATTAATAATTACGAGAGATCTGGCTATTTTAATTAATGAAAAAGCTGTATCTAAGGCAGAATTCCCGCCTCCTATAACAACTACATCTTTGTCTTTATAAAAAGGCGCATCACATGCTGCACAAGTTGCTACCCCTTTTCCAAAAAGCTCTTTTTCCCCGGGAATTCCTAACATTTTTGGGTTTCTGCCTGATGCAATAATTACAGTCTTGCTGTGGTAGTTATTACCATCAGATGTTTTGACTGAAAAATCCGGATCTGCGCCGTTTAAATCAACTACTTCTACCCCTTCTTTCATCCAAAGACCCATTTTTTCAAAAGTCATCAACTCCTCTTTAAATTTTTTAGCTAAATCCGCTCCTGTTATCATGGTAAAACCAGGATAATTTTCTACATCGCCGGACAAAACAGCTTGACCACCAATATCTTTTGTCAAAACTAATACTTTGAGGTTTTTCCTGACAGCGTAAATTGCAGCTGCAATCCCAGCTGCCCCAGCGCCAATAATAATAGTATCAAAAACCTCAGGTTGATTCTTATCCATATAATTATGTTAACATAAAATCATGCCCCTTAAAGATGACCTTCAAAAAATTATCCAAGGCGAGATTTTAGATGATAACGAAACACTGATAAAATACAGCAAAGACGCATCTATCTTTGAAATTCAGCCTCAAGTTGTAGTTTTTCCAAAAAGTGCTGAGGATATCAAGGCGTTGGTCGAGTATGTTAACAATTATCCTAAAGACAATCTTTCAATAACTGCCAGATCAGGAGGAACAGATATGACAGGAGGAGCCATAAACGACTCTATAATTTTAGATGTAGGTAAATACTTAAATAAGCTTGTTAAGCTTGAGGAACAGTCAACTGTTGTACAACCAGGAATGTTTTATAAAGATTTTGAAACAGAAACTTTGAAAAAAGGGTTGCTTCTGCCTACATACCCTGCTTCAAGAGAGATTTGTACTGTCGGAGGAATGATAGCCAATAATGCAGGAGGTGAGCTTGAATTAGCTTATGGGCCTATTAATAAATATTTAATAAGTGTTAAGGTAGTCTTAGCAGACGGCAATGAATACACTTTGGGGCCTTTAACTAAAGCCAAACTGGATAAAAAAATTGCCCAGAAAGATTTTGAGGGAAAGATTTACTCAAAAATATATGAACTAATCAAGGGAAACAAAGAACTGATTAAAAAATCTAGGCCTCAAACCTCAAAAAACTCCACAGGGTATGATCTTTGGGAGGTCTGGGACGAGCAAACTTTTGATTTAACTAAACTAATAATTGGCTCTCAGGGAACTTTAGGAGTCATTACAGAAGCTGAGTTTAAATTAATTAAGCCTAAGCAGAATCAGATTTTATTGGTAATTTCTTTGCCTGATTTATCCGAACTTGATAAGATTGTTAAAAAGATTCTGGAATTTAAGCCGGAGGCTTTTGAATGCTACGATGACCAAACACTAAAATTAGCTTTGGACCATGCCTGGGACCTAACAGAACATTTTAAACACAGCAACCGAATCTCAGCCTTTTTTAGTTTATTCAATGACAAATTAAGTCCCCTGCCAAGTTTAGTACTCTTGGCTAACTTTACCTCTGACAATAAGGATGAAGCATTAACTACAGCCAAAGAAGCTATGCAAGCTATAAAAAACTTTAACTTAAAAGTGGCGATTAAAACCTCAGTAGTTTCTCAGGAAAAATACTGGCTAATTAGACACAAAAGCTTTGGACTGCTTATGAAATACTCTACAAACGCCAAAGCCTCCTCATTTATTGATGACATTATTGTTAAGCCTGAATATTTGCCTGAATTTCTACCAAAATTAAATGCTCTGATTGCTCCGTACAAAGATAAAATGGTCTATACTCTAGCCGGTCATATAGGTGACGGTAATTTTCATATCATCCCTTTGATGGATTTATCAAAAGATACGGTTAGAGCAATTATTCCTGAACTAATGGAAAAAGTATTTAAATTAGTTTTTGAATACAAAGGCTCTATGTCAGCAGAACACAATGACGGCTTAATTAGAGGTCCGTATTTACCTAAGATGTACGGAAATGATATTTACGAGCTGTTTAAAGAAGTAAAACAAATATTCGATCCCCAGAATATCTTCAACCCTTACAAAAAAGTAGATGCCACTTTTGAATATTCGCTAAAACATATGATCAAAGACTAAATATTCCAAGCGGTAATCTTAGGATTTTCTTTTAGTTTTTCCTGCATTTGGCTATGTGTTAAAAGTCCAGCTTGGGGACCAATTTGCTCCACCACAGCAGCCCCATTTGCCGCTCCCCATCTCATCGCCTCGCTCAAACTTTTTCCATAAAAAAGCCCTGCCAACACACCGGTAGCATAAGCATCTCCGGCTCCGGTCATTTCTACTAATTTTGCCGGGAAAATCCCAATATGATAAAACTTTTCACTGTCAAATCCGAAAGATCCGTTTCCTCCATCAGTAATTACAACCTTTCTGGAACCCAAATCCGCCAAACCCTTCAGCAGCTTTTTTATAGGGGTATCTGCATCGTCCCTTCCTGCCAGGATCCTTTTTGCTTCTTCTTTATTAACAATAAAAAGTTCAGTCAGCGATAAAAGCCTTGGATTTTTCTTAATCCCTGCTTTTATCTGGTAAGTACCAGGGTTATATAATAATTTACTACCGGTTCTTTCAAGGTAACTTTCCAATTCTTTTAGTAAATTGGAATCTGTAAAAGAAGAAGAGACGGATGTAAAGTAAACCCATCTGGCAGGATCCAAGTCAGGTAATTTATATCTCCAGCTTTGATGATACACAAGAATTGTTCTCTCTCCCTGAAAGTTTATCACCGTGGACAAATTAGATTCCATCCCTTTGTTTGTAACCATATATATAACGCTAACCCCTTCTTCCTTAAGCTTGTCTATTATTCTCTCTCCCGAAGAGTCAGACCCCACATTTGCATAAATTGCGCTTTTTAACTTTAGCCTTGCGCCTCCGACTGCGTTATTTGCAGCGTTCCCTGCCACCAGGTGTGTTAACTTGTCAACGGAAATCTTATCTCCATAATTAATGCAGAGCTTGCATTCGGTTTTGTTAAGATTACACTTGACCTCGGCATCGTGAATTTGCACAAAATTATCAATGGTAGCATCGCCGATAGAAATTAGGTCAAACATACATTAGGCTCCTTTTTTCTTTAAAACCTGAGTAATAGCTGTTATTATCTTATCTTTTGTTAAGCCAAACTTTTCCAGTAACTCATTTGGCTCGCCTGACTCTCCAAATCTATCCAGAACTCCAATGATTTTTAAAGGCACCGGGAAAAATTGGCTTACTAATTCTGCTACAGCTCCACCCAAACCGCCGGTTACCTGATGCTCTTCTACTGTAACTATTGCTTTACAATCTTCTGCTGCTTTAAGGATTGTCTGGCGATCTAAAGGCTTAATAGTGTGACAATTTATTACCCGAACAGATATTTTGTGCAATTCCATTTCTTTAGCAGCCAGCAGCGCCCTATAAACCATCTGTCCTGTGGCAATAACAGCCACATCACTGCCTTGGTAAAAAACTTCTGCTCTGCCTATCTCAAAAGGAGTTTGCTCTGTAGTCACAACAGCCACCTTGTCTCTTGATAATCTCATATAACAAGGCTTGGGCATCCTTGCCATAGCTAAAGTGGCTTTTTTTGCTTCAATTGCATCTGCCGGTGAAATAACTATCATATTTGGTAAACTTCGCATAAGCGCGATATCTTCTAAGGCTTGGTGAGTTGCGCCGTCAGGTCCAACAGAAACACCTGCATGAGAACCAATAATTTTTACCGGCACATCGTTATAACAAATAGTAGTCCTGATTTGTTCCCAATTTCTACCCGGCGAGAAAGTTGCATAAGAGGAGATAAAAGGAATTTTTCCTGCTAAAGCCATGCCTGCTCCAACTGTTGCCAGGTTTTGTTCAGCAACTCCAACTTGAATAAATCTTTGCGGGAATTTTTCGGCAAAAGCTTGCGTTCTGGTTGACTCAGTTAGGTCTGCACAAAGCGCCACTACTTGTTCATTTTCTTCTCCTGCCAAAACTAAACCCTCTCCATAACCGTTTCTGGATGGCGCCTGTTCAATATCAGAATCAAAAAGTTTTGGATTTAAATTAGCAGCTTTATTAATCATTGATGCTCACTCCTTATATTTCCATGCAATGTTCTAAGTTCATGAAGAGCTAATTTTGCCTCTTCCTTATTAGGAGGCTTTCCATGCCATTCAAATTTATTTTCCATAAAATCCACCCCTTTACCAGGGATGGTATGGGCAATAATCACAGTTGGTTTTTCAACAATAGCCTTTGCTTCTCCAAATGCTCCAATAATTTGTTCAAAATTATGGCCGTCAATTTCTAAAACATGCCAATTAAAGGCTTCGTATTTGGCACGCAAGTTCTCAAGAGGCATAATGTTTTCTGTAAAACCGTCAATTTGAATATTGTTTCTATCAATAAGGGCAGTTAAATTGTGAAGCTTATTTTTTCCAGCTAGCATAACTGCTTCCCAAGTATTACCTTCATCTTGTTCCCCATCAGACATTAAGCAAATTACTCTCCATTTAGCGCTATCTATCCTTCCTGCCAAAGCTAAACCTGTAGCCTGTGATAGACCAGAGCCTAAAGGTCCTGAGGTAGTTTCTAACCCGGGTAAAGAAGTCCTATGCGGATGACCTTGAAGCCGACTACCTAATTTACGCAGCGTATCCAGCTCAGATATGGGGAAATAACCAACATGTGCCATAGTTGCATATCTTACCGGACAAATGTGGCCATTAGATAAAATTAGTCTATCCCTATCAGACAAATCAGGGTTTTTAGGATCATGTTTTAGGATATTAAAATAAAGAGCAGTAAAAATATCTGCCATCCCCAAAGGTCCTGCAGAATGCCCTGATCCTGCTTTCATAAGCATTTTAATAATATCCTGACGGATCAAATTGGCTTTTTCTCTCAATTGTTTAACCTCATGAGTAGTAAGCATAAATTAGATTGTAAAATCTCCCCTGGTTGTTTGCAGATGTTTGTGCTTTCCTTTTTTTAACTCGTCTTCAAACTCCATAATTGCGCTTAAAACTCCCTCCGGAGTATCGACAATTTTATAAACTTCTTGTTCCTCTTTTGTAAGCAACATACTCTCTTTAAAAGCAGCAATTATTTTGTTCCAAAAGTTCCCATATAAGATTAGTGGTTTATGATGACCAAAATAGAGTTTAGCAAGCCCCCAAGCCATACCAAATTCTGAAATAGTTCCTGTTCCTCCCTGAAATATAACATAAACTTGACCCTCTCTCATTAAAGCTAAAGTCCGCTCAACATAATTGTCGGCCCTTATTTCCATATCAAATTTATTCTCTGGGTCTCTACCTTCATAATGCATATTAACGTCTGTCTTTAAAACTATTCCAATTACCTTACCTCCAACAGATTTTGCTCCCATTGTAGCTGCCCGCATCACTCCAGGACCTCCGCCGTCCACAACAATATACCCAGCTTCAGCTAGTTTTTTGCTTACCTCAAAAACTTCTTTTACAAGTTTACCTGTGGGTTCTGCGTGAGCCGAACCAAAGATAGCCACTTGTTCAATATTTTTTGCTTTTATCTCGTTTTCCTTATCCATTAATTACATCCCACAGATTTTCTAAATTTTCATCAACATCACCTTTTAAAAGATATGACCCAACTATCACAAAATCTACTCCTGCTTTAATAATTTCTCTAATATTACTATCTTTAACTGCCCCGTCAACTCCCACTTTCAGCAATCCATCCTTGAATTTGATCTCTTTAACTTTATCTAAAGTACTTGGAATAAATGATTGTCCTTGGAAACCAGATACTATAGACATGACTAATACTACATCTATTTTAGATAAAAAAGGCTCTATTTTCTCAATTTTAGTTTTATTATTTATAGCTAAACCTACCTGCAATCCCTTAGATTTTATATATTCTATACATTTTAGTGTATCATCTGAAGCCTCTATATGGAAAAATATCCTTTCAAATCCTACCTTAACCAACTCATCAACCCATTCTAAAGGGTGTAAAACCATAATATGTGCTTCTTTATGCAGATCAATCGGATATTTAGCTATAATTGAAGGCTCAATACTTTTATTTTGAACAAATTTATTGTCCATGAAGTCAATATGTATCCAACCCTCTTGAAAAGATGGGGACTGTTTATATCGAGAAACATCCCTTAAAAAATCCTCCTCTGTAGTAGCCAGTATTGCCGGAATAATTTGAACCATTTATTAATCTTTTTTACAATCCGAAGAATTACAATCACTTTCAATGCATCTAATCTTTTCAATTCTTCTTATATGTCTTTCTTCATTTGTAAATGCAGTTTTCAAGAAAAGCTTAACAGCCTCTATAGCTTCTTGTTCATCCAAAAATCTTGCTCCTAAGGATAAAATATTAGCATCATTATGCTGACGCGTTAAAACAGGCATTTGCTCTAATTTCCCATAATATACAGCAGCTCTAACATTTGGAAATTTATTAGCAACTATCGCCTCTCCCTGTCCAGATCCCCCCAAGATTATGGCTTTATCCGTAGGATTTTTTGAGACAGCGTCTGCAGCTTGACTGATAAAATCAGGGTAATCGTCATTTTCATCAATCTTATGCGCTCCAAAATCCTCCACTTCATACCCTTCTTGGGAAAGAAACTCTTTAATCTTTTCTTTTAACTCAAAACCTGCATGATCTGTTGCCAGATATATCATAAAAATGATTATACCAGTAAATTATGCTTTAGAAAACGGAGATTATTTAGAGCTGGTTTAACCGCTTCTATTTCTGTTTAATTTATTATTAAATCCTCAAGATACGTTCATGAAACTGAACGTATCAAGCTCTTTTATATTACCAAAAGCAATTCTGTCAAGATACAATCATGCAAACTACGTTCATGATTCACTGAACGTAGTTAACTGATTGTATCAAGCGCTGCATCTTGAGTTCCAAGCATTCTTGCCGGTGTTATTACATAATTCCCGTATTTTTCATTTATCTCATCAATTGCCTTTGTAACTCTTTCTTTTTTAGTTACATCATCAAATAATGCAAGCTGGGTATTTTCTGATTTTTGCAGATTAAATACAGACTCGGCTAATTCCCTAACAGGTTTACTGTACGGGGAATTCAGCATAATCTTAAAAGCTAATTTATAAATATCTCTTGAATCAAATACATAATCCGGCAAAGAAACTCCTTGATGCCAATAGGAAAAATCCCTGTACATAATAGCTACATGTATGCCTCTTGCTTTATATCCTCCTTTTCTTAATCTCGTACCGGTTTTTTCAACAAGTTTTTGCAAGATAGGGGATAGCTCTTCAGGTGTAATTAACGGTTTGGGTAAAGCATAAGAATTTCCAAAGCTTTTCCTATTAAATACTACTTCATCTATTTCCCAGCCATGAAGCCTTAAAAACCAATAATATCCAAGAATTGATTCAAAAGCGGCTTTAGTTTTCCAAACCTGCGCATTGTAAAAATCCAGTACTGTAAATATTCCCATATTATTAAGCCTCACTGTATTTTTAGCTTTTATACCGGATAAATCCATCAGGGTTAATTTAGAGTATGTTTGTAAATAATTATTCTGGTCAATCAAATCTAACCCGTCTGGTTTACGCAATCCTGCGCCAGTTTTTGCCAGGAATCTGTTTGGACCAATACCTATGGAGACAGTCAACCATTCTCCAACTTCTTCTTTTATTCTCCATTTAATCTCTTGACCTACATTTAGCATGCCTTTTTTAAAAGCAGGATAACCTTCTAAATCCAGTACAAACTCATCAATTGATTTAGGGATAAATTTATCAGTATAATCAGAAATTATTTGCTTTAAACCAATATGGACGTTTCTATATTTCATTGGGTCAGGAGCTAAAACAATTAAATCCCTGCAAAGCATTTTCCCGTCTTTAACTCTCATGCCTACTTTTATCCCTAATCTTTTTGCTTCAATTGAGGGAGCAACTATACATCCTGAAGGATTGGTATATGCAGCAACTGCAATTGGTTTGCCTCTTAATTTAGGATTTGCCTGCTGTTCAATTGTGGCAAAACATGAATTTAAATCTATATGCATAATTGTGGGCAGTTTGGGATTGAAGGGTAAGTTAATCTGGTTCGCCATCTGAAATTTCCTCCAGGGTCCAAAACAAATTGTCTGTATTTAAAACTAAACGGAAGAATAAGCTGGCAGATTCAACAGAGAAGACATGAAATAAAGTTCTGCCTAATCTATATGTATGGTGTAAACCGATTTTCTTAATAGGGTAAGACCTTCCTTCCCAAACAACAATTTCCGGAAATACTTTACGGAGCTTTGAGTCAAAGGTACAGGTTACATGTATTGGTACACTAATTTTTTGGATCATTTTAATAATGCGGGACTTATTTATATATCCAAAGATTCCCCGAAGTCAAGACCGAAAATGGTATGAGTTCAGTTTTCCCCAGTAAACTGAATAGTTACATTGATTGCAACTAAATTATAAAAAAGTTGTTGATTAACTATGCGGGAACTTTTTATTCAGTCAGTCCTAACAACCTAAATTCAAACTAAGGTAGCTGTAGTAATTGGAGAACAATAATTGCTTAAGTAGTATCCTCCAAACTTAGTGGTATAATAACTCTTATGAAACACATTCATTCTATTGTATGGAAAGAGGATAACTGGTTCGTCTCTAAAGCCCTTGAAGTAGAGGTGGCTAGTCAAGGAAAATCTCAAGAAGAAGCTTTAAAAAATCTTCAAGAAGCATTAGAGCTATATTTTGAGGATAACAAAGATATAGAAGTTACATCAGTTAAAGAACCTAAGCTTCAGGAAATTCCTATTCATTTTCATGCCTAAGCTTTACTCAGCCAGAGTGATTATTTCTGCCTTACAAAGGGCAGGGTTTTCTCTAGTAAGTCAAAAGGGAAGTCATATTAAGTTTACTAAAACAAAAGCAGAAAGAGTACTTACAGCTATTGTGCCTAACCATATAAAGCTGGCTCTGACTAATTATGATGGTAAGCTAGTCAAACCACTATATTGGAAATATTTCTCTAATAATTTCTTTGGGGGGTGACATTTCTATTGTTGTCTGACAATTTTGGCTGCTTTTTCATCCATTTTTACTCATTTCTAAAATAGAATCTGAAACTTTAGGTAGGGAAGTAATGCTTTTAGCATCATCAACTGGTCCAGAAAAGTGTCCCATGTCATGTTTAACAATCAGCTTAGCTCCAAGTTTTTCTTTAAAAATATCTCCATGTTTTAAAGGAACATAAGGATCATTATCTGAATGGATTGCTACAAAATGATTTGCCTTACTTTTAATCTTTTCAAAATCAATTGGAGTTTCAAAGAAACTCTTAAGCTCCTCGTAACCTACATTATCAGTAAATCCAGCTACCATTATAACTCCGCCAACTTTTTGATCATTTTCCAATTGCTCTAAATATCTAAGAATCGTGATGACACCTGCACTATGACCTACTAAATACAGCTCTTCACTAAGTTTACCAGCTACTTCTTTGAGTTTAGGAAGCCATAAAGAAAGCTTTGGTAAATTTGTTTCCGGCATTGCTGGAACTTTAACCTGAAATCCTTTTTCTTCCAATTCTTTTTTAGTTTTTGGATACCAGCAATATTCTGGGCAACCATCCCAACAATGCACAATTATTACTTTTTTCATTTTATAGTAACTCTTCGTTTACCATTTTTAATTTGTATAAACCGTTTATTGATAAATTCTTCAGTACTATTCATATTTAATTCTACTCATAAATATGTTTTTCACTTTGTAATCTCTGAGGTAGGAAAAAGAAAGCTAGCAGCAAAGCTGTGACTATTAAACTTGCTGCTATGTAGAAAAAAATAATAGCTTTAAACAGAAAGCAAAAAACACTAACAACAATTAACAAGGTAATCAAAGGAGCTGCGGCATTACTTCGAGTTCTAACTCCTACAGCCCATCCTAGACCTTTTACTAACCATTTATCCATATAGGGTGCATTATATCTTTAAAACATAGAAAATCAATTTTTAAATTGACATCTTTTTATCTATTTACTAACAGATCCTATCAATTGTCATTAAGAAGTTATACGTATATATTTGGGGTGAGAAAAGTTCTTTTTTGTAAAACTTAAACTTTTGCGTGTCTTAACGTTTTTTGTTTTCTTTTTATTCCCAACCAACTTCTATCATAAGCGAGGCTGGCAAACCCTCGCGGCGTCCCCATTCGCCGCGATTTCTGACTTCTCGCACCCCTCCGATCCAGATTTGCTGCGGCTTTATCGCAAAATTCGAACTCAATTTTAATCGACGCATCATGTGTCGGCGCCCAGCGCACGTTCGGTTCCAACCTCAGGTGTCGTTTCCAACCGCTCGGCCTTCGGCCTCGCTCTGGTATTTTTTGCAAGTAACAGGTAAGACAAATGCGCGCGATTTTTATTATTATAATCCGCCTTAGCGGATAATTAAAGCACAATAACCCCCTCGGTCATCGTAAAGTATTATACATATTTTATTGAATAGGTAGTTTAGCGGTGTTTGACAAGCTAATCACCGTAACAGACGGTAACCGTCACCGTTACCGACGGTAACGGTTAAATGTATGAATACTAAGTGTATTCATGAACATATTTTGTGTACATCTATATCTAAATACAATAGTCCTTACTGTATTCCTATCAGCCCACCCACCCAAATTAATGATGGCGGCACCCCCGCTTTTGGGCGAGAGGTCGCCCTAGGGGGCGACTTTCCTATATCTTCGGTTTCTTATTTTCGCTTTACAGTCTCTACCTCGCTACGGGGGTAAGTTCCTTTTTGCCCCCGCCTTCTTTATTTATACCCTTGTCCGCTTCCATGCCTTTTTCAAAGTTCCTATGGCTCGGGCCGATGGTACAAATTCCTAGAATTAATCTGTCGGCCCTCGCGGAGGTCGGGCAGCACCCAATTTAGTTTTATCTAAGTTCCTTAAAAAAACATTCCTTCTAATGGTGCTGCCCTCCTTTTTTGGGACTATATACCTGAGCAGGG
>CAYMZB010000050.1:0-9067 GCA_964394845.1 uncultured Gammaproteobacteria bacterium | reverse complement strand
CTGACATTACCCCACTTTGTATCTAAGTAGTATAAATTAGATAGTTTTGGTATTCTTGTAATCCGCAGAAATTCACGGATAGGTGGCAGGTGATATGTTTGTCTTCATTTAATACAAATTCAATTAAAGGTTGGATTAAGGAAATATTTCCAACCTTGAGAAAAACCCAAAGCTTTAATTTAAGTTTAGGAGTATTGGGCATTGTTAAGTCAAGGTCAGGTAAGTTATCTGAGATAGTCAGGGAAGTTCCGGGTTCTTCTAAGCACAAACACAGACTTAAAAGGTTGTGGAGGTTTGTATCTAATCCAAGGATTAAACCAGGTAGTCTAATGGATTTATGGTGTCTATGGGTGATTAGAGTCTTTGTGCCTGGCAAGTATGTAACAGTTGCTCTGGACTGGACAACACTACCAGGTAATATCCAATGCTTAATGGCAGCTGCTACTTTTGCAGGTAGGGCTATCCCCTTAGTTTGGGTGACCACTACCTACCAGGCATTCAAAGACTCCCAAAACAGGATTGAGGAAAGGCTGATTACTTCTCTCAACTTGATTATACCAGAGGATAAAAGAATAATTTTAGTTGCTGATAGGGGGTTTGGTAGAGCTTCTTTAGTCAACTTCCTGCTGAGTCTAAATATCCTGTTTGTCTTAAGGGTTAAAGCTGATGTAGTCATTACTACTAAACTTGGAAAGAAAATCAATTTAAGGAAACTTAAAATCAAACCCAACCAGACTAAATGGTTTGAGAGTATCTCATACAGGGCTGATGGAAAAGTTACAAGAGTAAATTTAGCTGTAACTTTGGCTCAGGTTGAAGGTAGAAAAGATGATCCCTGGATTTTAGTTACTAACTTAAGGAAAGCTAAAACAGCCATTAAATATTACAAATTAAGATTTGATATTGAGGAATGGTTTAAAGATTTAAAACACCAGTTGGGAATTGATAATATCCAGACTAAAGATTTGGATAGAGTTAGAAGGATAGTCCTAATCTCAAGCATAGCTTATGGACTGGTTATGCTGGTGGGAACAATCACTCAAAGATTAACTAAACTGCATGATCAACTGATTACCGGAGGCAAAAAGGCAGCCTCAAGAGTCTGGTTTGCCTTAAGGATAATCCAGTATCAGCTCTTACCTGGTATTTACTGGAAAAAGATTTGGCAAAAAGCCAGAGGACCTTAAGAGATATTCCTTCCATAAAAATCCAGCTGCCCAAATTAAGTATTGGGTATTTTGTGATGGGAAAACCTACTGGATTTAGAGAAATACCTCTTACCTTACCCTTAAAAGTTACTCCACCTTTAAAAAATCTCTGAAAATATTACTAATTTCTCAAGATTTATTAATATTTTACAAGTTATTTAAATTTAGTGGGGTAATCTCAGCAGTAAGTAACATTGTGCGACAAAATATATTTTAGATTACTTTTTAGCTAATGGGTGATACTTCCTGTGTGTTTCTTCGGCAAATTTATCAGAGGCATTAATGTAACGAGTTGTAGTAGCCAATGATTCATGACCAAGTAAGATTTGAATGGCCGCTGCAGAGGCCCCATTCTCAGCCAGGTAGGTTGCAAACCCATGGCGGAAGGAGTGAGGAGTAGTGGGTAGATTTATTCTCAATTTTTCACGATAAGTTTTCAGCCTCTCTTGTACGTACCTGGATGTTAACCTTAAAGACAATTTATCTTTATCACTGGTCTTTGTGGGAATAAATAAAGCTTGTTGGTTATCATTTCTAAGTTCTAAATACTGATTAAGACAAAACTTAGCACGTTCTGTCAAATATACAAACCTTTGTTTACGCCCTTTCCCGGTAATAAATATTTTGCCTTCAGTATTTATATCCCTTCTGTTTAAGCTCACTAATTCTGATATACGCATACCAGTTGAAAACAAAACTTCTAAGATAGCTCTATTGCGAGTAGAGATTATCGGATCCTGCTCTATGGTGGATGGAGATTCAATAAGACGTTCTAAATCCTTTAACTCAGCAACGTTTGGATGCAATCGTTCTTTCTTAACCATTTTAAATTGATCAGCAGAAACCGGGGAATCATAATCCTGATCAACCAAAAACTTAATATAGGCTCTAACCGCTGATAGACATCTATTAATAGTAGCTGATGAAAGTCTTACTATACCTTCTTGATGAGTGGTCGCTGTTTGCCTCTCATCAGATGAAAGATAAGCTTTAAATTCAAATATTTGACGTCTATCTAGATCTTTAATTCTGAGATTCCTTGATTTTAAAAAATTATCAAAAATAGCGAGATCTTGCTTGTAGTTATATAAAGTTTTAGGGGAATAGTTATTAGTTTGAAGGAAAAGAAAGAAGTCATCTATAAGATCTAAGTTGGAGTAAATAGCATCATCCTGAACATTTTTTTTTAAATTTTCTATGGCAGGAATAGACATATGTTAACTTCGTATAACGTTGATTGAGAGAAGAATATCATGCCTAAATAGGGTTTGTCAAGGGCGTAGCGTAAATTACGTATATTAAATAATACGAATAAATCAAAATGCCTATCTGCAGGATACCTTAAATAGTTATTATGCTTGTTGAAAGGGTTCGGGGAAGTCTTATTATGCCTATCTAGGCATGAAGCCCTGGAAGGCCCTAAAAACGGCTTGTCAGGGGAGAAGACCTAGGGATAGCTATCTATAGTTTAGATTGTCACAAAAACCTAAAGTCCTGATAGATTAATTTTATTAATAATAGTAAATTAAGGTTAAAATTTGGACAGGGAAAACTATATTTAAAATCATTTAAAATTCTCTTTAAAATCTTATGTTCTACCATTAAATTCACGTCTTTAAAGCTTTTAGGACCACTTCTCTTAAGTTTTTCCAATTCTTATATTGTCCGACATCAAAACCATATAGGGAAGGCTGAGAAAAAGAGAGAATTGTGCTCTCTTTCACTCCTGTAGATATTCGCCTAAGGTGTACACCGCCTCTGAATAAGCCTCATTACTAATGTAGCTTAAGAAGAAGCGCCTCTCTTCTCCTGGGCTTCGGGTAATATTAGCATAAATAACCCTATAGTTTTCCACATTCGTGCCTACCTACTATATCAAACTATACCATTCATTCTTTTCACGATAATTTAAGAAAGTTTTCACAGTTCTATGTAAGAATCTTATTTTATCCAGTCCAGGAAGTAGTTACAAAGCTTACCGCTAATACAATTACTCCTATCCATACGTATTCCCACACTACCCTCTTATTTCCTTTACCCCTCAAAATTTGAGTTGTTAAGCCTAGCAAGACATATAAGGATGAGGCTAGGGCTAATGACCAAATTGTAGTAGGCATAGGCCAAAAGGAAAAACTAAGAGTAAGTTCTGTCAAGATAAAACTTAAAACTAAACTTTGCACCAAAACATGAGGCGAAACAAAATCCTCCATTTCAATTGTCCAAAGAGACTGCAAAATCAGAGGAAAGCTTATCAAAAGTACTGCTACCCCATTCCATAGAAACAATAAATTAAAAGCATAGATAACATTAAATATAAAAAAAGCCGAAAGTAAAGTAAAAAGAAAACTGGCAGTTGAGGCAGCTCTATACAGCGGGATAGTTCTAATACTGGCTACATTAAATACATTTTGTGCCAAAAGCAGAAGATAAAACATCAAACCAAAAATACCGGCTACCGGAAGCCTGGTTAACCATCTTACAGGAAGTAAAAAGTAGAAACTGGAAACTGCAACAGTAAAAAAAACAGGCAGTATAAATAAAACAGCAGCCTTAGTAAGATTTAAGCCTTCCCATAAAGACCAGAGAGACAGTAGATAGGAAGCAACAGCAAGACCGGCAATAAACTTAAACCTTAAATTAAAATCAACCAGTTGAGTGGATAATAATCCTATAGTTAATATAGCTGCCGAAATAATAATCTTTTGGCGTTTTGTTATATTAAAAATCATTTAGTTCTTCAGGTATATCAAAATTAGCATAGACTTCCTGAATATCATCATGCTCCTCTACTTTCTCACTAAATTCCAAAATCTTTTTTGCGTTTTCCCTATCTTTAACCTCAATTATAGTAGTTGGTTTATATATTTTTTTTACTTGCTCTACCCTATATCCTGCCTGGGTAACTTTAGTACCCATAGTATTAATCTCGGGGCTTTGTACATATACTAAGTACTTTCGTATATTGTCATCAACATAATCTATTACATCCTCTGCCCCAAGATCTATTAACTCTAACATCTCCACTTCAAAGTTACCACCCTTAGACAGTATTTTAACCTCTCCTTTTGGGGAAAACATATAAGCAGTAGCGCCTTGTCCGGCTAGTGTTCCACCGCTTCTATCAAATAAATTCTTTATCTCGGAATGAGTCCTTAGCTTATTATCTGTTACTGCTTCTATATAAAAAGCTACTCCTGCAGGCCCAAAACCCTCATAAGTCACTTCTTCCAGATTCTGGCCCGGGAGTTTACCTAATCCCCTGTCAATGGCCCGGGCAATATTATCTTTAGGCATATTAACAGTTTTTGCCTCTTCTATAACCATCCTAAGTCTTGGATTATCCAGAGGGTCGCCAGAACCGCCTGCACGGGCCGCAATAGCTATAGCACCTGCCAGTTTAGTGAAAGTTTGACCTCTTTTAACATCAGCAACTCCTTTTTGTCTTTTGATTGTACTCCACTTACTGTGTCCGCTCATTTAAGTTACATAGATATTAACTTCCAATTCTACCTTTTGCAAGTTTGAATTAATTGGAAACTCATAGTAAACTACAGCTATGGTTGATATAGAAAGTGAGGATTTCAATCCGGCAGATCCGACAGAAATGATTAAATATAGAATATCTGAATTGGCTCGCAATCCAGTCAATTCGTACGTGTGGTACGGATGGATAGATAATAAGTTGGAAGGTCCTGAGGGCTCAGAAGGAGGAAGAGGGTTTCTGAGAGTCGGTAAAGAGTTATCCTACACTCATAAGTACAGACTAGAAACTCCCCCGCAAGATTCAAAGTGGTGGCAGCGGATAATAAAACCCAAAAAGGAAATCTTAATACCAGTTATCTGGTGGGTAACTAATTATTGGATTCCAGGTGTATTACATAGATTTAATCCACTCTCCAAAAGATACGCTACAAACTTAAAAATACCAGGCAACGGTATTCCGACAATTTTTGAGGTTATTTATAATTATGATGAATTAGGCAAAAAAATAATTCTTCTTGATAATTCTGCCAGAGTAGTAACTCCAAACGACTTTGATTTTTTTACCCGCATACTGGAGAGCCAGTTAAATTCTCTACCACCCCTGGTACCAAAAGACACATACGGCTTAGCTGATTTAGGGTATCTGAAATAAGCAACTAGGTAAACAAACAAAACGCGAAACGTTGACAATTACCCTGCTTTCTATTTATACTTTGACCCTTAGATGGACGATAACCCCAAGTCACAAAGCCTCTCACAACTGGCAATAGACGCAGCCCTGGATTCCAGATGGGAAGAAGCACTCAAATTAAACAAAAAAATCATAAAAGACGATCCCCAAAATGTTGACGGATTAGCCAGACTTGCCAGAGTATATATGGAAATGGGCCGTTCCAATTTGGCTAAAAAATACTACTCTGAAGTTATAAAAATTGATCCTTATAACCCAATAGCTTTAAAAAATCTAAAAATAATTAAATCTTTTAAACCTAACGGGCAAGGAAACAACGGAACTCATACAGTCAGCTCCACAAGACTATCTGTCTCACTGTTTTTACAAGAACCCGGGAAAACAAAAATCATCAATCTGCTAAAAGTTGCAGAACCACAAAAACTATCTCAAGCTTACTGTGGAATGCAGGTTGCAATGGTGATAAAAAATAGAAAAATCACAATAGTTGATGCAGATGAAAATTATTTAGGGATTTTACCGGATGACATCAGCCACCATCTTTTAAGATTACTCCGGGGAGGAAATCAGTATGAATTATTTATAAAATCTGTTCGGGTTAATGCGCTTTCCGTACTTATCAAAGAAACTTTCAGAAGCAAAAGATTTAAAAATCAACCTTCATTTCTGGAAAATACTGATTCAACTCTCGCCACTACTGAGATTTTCAGTTCTTTGGATAACCAAAATGAATCAGATGAAGATTTAGAAGAATCTCAAGAAGAACAGGTTGTTTAAAAAAGCAGCTGTAAAATTTCTTCAGAACTTATAACCGGGTTTTTATTATCTTTTCTATAACTCCTTTTTTGATAAAACTCAAGCAGCTGTATATTGGAAAAAGCTTTTGGAAGTTTTGGAATTCTATGGGGTTTTAGAGTTTGCAGTACATTCGTAAGGTTATTTCTCGAAAGCTGATCCGGAGATACTAATACAGCCCTTATTTGCGGCTTAAAAGAGGCAGGCAAAATCATTTGCCACCAAAAATGCTCTGTTTCCAGCATAGGAGGCAAGCCTTCAAATAATTTTTGTCCATTATCTATTTCTGCGGTGTTTTTAAGTCCTACCTCCCAAGCAGAAATCTGTTCTACGTTAACGTTTGTATAATCTTCAAGTTCTAACAAACTAAGAGTATCTTTATAGTTGATAAGCAACTTCCTTGGCCCAAATACTACAAGAGCGCTTTTTTTACCTTTAAAAAGTTTTTCAAAGCTAATAAACGAGCCTGAGTGCAAAAGATCATTACGAAACAAGCTAAATAATTCTCTGTTTAATTTATTAGTATTACGAATTAAAAATAAACTATACTCCTCACCCTGAGTTTGAGTCTCTGTAAAATCCCTCATTGATCTTGCAGCCAAAATAAAAGAAATTACAACAATTAACACAAAAAGTATAACCCATAAAATCATAGTTATAACCGGTTGAAATAATCTTCGCCCAGAAACACATTAATTTGTGCCCTGGATAAGATTAAATCCCCATCTTTGGGGTCAATTATATCACCAGACCCGAATATTTGCATAAGCCTATCTAAAGTCTTTGACTTTTCACCAACAACATAGGTAACTTTATATTTATTTTGTCCGTTTGAAGTGATAATTACATTCGCACCTAGATTAGTAATAGTCCTGGCTGCTTTTTGAGCAAGCTGAGGGTGATCTGTGGAGTTAAAAATAGCAATATTTTTATGCTCTGAGGCAATCTCGGGATCTACTAAACTGGACAACATTGAATCTAGTTTAAATGTATCCGGAATTAATATGTCAGTCCCGTCAGCTAATTTTTCTTCCTGAAGTAAATCAGAATTTTCTAAATTTTTTTGTTTTATCTTATCAAAACGCACTGATGATAAACCGCTTTTTAGTCTTATTAACTCAAGAGGAGTTAAATCTGTTTTAAGAAATGGCAATATATTAACAGCAAAAAATGGATTTTTCCTAATTTCCGAAACAATGGTGTTAGGTGTACGGGATGAGTGCTTACCGGAGAAATTCAAAAACCCATCAATAGGCAACCCAAAAAGATTAACTAAGGAATCTGTTAATAGCTTATTCCCACCATAACTTTGCGACTCTCCCAAATTATAAACTGAACCAAGCTGCCATTTACCAAAACCGTGACTTACTTCCAAATATGTTGTTTGGGGGATATCAATAGTTGTTATTTTCTGGTCTTTTGGACTAAAAACAAGTAAAGCAATTCCTTTAGCCTTGATTAAAATATTGATATTAGAATCCCCTTTCCAAAAATAAGTTCTCTTAACAGAAGAGGTCTGTTTCCAAGGACTAAATAACATTTGGGTAAATTTAACTGCTTGGGATAAAACTAACAAAGCAAATATAATCGCTAAAATAATTAATGCAAGTTTTGTCTTTTGGGTACTTCGCCTTTTAGCTTGAACATCCTTCCAGCCACGGTTTAACCCAAATCCAGGCAATCTTTTTTTATCTCGGGCAGACATATTATCAGTGTACATAAAAAGGTATTGACCTGACAACTATAAACAGGCTAAACTAAATCGCAAAGGAGGTGATTTAATTTTATGGATCAAACAACAGGAATGCCAGGTGACCCAAATCAAGGTGGTGGTCAACAAACTGGAAATGACCCAGTGACTCCAGTAGAACCTGCAACTCCAGTTGAACCTACTTCAACAGAAGAGCCAGCTGCTTCTAACGAACAGCCTGAAGCTACGAGTGGAGGAGATAATTCAACCGGAGGTGCACCAACAGGTGCGGTGTAAAGAGAAAATTCTTTGCAAAGAATTTTGGAATAATTAAGGGGAGATAAAACTCCCCTTAATTATTAGGTTTTTAACCAACTCTTTTTTAAACTTTTAAAAGTATTTAACCCAATAGCTTCCCTAAGCTGATGATACAAAATTTCCCCTGCTGCATATAAATGACGTAAGTATGCTCTGGAGAAATTTTGACAGGTTAAACATCAGTAAACCTGGCAGATTTAATCCTTAGGCTTTTATGTATCCCTCCATGCGCTACTCCATAAAGTAAAGGTTTTTTATTATTGCGTTGATATTCTTTCAGGCTTCGGAGTCCCCATCTTTCAGTGAGTTCTATGGATTGATTAATTTGATCGTAAGTTTGTTTCATGGATTCATGGTCATCAAACGCCACAATTAAATCTGTTCCTAATTTTTGTTGAATTTCTATGGATTTCTCCGGAGTTAAAATCTGTTTGCTGCCATCCAGGTGTGATTGAAATACTACCCCTTCTTCTGTAATTTTATTTAATCGGCTTGTCCCAATTCATAAACTTATGAAGTCCCCCAAATTTTTCTATTAAATCTGCTCCTGGCCTGAGCATCAAATGATAAGTATTTGCCAAAACTATCTGAACGCCAATTTCGTTAAGGTCTCTGGGGGACAAGGCTTTAACAGCGCCTTGAGTTCCTACAGGGTTAAAATTAGGGGTTTTAATCACCCCATGAGGTGTAACCAGTTCCCCTGCTCTGGCCTGACCATCTTTATATAAAATTTTAAACTGTTTTAGCATTATCCCCAGGCCAAAGTTTTGCGGGAAAGTTTTTCTAATTCTATTCTGGCTCTGTCTTTAAAAAAGCTTTTTTCATTTAAATGATCTTTTAACATAGATAAAAGAGTATCCCCTGCCAAAATATCCGGAATAA
>CAYMZB010000049.1:0-11134 GCA_964394845.1 uncultured Gammaproteobacteria bacterium | reverse complement strand
AAGCCCTGCTACATACATTAAGGTAACTAAAGAAAAGGTTAAAACTAAACTAAATCTTCTAATTTTTCTAACAATCAGTAACCCTCCCGATAATATAAAGGGTATCATGTAAGTCGTTCCTACCCACCAGCTAGCTGATTGATGAATAATATAAGTAGTCAGAACAACTGAGATTGCAGCAGGATTAAAAATATGTTTTTTATTAATAGCTAAAATATATTTAGAACCCATTGCCAAAAAAGCAGTCAGTGTTAGAAACATTAAATCTTTAGCAGAACTAGCTGGTGTAATTATCAAAACTAAGATCAGTGCGGTAATAAAAGTAGATTCTAAGTTAGTAGGAACTTTAAAAGCTTTAGCAAATAATTTATTTGTTACCCAACAAATTAAGGTTAAAAAGAAAGCTGAAAAAAGTAAGCTAATTGGATTAACTGGTAAAACTCCAAGAAAACTTAAAACCGTTGCAGATCCCAGAAAACCAATCAAAACATATAACACCAACCGATACATGGTGACACCATTTAAAAAGACATCTAGTAACTTAAACATTCTAATAAGTTATGGCCCTTTCGAAAAATAGTCGTAAACTTCTTTTGAAATTTGAGATATCCTACCTTCTGCAGCTGCAGGTATATTTGTTTCTGATAATACTACTATAATATAGTTAGCGCTTTTATCAAAAACTATACCTGCATCATGAGAAAAATAACCAACCTCTCCAGTTTTATGTGCAATTGAAAGGCCGATTGGTAGAAGTTTCGGTATCTTATCATTAAGCTGCTGCCTTTTGAGAATTTCCAACATTTTGTCCGAGTATTCTTTATTTATAATCTCACCCTTGTATAATTTTTCAAAAAACATAGCAATGTCAGTAGCTGTTGTTGTGGGGCTTTCCCCATTTAGCCCTACTTTCGATTCTTTAAATCCATTTCTTTGCAAGAAAGAACTCACAGTCGATAATCTTACTTTCTGTGTTAAAAGTAAACCCGCATAGTTATGTGAAATTATAATCATCTGCTGCAGCGCGTCACTTACTGAAAGCGTTATTGTGTCTTTGGTTAATTCTGCCACTTCTTCAGAAATATTAAATTTACTATTTAAAACCGATGTATCCTCGCTTAAAATATCACTTTCTTTTAAGCTCCCGTTTTTTATCTGCTCAAAAACATCAGCCATAACCCAAAGCTTATAAAGACTGCCGGCATCAAAAGATTGATGTTCATTCAAATAATATGTTTTGTTATTTCCTAAATTTTTAATTACTACTGCATATTGTCCATTAGTTCCTTTTAAGGCATCTCCAACTGCACTTTCTAAACTGTCATTACTGGAATTTTTCAGAGACAACACAGCAGGTGAAGTTAATTTATTTGAATTTTTCATCTGATTTTGGGAGAGATAGTTAAAAATAAAATACATAATCGATATCCCTAAAAAAATAACTACTAAACTCCTGCCAATTGGACTTTGTTTATCTAACTGTCGCATTAATTTTTGAGGTCTGGGAAACTCTGCAGGCATTTTTGAATATTTATTATACACTAGAAATGAATCTTTTAGTATAAAAATTTAAAGAAAAAAGTAGCAGTAACAACCCTTAGCTTAGTTGACACCGATAATTTTATATACTAATATATCCTTAAGCTAACAAAAGCTATGAAGATTGAGCAAAGAAAATGGACAGCAAAAACAGGTTGGACTCAAACTCCTAGCGAATTAACAACACCTCCGCAACTGGTTTTAGTATTTGGTAGCAGTTCTTTAATTTCTGATGAAAAATACTTTGAGCAAATAAAGTCTTTTTATCCTAATTCTCATATATTGCAGTGTTCTACAGCCGGGGAAATCTTAGATACTGTAGTTTCAGACAATTCTTTGGTAGTCACAGCTATACTTTTTGAGAAATCAACTTTAAATTTTGGAGAAATCAATATCTCAAACTCGGAAGATAGTTTTATGGCCGGTCAAAATGTAGCTAGTCAGCTTCCTCAAGAAAATTTAATTCATGTAATGGTTTTTTCTGATGGGCTTAAAGTGAACGGAACTGCTTTAGTACAAGGACTACGTGATAACTTACCTACTCATGTATCAGTTACCGGAGGTTTGGTAGGAGATGGTAGTGATTTTAAACACACATACGTAGGTCTAGATAAAAAAGCTGAAGAAGGAAAAATCGCGGTCGTAGGTTTTTATGGCAATTTACTAAAAATCGGGTATGGGTCGCTTGGTGGGTGGGATCCATTTGGCCCAGCAAGGTTAATTACTAAATCAAAAGATAATATCTTATACGAACTAGACAATAAACCAGCGTTAAAATTATATAAAGAGTACTTAGGCGATCAAGCTTCGGGCCTACCTGGAACCGGTTTACTCTTTCCACTTAGCTTGCGCATACAAACTGAAGAAGGAAAAGTGACTGAGGTTGTCCGAACCCTCTTAGCAGTTGATGAGGCAGCTCAAAGCATGACTTTTGCCGGTGATATGCCTGAAGGAATTTATGCCAAATTAATGAAAGCTAATTTTGAAAGACTAATTGATGGAGCATTAGGAGCTGCTAATATGAGTACTGAATCATTAGGCTCTAACTTACCTGAGCTGGCTATTCTGATTAGTTGTATCGGGCGGAAGCTGGTTTTAAAAGAAAGAATTGAGGAAGAAACTGAAGCAGTTCGTCAAACGATTGGGAAACAAGCTGTTATGACAGGGTTTTACTCTTATGGCGAGTTCTCTCCTACCACACCAACCGAAAAACAATGTCAATTACACAACCAGACAATGACCATCACTACATTTAGGGAAGAATAAACGTGTCCTATCATAAAACCCTCCAGCGTCAAATAAGTAAATTTGTTGGTGAGGATCTTTTTCTAGCAATTAGTGAGACCTATCAACACTATGACGAAGATCGTGCC
Organism: uncultured Gammaproteobacteria bacterium; assembly: GCA_964394845.1. Lineage (GTDB taxonomy): Bacteria > Patescibacteriota > Microgenomatia > Daviesbacterales > UBA10151 > CAYMZB01. The sequence goes on along the minus strand of CAYMZB010000049.1, from coordinate 8,222 downwards.
TTAATAGAACGCTCAATGGAACTTAGCTCCAAAGAACTTGAAGAACTTAATAATCAATTACGATCTGAACAAACTATTATTGAAAATAAGGTAGAACAAAGGACTGAAGAGTTAAAAGCGGAAAGAAACAAAATTGCGGTCACACTAGCAAGCATTTTTGATGGAGTTATAGCAGTAGACCTAAATCGCAACATTATCATATTTAACAAAGCTACTGAAAAGTTAACCGGTTACAGCTTTTATGATGTTTTAGGCAAACCAATTGATCAAATCATAAAACTTCTTGATAATACAACCGAGCTTTCTCCTGATATATACTGCCCAATAAGCTCAGATAGTTTTGAGGGAATTGTTTACAGTAAAGAGAATTTGAAAATGCTTAGTTTAAACGGAAAGGAGACTTATGTTAATTTATTAGCAGGCCAGATTAAAGAAGGAAGAAATACCAACTTAGGCTGTATTCTAACTTTGCATGATGTAAGCAAAGAAAGACAGCTTGAGGAGATGAAACTTGATTTTGTTTCAATGGCGGCACATGAACTAAGAACCCCCCTAACCTCTATTAAGGGTTATATGTATATATTTTTAAGAGACTATAAAGATACACTTGATATCAATCAAAATACTCTTTTATCCAGAGTCAATATTGCTACCCAAAGATTGATATCTTTGGTTGAGAACTTACTGAACGTAACTAAAATTGAAAAAGGAGCACTTACTTTAAATCTTCAAACAATTGATTGGATAGAAAATATCAAAGAGGTAATCTCAGAAATTATTGATCAGGCTGAAGATAAAAAAATAGAACTTGAATTTAAAAATCCTCAGCAGTTACCACTTAAAGTAATGGCGGATAAATTCCGAATTAATGAAGTGTTAATGAATTTACTGGCAAATGCTATTAGTTACACTAATATCGGCGGAAAAATTACTGTTTGTGTGGAAAAGATCGGCAACGAAATAGTCACCCATATTAAAGATACCGGTCAAGGAATCCCAAAAGAAGCTCTGCCTCATCTTTTTACTAAATTTTTCAGAGTTTCCGGAAGTCTGGAACAAGGATCAAAAGGTACAGGTTTAGGATTATATATAGCTAAATCAATTATGGAAATGCACAAAGGCAAAATTTGGGTTGAATCTGAATCTGGAAAGGGTTCGACTTTTAGCTTCACTCTTCCATATAAAAAAGTAAGTAAATAACATGAAAGAAATGAAAAAGAAAATACTACTAATAGAAGACGAATTTTACATTAGGGATTTATATAGGATAATCCTGGAATCAGCGGATTTTGAGGTTTATTTGGCCTCGGACGGCGAAGAGGGTTTAAAGTTTGCTCAAAATCAACCGGATCTGATTTTACTTGATATCATGCTTCCAAAAATAAATGGAATTATGCTCTTAAAAAAATTGAGAGCGATTGAAAGCACTAAAAATATCCCGATTGTTTTACTGACGAATCTTGGACAGAAATCAATCATAAAGGCAGCTTTTGATAACGGCGCATCCGGTTATTTACTAAAAGCTACATTAAAGCCTTATGATCTTACCAAAAAAATTAATTTATTTTTGGAAAACCCAAATTATAAGATGAATCTTGATACTCTAGTATTTGATTGACCAACTTTGTATAATGAATAAGCCCTTTTCTTCGAAAATAAAAAAAATTTAGAAATGAAAAAGAAGATCTTACTGATAGAGGATGACCAGCTGATTCGTCAGATGTATGCCGATGAATTTAATAAGGCAGGCTTTGAGATTTTAGACTTTGCTACCGGAGAAGAAGGCTTGCAAGCACTGCAACAGAACCAATTTGATCTAGTGCTTTTAGATATTATGTTACCTGGTATCAACGGATTAGAGGTTTTAAAGCGAATTAAGCAAAATCCTCAAAGCAAAGAAGTAAAAGTAGTGCTTCTGACTAATTTAGGACAGGAAACAATTATCAATCAAGGATTTAAACTTGGGGCCATAGGATATTTAATCAAAGCTACTTATAACCCTGATCAAATTATCCAAGAAGTCAAAAACTTCATTGAAGATAAAGTATAATTCTTATATGACGACTAATAAGTCTATTACCTACTCTCAAGTAGGAGATGATTATAATACAAAAGATCCTGTAAACAAACTCTCTCAACAAGCTGCACTAAACACTGCAAAAAATCTAAAACAGGCCGGATTCGATGAAGTCTCTCAAACCAGGGGTGAACCAGCATTTGTCTGGAAGCAAAATGATGTTTATATGGCATCAGTTATTGAGTGCCTTGGAACCAAAAACTTAATTGCAGATGAATTAAGAAAGATAACTGGTAAAACTTATTACAACATAATCGCCCATGATACTGTTGCAACTTTTATAAATGACATTTCAACTGTTGGAGCAAAACCGTTAGTAGTACACGCTTTCTGGTCTGTTGAGGATAATAGTTTTTTACAAGATAAGGAAAGAACAAAAGATTTTATTAAAGGTTGGGTAGATGCTTGTAATCTGGCCGGAGCTACTTGGGGTGGTGGAGAAACTTCTACTTCAAAAGGAATTATAGAACCAAATACGATTAATTTAGCCGGTTCTTGTGTTGGGGTTATAAAATCAGAAAAAAGACTTCTGGTGGAAACAAGATTATCTCATGGCGATCGAATACTTCTGTTAAAAAGTAATGGTGTAAATGCAAATGGGATATCTTTAACAAGAGCATTAGCAAAAAAACTTCCTGAGGGGTATGCAACAAAATTACCAGATGGTACTTTATACGGAGAAGCTCTGCTTACCAAATCAAATATTTATGCAAAAGTTGTACAGGATTTATTAGATGCAAAGTTAAACCTGCATTACATAACTAATATAACAGGTCATGGACTTAGAAAAATTATGAGATCAAAACAGAACTTCACCTATATTATTGAGAACATCTTTGAGCCACTGGAAATTTTTAAATTTATACAGAAAGTTGCCCAGATAGATGATTATGAAATATACCAAACTTACAACATGGGTCAAGATAATGCAATATTTTTACCTAAAGAAGATATGAAAAAAGCTTTGGGGATTGTTGATCAAAATGGATTTGAGGGATTAGACGCTGGATTAATTGAAGAAGGTGAAAGGCAAGTTGTAATAAAACCAAAAAATATTACCTTCAAAGGTAAAACTTTAAACCTACGTTAATTTCTTTCTTGTTTGTGAGTTTTAGGAATTAACTTCTCCGAAATAGAATCACCATTATAAATACAATTTATAGCTTCTGCCAAAAGATTAGCAACAGAAATTACCACTAGCTTTGGGTTTGCAAGCATTTCTTTTCTAATCGGGACTGTATCTGTAATAAAGATTCTTTCTAAGTTCGCAGATTCAATTTTTTCCGGTGCGTTACCGGAAAATAGCCCATGGGTAGCAGCAACAGATACGCTTTTTGCCCCTCTTTCTTTAATCTGTTTTGCAGCATCGCAGATAGTTCCGGCAGTATCTATCATATCATCAACAATCAATACATTTTTCCCGTTCACATCACCTATCATATCCAAAACCTTACTCTCATTCCTACTCATAACATCCCTTTCCTTATAAACTATTGCCACTCCGGCAGCATCCAGTAAATCAGCGTAAAATGTGGCTTTAGGCACTCCGCCTTTATCAGGAGACGCGATAACCGAATCTGATCCAAAATATTTTTTTAGTTCCGGAAGAAGCGAATAACTGCTATATAGATTATCCCAGGGAATTTCAACGAATCCGGGTTGTTGTTCACTATGAATATCAACGGTTAAAATCCGGTCAGCTCCTGCAAATTCAATCAACCTTCCAATCAAAGCCGCAGATATGGGAACCCGTGGCCTGTCTTTTCTGTCCTGCCTTGAATACCCAAAATAAGGGATGACCGCTGAAATTTCTGCAGCAGAGGCTCTTTTTACCGCATCTATTATTAGCAAGAGTTCCATAATGTTTGTGTCAACCGGTGGACAAGTTGGTTGAATTATAAAAACATCACGTTTACGTAAATTTTCAGGGATAATAATTCTTTTTTCACCGTCAGCAAAAACAGTAACAGTCTCGTCAACATCTTTGCCTAAAATGCGGGCAACATTCTGCGCAAGGCCTAAATTTGCAGATCCTGTTAAAAGTACAAAGCCGTTGCTGTTTGCCATAAAAAAGCTTAAATTAAAGTATACTGTTTTTAACCTGTCTTTGCAAACTTATTAAGGTTTTGTTTAATGCGTTTGTTTACATTTTTGCTCATATCAGGCACAAATTTCTTGCCTGTAATTTTTTCATATATGCTCATATAAAGCATGCTTATTTTCGCCAAAAATTCCGGAGGCATCTTAGGTATTTTCCCCGCACCTGTATAGCCTTGCTCTTTAAACCAAATTCTTAAGGGTTCTTTATCATAGCTTTCCGGCTCTTCTCCGGAGGAGAATCTTTCTTTATAAGTTTTATTTATCCAGTATCTTGAAGAGTCCGGAGTATGAATTTCATCAATCAGTATTAACTTGCCCTTTTCATCTGTCCCAAATTCATACTTTGTATCAACTAAAATTATTCCTGCCTTTTTACAAATTTTTTGACCTCTGGCAAAAAGTTCTAAGGCTGCATTTTTCATCTGTCTCCAAAGTCTAGGGGAAACAATTCTCCTTTGGAGAATTTCTTTTTCTGTTAATCTCTCATCGTGTTGGCCAAAATCTGCTTTGGTTGTTGGAGTAATTACAGCTGCTTTTAGTTTTTGATTTTTCTTTAAGCCATCAGGAAATTTAATGCCATAAATTACTCTTTCTCCTTTTTCATAAGATCCCCAAATTGAGGTATCTGTCACACCGGTAATATACCCTCTTACAACCATTTCAATCGGTATTAATTTACATTCTTTAACCAATAAAACATTTGGATCTGGTTGTGAAATTAAATGATTTTGAATAATATCTTTTGTTTTATCAAACCAAAATGCTGATAACAAAGTTAATACCTGGCCTTTAAACGGAATAAACCCTAATACTTTGTCAAAAGCAGATTGTCTATCTGTGGTAATAAAAACTCTTCTTTGATTTAAAATATACAAATCTCTAACCTTACCTTGTTTTTTTTCTCCAAAGCCTGAGATATCTACTGATTTTAGTACGTTGGGAATATTTTCAATTACCTTTTTTTTGCTAATCATTTTTTCCCGGACAGGTAACCCTCCAAACCCAGTTCACTTAATTTGCCAGCTTTTTTTTCAACTCCTTCAGCTAAACCTTTTTTATATTCAACTAATTTTTCTTCTAAATTTTTATCTGAAGTTGCCAAAATTTGTACAGCCAAAAGTCCGGCATTTTTTGCCATATCAATTCCGACTGTTGCAACTGGAATTCCCGGAGGCATCTGCATAGTTGCTAAAAGCGCATCAATCCCATTTAATGCTCCGGCTTTTAAGGGAATCCCTATCACAGGGAGCGGAAAGTGGGCTGCCACAACTCCGGCCAAATGTGCTGCCAAACCTGCTCCGCAAATAAGAACTTTTACTCCAATTTTTGATGCATCCTCAACCAATTCTACAGTTCTATCAGGAGATCTATGCGCAGAAGAAATAGTCATTTCATATTCTATTCCAAATTCTTCCAAAACTTTCCCTGCCTCTGACATAATAGGCAAATCAGAATCAGATGCACAAATGACTAAAACTTTTTTCATGTATTTAGTTTTTTAAACTAGCAATCTTTTTAGCAATTGTCAATGACTTTTCTTTTGCATTACCGATGTGATTTTTGACATCTAAAATTTCTGTTATTTCTATCGGTTTTAAATATTGTCCTATGAAGGAATTTTCCAGCAGTAAATCATCCATTGAGTTTGTATTACCTTCTTGAATAACTTCCCATGCTCTCATGGAAATCTGTCTTAACTCCTCATGCATTTTTTGCCTGTCTGCGCCTTTTTTAACAGCTTCAATTATTATTCCCTCAGTTGCAGAAAATGGCCAGTAAATCTTTAAGTTTTTCTTAATTCGTTTATCGTTAATAATTAACTCATTAACAATTTTTGTAGATGATTCTAGTGTTTCATCAAGACTCAAAAACATTTCCGGAATCACAATTCGTCTATTCGCAGAATCATCAAGAGTTCGCTCCAATAACATATGAGCAGCATTATCCCATGTTGTCCTTGATAAATTAACAACCAACCGACTAAGCGAACAGATCTTTTCAGCGACCACTGGATTTTTCTTAAAAGGCATTGCTGAAGAACCTACTTGGGATTTGCCAAACGGTTCTTGCCATTCTCCAAACCCGGGTGATTGCATTACTCTTAAATCAAAGGCAAATTTATATAAAGACTGTGCAATTGATGAAAGTAAATTACCTAACCAGACTTCTACTTTTCTGGGGGCAGTTTGATTTGTTATCTCAGCTGGATTTACCCCCAATTCTTCCATTATTCTCTGTTCCATTTGTTCAGCTTTATCCAAATCCAATAAACTCACATAACTTGCAGAAGTTCCCACTGCACCTTTAATCCCTTTACTTTTTAGATTATTTTTAACAAATTGTAAAAACTCCAAATCCATCAACAAATCCTGAGCATAAAAGGAAAATCTGTAGCCTAAAGTTGTTGGTTCTGCCGGCTGCAAGTGAGTATATCCCATACAAACAAAGTCAGAGTATGTTGTTATTTTTTTACCGAATATTTTTATAAGAGCAGTCAATTGCTTTTCTACTAAACTTAGAGCTTCCAAAATTCTGATTGTTTCAGCATTATCAGAAATATCCATACTGGTAGCGCCAAGGTGGATTTTACCTCCCCCAATTTTGGCTTTCTCTGCAAATTCTTTTATGGCAGCCACTACATCATGTTTTGTATCTTTTTCTATCTCCCAAATTCTTTCAATGTCTATTTCTGCTTGATGCTTTTCAAGATCATCCAGCTCTTCTTTGGAAACCAACCCTAATTTATTTTGTGCTCTGGCAAGTTCTACCCAAACTTTTCTCCAAATTTTGTATTTGTTTTCTTCAGAAAATATCTTCCTCATATCTCTCGAACCATACCTCCAGGAAAATGGACTAGAAAAGGGAGAAAAGTCTTTCATATTAATGTCGGAAAGCCCTTCTGTTGGTAAATATCATTGGTATGTTTGCCTCATTAGCAGCATCAATTGATAATTTATCATTCACAGACCCTCCTTGCTCTACTATAGCACTAATCCCATACTTTGCAGCTAGTCTAACAGAATCATCAAAAGGGAAAAAGCTGTCACTGATCAAAATTCCGCCCTTGCAAAAATTTCCTGCTTGCTCTAAAGCAATCTTAGTAGCCCCAACTCTTGAGGTTTGTCCGGAACCAATTCCCCTGGTCATTGATAAATCCTTATCTACTACAATCACTGCGTTAGATCTAACAGCTTTAACTGCTTGAAAACCAAACTTCATTAATTCCAATTGCTTATCTGTTGGTTTATTTTTGGTTACTACTTTCCAATCTTTAAAGCTACTTTCTGCATTATCATCAAAATCTTGCAATAAAACTCCCCCGGCAAAATATTTCAAATCCCATTTTTCGGTTCTTTCTCCCGGAATTTCACCAAATGTATAAATTCCCATACTTTTTCTAATCCCTTGAAGTAATGCCAGCGCTTCATCAGAAATTGAGGGAACTGCCACAATATCTATATTTCCCTCACTTTCCTGCTTAAACCTAGCCACAATCTCTGCTGTTTTTAGATCCATTGGTTTATTAATTACTATCACTCCGCCCCAAGCAGAAACAGGATCTGCTTTTACAGCTCTATCTAAGCTTTCTGTTGCATCTTTACCCAAAGCTATCCCGCAAGGGCTTAAATGTTTGATCACACAAGCAGCGCTCTGATTAAATTGTCTAACAGTTTCCAGACCCGCATATATATCTCCTATATTAGTACCTGACAAAGCCCTTCCCCAAAGTTTTTCTAAATTAGCAAGAGGAGAATTAGTTTTTGGCGCTATATATAAAGCTCCCTCCTGGTGAGGATTTTCACCATACCTTAATTTATTAACCTTTCTTAAAGGTAAAGTTAGCGCATCAGGAAACTTTTCAACTGAAAAATAATTGCCAATCTGACTATCGTAAAAAGATAGCTGATAAAAAGCTTTTGCTGCTAAGTCTTGCCTTAATTCCTCTGTTGCATTTTCCTGCTTAAGAGACTCTCCTATCCTTGTATAATCATTAGGACTCACAATCACTAAAACATTTTGATAGTTTTTCGCAGCTGCTCTAATC
>CAYMZB010000048.1:0-7116 GCA_964394845.1 uncultured Gammaproteobacteria bacterium | reverse complement strand
TGACAAAGTTTCAGAGACTCTGGATAAATTAGGAAAAGACCAACCAGTTGAAGCCTATCTTTTAGAACAAGAGGCTTTTGCATATAGTGGGTTTTGGTTAAAGCACCAGGTTCTATTGCAAAAACAGGCAGATCAACTAAGCGAGCCTGATTTTCTAACCATTGAGCAATCCAGAACTAAACATTTGCCAGGTATAGCTCATATTATCGTCTCAGCCAATTCTGATCCATTAGTTTTTAGCACGGAACTTTCAGAGCTCATTGCTCCTCAAGTGGGTAGTAATTATAGTAAATTAGCCACATTGGCTCTGCTTAGAGATCTGGAAAATAACGCTCAAGCTTCTGACCAAAAAGCTTTAAGGCAAGCTCAAACCCTGCTGCAAAAAGAAGTAGAAATAAAACTCTCCAAACTTTCCAAACCAGAACGTTTAAAGCTGGTTGAAAGATATATTGATTTTATTCATGGTAATCCACTTCGGCAATTCCAAGCATATAATCAACTTTCAAAAAGTTTCACTTCAGAAGAGATGTCAGTCCTTACATCGGTCTTTAAAGATAAAGCAGCCCAAAACTTTAAAGCTCATTTAAACCATTTAGAAAGTGAGGCTCTTCAAAAGCAGTTTGTATCCACACTTTTTAGTAGTTATCCAGTCGATTTAAGATTACTCTTTTATACTGAAGTGCAATTAAGTCCCAAAGTTTTGGCTGTTGCCACTCCGGGAGATAACGGCGATGAGGAGCAAAAGGCCACCCAGCTACAAAGGCTTGGGCAAATAAAAACGATTCTTGATACCCAAATTTGCCAAAACTATGGTCAGAATCCCCAAAAACTAGCTCAAACCAGATTTTATACTCAAAATATAAATAAGCCTGATGTTTTGGATTTAAAAGTAGCCCAGTTTTTAAACCAATCCATTCAAAATTGTAATTCAAAAAGTCCTGAGTCTTTGAAGTTAGTAGCTGCCTTACAGACAAAAATAAACAATAATTTCATTGCTGAAGCAAAAAAATCAGTACCAGCTAGTAAGTTACCAACAAAAGCCCAAGCAACCCAAATTCTAAAAGAGGAAAATATCACAGCTAAAGCTGGTGATGAGCAAAAAGTGGCAGAAGAAATCATTGAGGAAACACAAGATATTCAAGATTCTGTTTCAGAGGATCCGGCAATACTAGAAAAAGAAGTAGCAGCAGTTATAGAAACTGTTACTACCCCAGTAGGGGGTGTGACTAACCAAACTCAAACAATAGTTGATGATGCACAAGAGATTATAGAAGAAACAATTACCTCAATTGAACCAACCCAAGAAGAGGTTATTCAAAAAGAAGAGGAAATTATTGAACAGATAGAAGATGCTGCCTCTAGTGGAGAAACTAGTCCATTAGTAGAAGAGTTGCCTGAGCAGATCCAAGAGGAAATCAGTCAGGAAACAGGGATACCTTTGCCTACCCCAACACCTACACTAGTTCCAGTTTTACCTACGCCAACTCCCGTATCTCAACAAATTGTACCTTCATCTACTGTAGCACCAAAAGTTTCCTCTACCCCTCCACCTACAACACCTGCTCCAACAACAGCACCTGTGCCAACTGATGAACCTACTTTAATAGAGACTGTTACCGAAACAGTTTCCGAACCTACACCAGAAACCACCACTGCTCCAACAACTACAACGGTTACTACTCCATAACTTTAAAGAATTGCTGCTATGGTCTAAAGGTTGATATATGTTAAACCAGCCCATGAAGAGGTAGCCCCGAGATGGAAGATACCTCTTCATAAAAATGGCCTTACTTTTACGAAGGAAAAGCAAGGTTTCCTTACATTGACATTGCCTCGTATACCCTCATACTGTAACTATTCAGTATTTCCCAGCAGCACCATTTAAAAGAAGTGTTTGAAGGGTGGGGATCAGTGGTTGGTTTCTCATCTTTATTGTCTGAATAATACTCATATTAACAGCAAATGTTTCTGCTCCCTCATTTGATCTTGACCCTCCTGAGATTTTTCTGATTACTACAGCTGGCCTGATACTTCTTTCAGCTGCATTATTGGTTAATGGTACGTCGGGGAAAAGAAGGGCTGTCAGTAAATTACTGCCTTGATTTTTAATTCTGGTCTGGATTCTTTGAGCATCTTTAGCTCTAAAGCGGGTAGCAATAATCTGTTGTATTTGATGACAGCAGTACTGATATATTTGTTGTCTGTTTTTAAGAATGAATGGTCGGGATATTATTCCTTCCAAATCCTGGTAAATCTGCTTTAGCTTGCTATGCAAATTCTGCATCTGTTTTGAGCAGTTTTTCTGTAATGTTTCTTCCTTACTCTTTCTTAGTAGGTGAGCCAAACAAGATTGATGATTCATCTTGAGATTTTTATATCCTGCATAATCATCCCTAATTAGTACATCTTTCCTGGATGATCCATCAAGAACAGATCTGGCAACTCCACCACCTCTTGTTTCTTCTATGGTGTAGTAAACTTCATGTTTGGTCAGAAATGCCCAGAGCCAGCCTAAATTTCTAGATGTAAAAAACTTTTATTTTCTTCGAATATAATTTCTTTAAACAAATTAAAAAATCCTGATCTTCCCAGTAAAGGTGTTTCTTGTTGAGGACTAAAATCAGCTTCAGTTTGATACTTTCTACCCTCAATCCAAATATTTATCTTAGAGGGATAGGCAGTGATAATCACATTGCCTATCCCAGTAATTTGAATTGGATTTATTTTTCTGAAATTAATTCCAATAATATCTCCCCACTGTTTAGGAAATAAATTTCTATCTGAGCCAGAATCAACTAAAGCATTTACAGGGTTAGAAGGATTACTATGATGGAAGGATAATCTGATAGGTATAAATGGTCTCATAAAACGGCCAATAACCTGACCTGTTGATTGATCTAACTTATCTTGTACAAAATAAGAAAAACTAATTCTTGCCATTAAGGTGAGAATGATTTGTCATATGGCAGAACATAATGATAGATTACATCTTTGAGATTAGCTTTCTTGACTTTATCATCAAGTCTTTTAATATCTGGTGCAAAAGCAACAACTTCTTTCTTATCTGTTGTTAGAGCAACCCATTTATTTACATACGAATTAAGAATTTTTGGCAAAATCATATTAAGTTAAATATACCATCTTTTGTCAAGAAATGTATAATAATCCTCACTATTCCCCTTTTGACCTAATCCACCTTGAAGTTTACAAGAACATTAAAGATGCTAAAAGATCTGATTCTGGATGCGTTTTGCTTACCAGAATGACGAGTTACTTTGTGGTCTGGAGGAAATTCAACCATCCAAGTTGTAATAAGTTGATCATTATTCATAACTAAAACTATAGCAAAATCTGCTGTAAAGTAGCAAATGTTAAATCAATAGGTTGATAATCTTTTATCCACCCATAGGTTCTAAACACATAGCCCAGAGGTAGTTAGAAGTATGCCCAATGTACTATGTAGGAACTTTTGATATAATCGTGACATGCCGGACATAGAAAGAGTTTGTCCAATTTTATCCATAACAACAGAGGAACGAGCGAAGTATAAGCATATTCCTTCAAAGAAGGTTGATCAAATTTTAAGTGGACTTGGATATGGTCCTACAAAAATGCTAGTTGACCGATTTTACATTAGCCCAGACAGAACAACTGGCGTTGGTGTTCTGGATGTCACTGAGGAGCGTTGTCGTGATCATTATGGTTTGTTTAGGGGTGTGGATATGATTGAATCAATGGCACAAAGCTATTTGCTCTTATACAATCTACAAGGTAATGAAGGAGTAGGAAGGCCTTTGTTTGTTGGTGCTGATGAAGTAAGATTTAATCAAATATCTACCATTGGCGGAGTGTTAAATACAGTAGCACAACTTGAAAATTGTGAAGAATTTGGTGGATATGCTTGGACTTTAAGAGGAACATTTGTGGTGGCTCAAGCTATTATTAGAGGAAGGGTCACTTCGCATCGGGGTATTGAGGTTTTAATAAAACGTGCAACATCGATGCAGGAACGAACAAAACCTTTATTTAGTTGAATCTCGCCCTGTAATTTGAAAGCAGAGAAAGGAAGATATGAAAACAAAGTATTACGAAGACGCTGATTTATTAAGTTTAAGGATTTCTAATACACCTTACAAATATGCCAGACAAGATGGTGATGTAATTGTGCATTATAGTGACAATAAAGAACCTGTTTTAATTGAGATTGTTGATGCTGCTAAGTTTTTGAAGAATACAACTCAAATGTTATCCAAACGCCTCCAGAAAGAAATATTCTCAGAAATACCTTCTTCAGTAACACACAGAATTAGATAAATTATTTACCAATATTTGTTTTAGATACCTTTATCTCCGAGTACCTTTTTAAGGTATGTGGAGTATACTTTGTCAGAACCTTTATATATACTCGTGATATGGAATATATCCCGGCAATATTAACAGTAGCATTTGTCCATCTTTTAGCACTAATTAGCCCTGGTCCGGATTTTATTATGATTTTAAGGAATAGTTTAGTTTATTCCAGAAAAACAGGAATCTATTCGGCAATTGGGTTAGGGTTTGGTATATTAGTTCATGTAACATACTCTCTGGTTGGAATAGGACTACTCATCGCCAATTCAATAGTGCTGTTTAACATTATTAAGTTTTTAGGGGCCGGGTATTTAATTTATATTGGATATAAATCCCTGACATCCAAATCTTCCAATATTAATTTAGAAAATCAAAAACATAAAAAAGATATATCAAAATTAAAAGCTTTGAGGATGGGCTTTATTACTAATGCTACCAACCCTAAAGCAACACTATTCTTTTTAAGTTTATTTACACTTGTTATCAATCCCAATACCCCTATTTTTATTAAGTTATTTATGGGAGCTGAAATGGCAGTAGTAACTTCTCTATGGTTTATTTTTGTAGCTTTTCTAGTCTCTCACCGCTTTATTAAAAACCAGGTGAATAAAATCCAACATTATTCTGAAAAGTTAATTGGTATTGTATTAATCGGGTTAGGTATTAAAGTAGCATTATCCAGCTCTAAATAAAAAGTTCCTATATGATCAGCCATTTCCAAATACTTTTCCAAATTCTTATGCTATCATTAATTTATGATTGCTTTAGGTCACAGCGCTGTTGGAGTGATAGTAGGAGTTACTGCTTATGAACTTTTAGGGCAGGATAATTTGGCAAGCGGGTTGATTATTACAGGCAGCGCTGGCATTATCTCCCACTACCTTGCGGATTTTATACCTCACGGGCATTTTTTTAAGCCAATTGACTATAAGAAAAATATTACTCCGGTTATTATTTTTGATTTGTTACTGCCTATAATATTGCTTTTATGGATAATTTACACAAGATTTGGGTTTAGCGGGAAATTACTTTACATAATGTTTGGTATAGGAGCCTCTCACCTGCCTGATGTAATTGATGGTTTAATTTATATAAAAATTTTAAAAGCTAAAGGGTTAATAAAAGTTGAAAACAATTTTCATCAGGCATTACATTGGCATGGTAAAGGTTCCAAAGCATTACTTTTAGGATTAAGGGATATCTGGCAGATTTTAACTATTCTTTTTGCTTTGTGTATAATACTAGTATGACAGTAGTTTCTTCTATGTTAGCTCTTGGTACGTTAGCATTTGACTTTAGTCTAAAAGATGTAGTTTCAGGAGAAATAATTACCTTAGATACATTTAAAGATAAAAAAGCTTTCTTGGTAATGTTTATTTGCAGGCATTGTCCTTTTGTTAAACATGTAGAGCAGGAGATTGCTAAAATAGGCCAGGATTACCAGGATAAAAATTTAGGCATTATTGCCATAAGTTCAAATGACATAGAAATTTATCCGGAAGATGCTCCCCCATCTTTAAAGGAAATGGCTCTGCTGTTAGGCTTTACTTTCCCCTTTTGTTTTGATGAAACCCAGCTTGTTGCCAAACAATACACAGCTTCTTGTACTCCGGACTTTTTTTTGTTTAATCAAGATAGGAAGTTAATTTACAGAGGTCAATTAGATGATAGCAGGCCAGGTAATAATATACCGGTTACAGGTAAAGATTTAAAAGCAGCAATAGATGCAGTTTTAGAAGAAAGACCAGTTAATCCAAATCAAAAACCAAGTATTGGTTGTAGTATTAAATGGAAGCAGTTATAGTATTAGTTTCATACCCTCCAAGTGGTAAAATTATTGCGAAACAAAAAGCTTGTCTTATTTTGAAATTGCTATTATACTACAATTACTAAAAACCTATGAATAATAACGATCTAATTAAAAAAGCTGATATTCAGAAAATAGCAGAAGCAGGAGCAAGAATATACGAAACGATAAAATTGCAATATGAACCAGCTCAAAACGGTAAGTTTATGGCTATAGATATTGAAAGCAAAGAAATCTTTATCGGCAACACGAGCAGCGAAGCAGTTGAATTGGCAAGAAAGACTTATCCTAATAAAGTTTTTTATGTTGTAAAAATTGGTTTTTCAGCAGCCGAAACTTTAGCCAGCTTAGCTTCTAACTGTTTATGATTAAGGGAATAATCCATAACAACAGACCGCTTATTTCTATCGTTGTCGGCTGGAAACTCGGTGTCCAAGATCTTATAGCGTTAGTTGACACAGGTTTTACAGGAGAGTTAAAAATATCTCCGGAAAAAGCCTTAGAATTAGGCCTCCAAACTACTCACACAGAACGCGTTACATTGGCGGATGAAAATGAGGTTTATATGCAAGCTTCTTTGGCTTTGGTGGATCTGGAAGGTGTTGCTAATGTGGTGAACGTCTTAATTTCTAAAGGAATTCCCATAATTGGTGTTGGTCTTTTAAGAAGGTACGGTTATGCGTTGAATATGGATGTAAAATATAATTTTCTTATTTTACAGAAATAATTTACAAAGCTAACTGTCTATATTCTCAGCAACCGGTTGGTTTTTGAAACAAGCTCGATTATTTTTTCCTAAACTTAAAGCTAGAGATACTTCACCAACTAACTTCTTTAATTCCTCATTCTCCCTTTTTAGTTTGTTGTACTGGACAATTGAAACAACATTCTCACCGGTATCAATCCGGAGCCAGGTGTAAATGGTTTTGTCACTGATACCATATTGGCTGGCAAGAGCT
>CAYMZB010000047.1:0-18860 GCA_964394845.1 uncultured Gammaproteobacteria bacterium | reverse complement strand
TTTCCGCTCGGATTACCACCTCCTGCGTACTTAGTAAAATCAGTTTAAACATTTTTAAAGGATTTGTCAATACTAACTATAGGTTATGAAGTCTTTTTCTTTCCGACAATTTTCTCAAATTCCTCTGTATCCAAAGTTTCTTTATCAAGTAAAGCAATTGCTACTTTATCAAGTTTAAGTTTATTTTTTAATAAGATTTCTTTGGCTTCTTTATATGCCTGGTCAATAATTTTTGAAATTTCGGAATCAATTCTTGCCTGCAGATTTTCAGAGATTGCTGATCCTTCTTCTCCCTGGTATATCCCAAACATACTCCTGGGCTGGATATTGATCGGACCTAAGGCACTCATTCCGTATTGGGTTACCATTTCCCTTGCAATGTGAGTAGCAACCTCCAAATCATTAGAGGCACCGGTTGAAACATCCTTAAAAACCATTTCTTCAGCTGCCCTTCCTCCTAAAGCTGTCGCTATCTGCTGCAAAAGCCTTGACTTTGTTTCATTAGAACGGTCCTCTGTTGGTGGAAACATCGTATGCCCTCCCGACATACCGCGGGATACAATTGTTATCCTGTGAACAGGATCTACCATAGGCAAATTATGCCCTACTATTGCATGTCCTGCTTCATGGTATGCTGCCAGTTTTCTATCTCTATCCGACTGCATTCTTTTTCTCTGGGGGCCTAATTTTACTTTTGTTGCAGCTTCTTCCAGGTCTTTATTATCTATCTCTTTTTTGCCGTCTCTTGCAGCCAGAATTGCAGCCTCATTTAACATATTTGCTAAATCTGCTCCTGAAAATCCTACCGTCCTTCTTGCAAGCCTTTGAATATCAACATCTTTTGTAAAGGGTTTTCCCTTCATATGAAGCGTAATTATTTGATTGCGCTCATTAAGATCAGGGAATCCGATAACTACTGTCCTGTCAAACCTTCCCGGCCTGACAAGCGCAGGATCCAAAAGATCCGGCCTGTTTGTTGCTGCAATTACGATTACTGATTCATTTGGCGCAAACCCGTCCATCTCAACTAAGATCTGGTTTAAAGTCTGCTCTCTTTCATCATGCCCGCCTGACATTCCCATGCCTCGCTTCCTGCCGATTGATTCAATCTCGTCTACAAAAATTATTGACGGAGCATTTTTTTTAGCTGTTGCAAACATATCCCTGACTCTTGCAGCCCCGACACCTACAAGCATTTCCATAAACTCACTTCCTGCGATTGAGAAAAACGGAACGCTGGCCTCGCCTGCAACAGCCCTCGAAAGAAGGGTTTTCCCGCATCCGGGCGGTCCCACAAGTAAAACGCCTTTTGGAGTTCTTGCGCCGATTTCTTTATATTTTAAAGGGCTTTTTAGAAAATCAACCACTTCCTCAAGTTCTTTTTTTGCTTCCTCAACTCCTGCTACATCGGAAAATTTAATCTGGGGCTGATCCTTTGTAAAAAGCCTTGCCCTTGATTGGCCGAACGAAAATATCCCCTGAGCCCCATCTTTAGCCTGCCTGAAGATAAAAAAGAAAAATCCTACCATTAAAAGAATCGGCAGAACTGTCCCGATGATTGAAACCCAATTCTGCTGCCAGGAAATATCTTTTATCTGGATTTTTACCTTTGAAGGATCAACGCCCGAGCTTTCCAATATTTTATATATTGACTCTCCCGGCTCTTTACGGCTAAATGCATCTTTCTCCTCACCCTTAAAATCAACAATAACTTTTTCCCCTTCAAGGCTAATTTTTTCCACCTTATCCTCTTTGATCGCACTAATTACCCCGGACAAAGGCATTTCATCATCTGAAGAACCTGAGTCCTGAAAACTGCCGACGAAAATAAGTATGGCAAGTCCGATCAGGGCATAAACCCCGATAGTTTTAATTATCGAGTTAATCTTGCTTTTTTTAGCACCGTTTTTTTTACCGTTAAAGGAAGGAAGTTTGGTTTTATGTAATTTTAATAAATTTTTCGCTGAAGCCATTAGGCGCAAGTATAGCAAAATGATTTTTAGAATACCAACCCGCCTAATACCGCTTACTCAGGCTTAAAATTTTTGATAGCTTCATTTATTTTTTTAGCCAGATCATTTTGTTCCTGCGATAATTTTTCATCTTCCTTAAGGTTATTATTTTGATCTGGAGTTAACCAAAGATTAGAAGAAATCTTTTCAACAATAGGTTCAAGCCGGAAAATCCGCAATTCTATTACCTCGATGATTCTGTCTATATCCTGCTTATTTTTCTGATAAAAATCAGAATCACTGCTGTTTTCTTTAAGTTCCTTCCAGCCCGGCGAGGTATTTTTTACATTTGTAAGGGCGTTTGTAAAGGACTCAATTTGTTCCTTTGAATAATTTGGAGGCACATACCCTGCAAATTGCTGGACAATTACCTGAGTAGGACAGCCGTTAATTTCCCCTTCAACCTCCGCAATCCCGATTTCCTCAATTCTCCCGTCAACAAATATTCCTTTTGATTTCTTAAACTCCAATAACCCTTCAATCAGCTCATCTGAGGAATAATAACCCTGAACTATGCTCTCTCCTTTTATAGGATTCCAGTAACCGCTCTGCGCAAACGAATCTTCAATTGTATATCCTGATTTAGTTGCCTCAAAGGAAAAGTCGTTAAACTTTAAAATATTTTTGCCCCGCAAAAGCGCTGATGCTTCCAGTTTGCTGTTGTATTTCAGAGGCTTTAAAGAAGACTCCTTCCTTTGTAAATTCAAAAAATCAACATATGCTTTCTTATCCAGTTTAATAACGGAGGCAGAATCCGAATCTTTTTCAGTATCCCTGTAGTTTTTATCCCAAACCCCAATCTGCGAATTAATAGGCAGAATAAACCCAATATCTTTATCATCAACAAATCCTACTTCATGCCTTGAGTCATTGCTTGCTTTCCGGTTATCACCTATCACGAAATATTTGCCATCAGGTATCGCAAGTTTTTTGCAGTCTGATAAAAATTCACCGCCAAAGGTAGAACGCGCCAGCGCAGTATAAGGTTCTTTGGGAATCTGCCCATTTACAGAAACTTCACCGCCCCGTATTTCAACTGAATCTCCGGGTAATCCTATTACTCTTTTTACAAATCCTGCGGCAGATCCGCCGTCTTTTGCTATAATTTCCTCGGTTTTAGCATTACTAAACTCAACAATATCCCCTCTACCGATACCAAAGCGCTTGCTTGGATACACATACATATCTACAAGTGCAACCTGTTCTTCCTCGAGTTCCCTTAAGGTTGTACCCTTTCCTTTTGGAAATGTCGGGTACATCGAACCGGTTCCTGAAACCGAAATTTTGAGTGTCGTAAGTCCTGTGTATTGGGACGCGGTTTTTTTAAATTGGGTATCAACTGGACCAAAAGTTAAAAAGCTAACAAGTAAAATAAGGATCGCTGGAAAAATTAACCTGGGCATTAATATATTTTACACAAAACGAGCAACGAGCAACGAGCAACGAGCAACTTACTTTATGGGAATGTTGATAAAAGGAGTACTCCCGGACCCTGTAACCTGGGGCATTATACCGTTCCATTTTTTAATTGCTTCAAGCTGCAAATACTCCTGGTTTAAGGTTTGTCTTTGCAGGAACTGGGCTTCGGCTAATCCTTTGGCTTCGACAATTCTGGCCTGGGCTTCCTGACTGGCCTGTTTGACTTTGTACTCAGCCTCCTTGACTTTTTGCTCAGCGATCACTTTTTGTTCGATGGCTTTGGAATATTCGGGAGTGAAGTTGACAGCCCGCAATAACACTTTATCAACGATGATATGTTTTGGTTTTAGAAGCTCTTGAATCTCTTTGGTCATGACGGATTCGGCTTCCTGGCGGCGCTCAGAATAAATCTGTGGTGCGGTGTAGCGGGAGATGACCATCCGGATCTGTGAGCGGGAGACGGTCCGAATCAGTTTGTCGATATAGTTTGTTCCTACCTCCTTCCAGATTTGGGGAACTTTTTCTTTTTCGACCATAAAAAGGACTGTGGCGTCGACTCGTACCTGTTGGCCATCGGCGGTTGGCGCATCCAATGAATCGTCTCTTTTGATCGCTCCCTCATCAACTTGATTTGCCATGGTATATTCCTGAAGCCTGGCATCAAATAGCTGTACGCTTTGCCAAAACGGAATTGTTAAACTCAGTCCTTCGCTTAATACCCTATCTTGGACTCCGGATCCTCGGTCATAGACTGAGCCTACGTAGCCAGGAGGGATAAAGACAAAAGTTGAACTTAAAAGCCAAAAGATAATTATGGCCAAAACTATCCATTTCAAGGATTTAAGTGAAAAATTCGGCCTGGGTATTTTATCCGTAATAACTTCCTGCATGAGCTAAGGATAGTAGATAACAGACCCGGCGTCAATTAGAAGGTTGTGGTACAATGGTACTAATATGAGGCAAAGCCTCTAACTTCGTTATGAATTGGATTGCAACTAACATCAGATTTCCCCAGGATCAATATCAAAAACTCAAATACATCGCTGCTAAAGAACGGCGTAGTATCGCTTCAGTAGTTCGTGAGGCTACAGCAAAGGTAGTTGAGCCTGAAGAATCAAAATCAGAACTGAAACTTAAGGCAAAAAAATTTATGGCTGAACTTGAAAAAATTGCTCAGGCGAATGCTAAATACACTAAGGGCTTCGATTCAGTTAAAGCACTTCGGGAAATCCGCTATTCCAAATGATTGCTATTGATGCATCAGTTGCTAACAAATTGGTGTTGCCCTATGAATCAGACTACGCTTTAGCAAGATCTATATTGGAAAAACACATTTTACAAACTGAGGAGATTTTAGTCTTGGATTTTCTTTTTTATGAGGTGGCTAATACTCTGGCAACTAAAAGTAGTATCTTTGCTATCAAAATGGCAAACTCACTCAATAAGATTTATTCTGCTGATTTAAAAATCTACCGGCCTTCAGAAACTGAAGTTAAAGAGGCGGCTAAATTGGCCAAAAAATACAGGACTTCAGTCTACGACATGCTTTATGCAGTAATTGCCAAAAATAACGACATTACTTTAATTACAGCCGATGAAAAATTTATCAAACAAACCGGATTTAAATGGGTTAAGTTATTAAAAGATTACTAGCGGATTTTGGAGCCTGCAGGAACCTTTCTTGAAGGAGTTATAAATACCGGACCTTCACTTGTATCTGCAGCTAGTAACATTCCATTTGACTCATATCCCATCATCATTCGAGGCTCTAAATTAACAATAACAATAATTTGTTTGCCTATTAGATCTTGAGCATTTATAAATTGCTTGAGCCCTGCCAGAATTTGTCTGGGCTCCTCTTCCCCAATATCCACCTTAAGTTTAATTAACTTCTCAGACTCTTCCAGGCTTTCTGCCTCTAAAACTGTCCCGACTCTAAATTCAAGTCTTGCAAAATCATCAATTGTTGCCATTACGCTAACCCCATTTTCTCTTTAACCTCTTTTAATGTTTCCTGTGCAGCTGAGCGGGCTTTTTCTGCACCTTCTTTAATTACTTTATCAACATATCCGGGATTATTTTCCAGCTCTTTCCGTTTTTCCTGCAGGGGTTTTAATTCTTCAAAAATTGCTTCCGATAATTCTTTTTTTAGATCTCCGTATTTTATTCCTGAGCCTGTATATAATTTTTTGTATTTATTGACTTTTTCCTTCCCTAAGAATAAATCAACATAAGCCAAAACTGAAGATATTGCACTTCCCTTTTCTGGCTTATCATCTATAAAAGTTCCGGTACCCAAATCAGTAGGCAGTTTTGCAACTTTGGATTTAATCGTTTCTAGATCATCAGTAATATTTATGTAACTTCCCTCAACGCTCTTACTCATTTTTCCCTCACCTGTTAAAGAAGGGACATATTCGCCCTTAGTTGCAAATCTTTGGGGCAGAGGAAAATCAGTACCGAATTTAGAATTCATGTTGCCGGCTATTACTCTTGCAACCTCAAGATGCGGTTCCTGATCAATCCCAACAGGTACCAATCCTGCTTTATAAATGAGTATATCTGCTGCCATAAGGATCGGATAATTTAAAAGTGCCATTGTTGCAGAGTCAGGATGCTGGGTTACTTTTTCTTTGAAAGTAGGAAGATGCTGCATTCTTGCAATCGTTACAACGGATGAAAAATAAAAAGCGAGCTCAGTATGCTCCGGTACTTCTGACTGCTGAAAAATAACGGATTTTTCAGGATCAAGCCCTGCTGCTAAATAATCTATTATCACCTCTCTCCGGTTTTTCTTTAACTCCTGCACCTCATACGGGGTAGTTATCGTATGCACATCAGCTACCATATAGAAAGTTTGGTATTCAGGACTATCCTGAAGCTCAAGCATTCCTTTAACAGCACCCAGGTAGTTCCCTAAATGCAGCCTGCCAGTAGCCCTTATTCCTGATAAAACTCTGTTTTTCATTTATTTGACCTTATTGTATTGTCTTTATAATAATTGCGCAATGAACTGCCCCGCAGCAAGCTGACGGTGTATCTATGTTCTTCTTGCCCAAGTTGTGTCCGCGCAGCTAAGCTGCCCGGTATTTTGCAAGAATAAAGCTTCGGATAGTAATAAGGTTGAATTATGAATCGGCAATGAGTATTTTTTAGGAAATACTACAGGAAGTTCCGTGCAGCCTAAAATAATTCCCTCTGCTCCTTGTTTTTTAAGAAAGTTTGCGATTTCCAGCAGCTTTTTAGTATCAGATTTTATCCTTATAGCTATCAATAATAATCTATATTCTTCCATCGCAGTCTTTTTAGATTCTTGCCACTTGTAGGAAACTGGTGTAGTTTTCTTTTGCATCTTGTAAATTATCTGCAATTACTTGCAAATCATAAATATCAGCAAGTACTTTGCTTCCCATAGTAGCAATATGTTTGGGCAGCTTATTTTCTGATAAGTGCTTTCCAACTACCGCATGGTCGATCAATTCTTTCTCACCTGAAGTTTGTTTAAGATTGGGATATTTATTTAAAAGAGTAGTTTTGCATTGAGCTAGAACTTGTGGGTGGGTCATGATTGTAGTAACTTCAGAAAATTTAGCATCTTTTCTAATCATTAAAGCATGTGATATTTTAATGGCAAATTCTTCAATAATTTTAAATTTATAACTTGCCATTGCTTCTATACTTTCACCGACAATCCCTCCCACAGAATTATGAATAGCAAACTGTCCTCGATCGATATCTCCCTTATGCAAGGCACTTAATACGCTCTCTGAAGTATATAAATATTTAATCTTATATTTTTTTATTCCCTCTTTTTCAAGATAATACTGTATGGCTTCTTCATTAAAACTTCCTTTCCCTCCTTGAATACCAAAAGTTATAAAACGACGATTTGCTCGTTTTGGAAGTAAACGATTATAAAGCCTATCATATATCTCTCCCAGCCTAATACGCATTTGTTTTGTGTAAGGATTGAAATGCTGCAAATCTGTAAAAAGCTGCCAAGTGTCATTACAAGTTTGCTCTACTGTCTCTAGAAGCTTTTTAGTGCCTAACGAATCGATAGAAGTTTTTTTGAAATGATACCCGTCAAGTACTCTACCTATAAAATGTGTCAGGCCTTGAGAACCGGCTGCCATTCTATCATGATCTTTTGCAGACATTTCTATAACATTTAGGCTTTTATTCTGAAAATAGTCTTTCCAAAATTCGAAATTTGTATCATCAGCCATGAATTTATCAATAATAATTGGTAAATTCTCAAACCCATCCTTACTGCTATCTGGACCGAACATTGGATGGGTTAGAAGTGCCTGTATCTTGTCATTTTTTAAATACTTTTTAAAAACCTTAGCAGGATGCATTTTTACTGAAAGAACATCGATTAAAAGTTGATCTTTCTTAAAGTATTTCCTATTACTAGCAATCACATTCTCAAAAGAGCTGATCGGTACCACAAAGAAGACAATTTCGCTCTTATAAATTTCATCTATACTTTTAGCAATCCTGGTATTTTCTGCTAGATTTTTATCATCTATCCCCTTTTTGTCATATAGAGTGATAAAGAAATCATTTTGAATAAGACGATACAATGTTTTGCCGAATCGGCCAAATCCCACAATGCTAACTTTTTTCATATCTTAAAATATTCCTCAATATTATCAATGTTTATACAGACACTTATTCGAACAAACCGCTCTCCGTTTTTCCCAAAAGCAGTCCCAGGTGTTAAAAGAATCTGCTTTTCTTCCAGTAACTGCATACAATAATCTTCAGAATTTTTTGCTTCTTCAGGAATTTTTGCCCATATGTATAAACTTCCTTTTGGTAAAGAGAAAGTAAGTCCTAATTTTTTAAGATGTTGAGCGATTGTATCCCTTCTCTCTTGGTAACTCCTAAGCATCTGTTGATACCACACTTGATCAATATTTGTTAAAGCATATGCTCCCAGTTTTTGTAATGGTGTAGAAAGTCCAGAATCCATCTGCGATTTAACTTTTGCCAAGGCGGCTATAGCTCCTTTGTTACCAGCAATCCAACCCATTCTAAGTCCTGCAAAAGAAAAGGTTTTTGAAAAAGAACTAATTTCCACAGCTATATCCTTTGCCCCACCAACTTGTAAAATACTTGGGGCAACAATTCTGTCAAATGTTATTTCTGAGTAGGCATTGTCATAAACTATGAGAATTTCATGCTTTTTTGCAAAAGCAACAATTTTTTCAAGTTCCTCAATTGTAGCAACTTGTCCTGTTGGATTAGAAGGAAAGTTAACCCAGATAAATTTGGTTTTATCTGATATCTTTTTCTCAAGCTCACTTAAAGAAATTTTAAAATCATTTTCCTCAAATAAATCATAGTAAACAACTTTTCCACCAATCATTGTTGCTGGATCAGTAAAAGCAGGATAACCTGGATCTGGAACTAACACTTCATCACCTTCGTCTAAAAGAGCTAAAGGTAAGTGGCTGACTCCGTCTTTCGCCCCTAATAAGGGATGTAACTCATCTTTTTCTAAATCAACATTAAATCTTTCTTTATACCAATGTATCAGCGCCTGTGCGAATTCAGAATTTGCACCATAACCAGGATATAAGTGTGCATCTTCTTCTTTGAGAAACTCATTAAGTTTATCTATATAGAGCGGATTGGGTGCTACATCAGGATTACCAGGACCAAAGTTGAGAACTTTTCTTTTTGATCTTTTTTCAACTTCTGCAATTTTTTTATTTAACTTTGAAAAAACGTATTCAGTAAATAAGTTTAATCTACTCGCAACTCTAATATTCGCCATTTAAATACCTTCCTTTTGGATTTTTACTGAATATTTATGAATAAGATTAAAAAGCTTTTTGGTAAAGTCTTTTGAAAGTCCCAATTCCTCGCTTTTAGAAAGCATAGAGGTAAGCACTTTATTCCATCTATCTTTATCAAAGGTGGGAATGTTTTGTTCTTTTTTAAATCGGCCAATTTTTCTAACAATTTCTATCCTTTTCGCTAGAAGATTCAGCACATCTTCGTCAAGTTGATCTATTTGTTTACGCCAGTCTTCCAATTGATCACTCATAAATTTTGTGCCTTATGTCTTAAATAGTGATCCATTATCACCAATGCAGCCATAGCATCAACAATCGGAACTGCTCTTGGTAAAACACAAGGATCATGTCTTCCAGCTGCTTTAAGCATAACTTCTTCTTTATTTCTATTAACAGTTTGTTGTTCTTTTTTAATTGTAGAAACAGGTTTAAAAGCTACTCTAAAATAAATAGTCTCGCCATTGGAAATTCCACCAACGACTCCACCAGCATAATTGGTTTTTGTCTTGACCTTACCCTCATTCATATAAAAAGAATCATTATGTTGACTTCCCTTTAGCTTCGTTCCTTCAAAACCAGATCCGATTTCAAATCCTTTAACGGCATTAATGGACAACATAGCTTTTCCTAAATCCGCACTTAATTTATCAAATACTGGATCACCTAAACCCGCAGGAACATTTTTAATTACTCCTATAATGACTCCTCCAACTGAATCTCCTTCATCTCGGATTGATTCAACTAGCTTAATCATCTTTTCTGCGGCTTTTTGGTCTGGACAACGGATAATATTTGACTCAACATCGTCAGAAGTTACAGCATTAAAATCAATATCTGCTTTTATGTCACCTACTTGGTCAACATAGCTCACAAATTCTATCCCCAATTTTTGTTTAAGATATTTTTTGGCAATAGCGCCTGCAGCCACTCTTGCTAAAGTCTCCCTAGCCGATGCTCTACCGCTTCCTCTCCAGTCTCTGAAGCCGTACTTTGCTTCATAGGTATAATCAGCATGAGAGGGCCTGTAGGCATCCTTAAGTTCCAAATAGTCGTCTGATTCAAATTCTTTATTGTATGCAATCATTAGAATTGGAGTTCCTGTAGTTTTTCCTTCAAAGATTCCAGATAATATCTTTATCCTATCTGCTTCCTTTCTGGAAGTGGTTATGCTGCTCTGACCAGGCTTTCTTCGATCCAATTCCACTTGAACTTCTTCTTCTGTAATTTCAATCCCTGGAGGGCATCCATCGACCACTACACCAACTGCCCCTCCGTGGGACTCTCCAAAAGTAGTTATTCTAAAAAGATGTCCAAAACTATTACCTGCCATTTAATTCCTCCATAATCTCATCTACAATTTCCTCAACATATTTATTATCTGCTAAAACAACTAAATCTGCATACTGCGTATATAACGGCTCTCTTAGTTCAAAAAGTTTTTTTGCTGAAACTTCATCTTGGAATAAAGGTGGTTTGATTTTTTTTAATGCAATATGCTCTTTAATCTTATCAAAACTATTCTTTAAATATATGGTGGTAGCATTTTTTCTTAAGGAACCCATTATGGAAGCATTCATTATCACTCCGCCACCAGTAGAGATAACTACATTATCTTTCTGCTCTAAATCCTTTGCAACTTCAGATTCTAGTTCTCTAAATTTTTCTTCTCCGTCTAAATCAAAAATCTCATTAATACTTTTTCTGGTAGTTTTTCTGAGGGCCAGATCATCCATATCAATGAACTCAAAATTTAATTTTGTTGCTAAAGAGTTTGCAATAGTAGTTTTTCCAGATCCCATGAAACCAGTCAAAACTATTCTCATATGGCTCTCCTCATTATATCTATAGAAATATTTTTACCTGTAAAAAGCTTAAATTGTTCTACTCCCTGATAAAGTAACATTTCTATCCCAGATATTGTTTTAGCCCCTTGTTGCTTTGCAATCTTTATTAATTTTGTAGTAGGGTATACCACATCAAAAATTATTTGACTTGGTTTAATTAAGTGTTTTGGGATAAACGGTAAATCTTTTGGATCCATACCAACTCTGGTAGCATCAATAACAATGTCAAAATTAGAGATTTTTGAAAGATCTTTCAATGAATCATAATCACAATTAAACTCAGAGGCTAAATTTTCAGCTTTTTTAATATCTCGGTTAAAAATAGTCACCTTAGCTTTTTGAGAAGTTAAAGCATAGACAGCTGCTCTGGCAGCTCCTCCAGCACCTATTACGGCAGCATTTTCCCCTTTAAGATTTACAATATTTTTTAAAGGATTCAGAATTCCTAAATAGTCAGTATTATATCCCTTAAGCTTTTTTCCATTTTTGACAATAGTGTTAACAGCACCAATTTTTTTGGCTGTTTTATCAACTTCATCCAGATATTTTATAACCTCTACTTTATTAGGAGTACTAACGCTCGCTCCTCTAAAATTGGCATCTTTTCTTACCTCATCGATAAATTGTTTTAGATTATCAGCATTGACTCTACGGCGTAAAAAAATAAAATCTTCTTCAAGTCCTAGAGCTTTGTAAGCAGCATAATGCATTTGAGGAGATAATGAATGTGTAGCAGGATCAGCTACTATTAAACATTTCTTAATACTTTTTAAAATTTTCTCAAGTCTAGTTTTTGTTAATTGGCCAGCTGCACTTTTATCTCTCAAGGTAGAAGGAGTAAAATTCATCTCATTACCTGCTATTGCACCACCTATTCTTGTAACAATACCTTTTTCTCCCATACCCAATATAATACATTTAGAATTTTTCTCCTTTAGCGAACCAAGTAAATCTAGTACTCGCAGAGCATCAGAATCAGTTTTGCAAAATGTAGAAATCTTGTAAATTTCTGGACTATATTTCTCCATCAGCTGAATAATCTCTTCCAGCTTTTCTTTGGAAGGAGTTTCTTTATAGTTATGGTAAGAACAAATTAACTTAACCTTTCTAGAATTCTGTAATTCTTTCTTTTGAGAAATATCCAAATCTACCAGACAATTAAATTTCGAAAGTAAATTCAAAACCTCAATTCTTCTTTTAATATCCATTTTTGGAGTTTCCAAAGACTGTCTCCTAAAAAGAAAGATTAATTTTTCTCTGAATTCTTTATTCAGATCTTTGATGAAATCTAAATTTAAATCCTCAATATAATCCAACCATACCTCAAAAAAATCATAAGAAGTTTTGTTCTCTGAAATTACTTTGAGAACCTCTGATGCTTTAGTTTTTATAATGGGTAGACAATATTTTTGTTTCATATCTTTTGTACCTTTGTAATTTTTTTCAAATCCTCCCAGAACTGCGGATAGGTTTTTGAAACAACTTCCGGATTTTTAATGACCATACCAGGTATTTTGCAGCCAGCTATAGCAAAAGACATCGCCATCCTATGGTCACCATATGTATCAATCACAGCAGCTTTTGGACTGCCTCCATGTATAGTCAGAACATCTTTCATGCAAGATGTTTTTATACCCATTTTCTTAAGTTCTTTTGTTAATGCAAAAATCCGATCAGTTTCTTTTATCCTTAAAGATTGTATGCCAGATATTTTTGTCACTCCTTTTACGAAAGATGCTAAAACTGCCAGAGTTTGAATTTGATCAGGACAATCTGCCATGTCAACATTTACTGGTTTGATTTCTTTTCCAATTATTGTGATTTGATTTTTTCCGGGGATTATTTTGTTTCCCATATTCTCAAGAATTTTGGCAAATCTTATATCTGCCTGCTTGGAATTTGGATTGATATTTTCTAATGTGATAGTTGATTTTGTTAGAGCCGCAATGGCCAAAAAATAGCTGGCTGATGATAAATCACCTTCTACTTTGTACTCTTTGGCTTTGTATCTTTGACCTGCATCAATAGTATATTTTTTATAATTTTCATTCAAAACGTTAACACCAAACTGTTTCATAATATCTATTGTCATATCAATATAAGGCTTAGACACTTGCTCGCCTTCAACCTCAATAGTTAATTTACCCACCAAAGGAGCAACCATTAACAATGATGAGATAAATTGACTGCTTGTAGAACCTTTAATTTTAATAGTCCCTGGCTTAAGTTTTGATGATAAAACTTTAACTGGAGGATAACCCTTTTTGTCTAAATACTCTATTTTGGCGCCAAGTTGTCTTAACGCTTCAGCAAGATCACCAATGGGACGTTTATTTAGTCCTTCCTTTCCTTGTAGAATTTTGACTCCTGGAATTACTGCTAATAAAGCCAATAAAAATCTAACTGTGGTCCCAGACTCATTAGCATCTAAGTCATATAAAAGGTTTTTAATAGAATTGATGTTGTTTTCAACTTCAATCATATTGTCCGAAACTTTAACTTTAATACCCAACTTTCTAAGACAATTAATCATTGCCTTAGTATCATCACTAATTAGCGGGTTTATAATTCTAACTTTTGATTTGCTTACTGCAGCAATTAAAAGTGCCCTATTTGTGTAGCTTTTAGATCCAGGGATACTAATACTTGCTTGTATAGGTTTTAGTAAAGGCTTTAATGTAATTATTTTCATAAACAAGTTTGAAAGTTTAGCTTATAAAGCCTTTCTAATCGTGGCTTCATCCACCGTTTTATTGATAACAGCTTTTCCTATTCCTTCAAGGAGAGTAAATTTGGTTTCTCCTTTTATATTTTTCTTATCAGACTTTATTCGCAGAAGAACTTTGTTCATTTTTTCTAACACCTTATCAGCGGGTACCTCTAAGCTAGTTGGTAGACCTGCTTTATTTAAAGATTGTTCTACAATTTTGTACTCCTGATCAGATAGTAATCCTAAAAGTTTAGATATTTGTCCTTCAACAATCATTCCAATGCTAATTGCTTCACCATGGAGCAGAGGTTTATTACTTTCCAAACTTATTGATTCAAATGCATGACCAATTGTGTGGCCAAAATTAAGTAGTTTGCGAAGATCACTTTCTTTTTCATCCTGAGCAACAATATCTATTTTTATTTGACATGATTTTTCAATAATCTCTATCAATTCTTGCTGGGAAAAATCTTGTGGTTTTTTTGCTGTAACCAATTCAAAATACTTTTTATCGGCAATCAAACCATGCTTAATAATCTCGGCAAAACCTGACACGAATTCTCTCTGAGGAAGAGTCGATAGAGTGTCAATATCAATGACTACAGCAATTGGTTGTTGAAATGTACCAATTAAATTCTTAATTCCTGAAAAATTAATGCCCACCTTTCCACCAATACTGGCGTCAACTTGAGCAAGTAAGGTAGTAGGAATTTGCAAAAAATCTATCCCTCTCATGAAGATAGAGGCTGCAAAACCTCCAATATCTCCTATAACACCTCCACCAAGATTTATTACTAACGATTTTCTGTCACAACCAAAATTATTTAATGCTTGCAATACTTCTTTAACATTATCTAAATCCTTATTCTGCTCACCGCTATCCAAAACCACAACGGAGTTTGGAATTAATAAAGCTGCCTGCAAATTCTGCACTAGAGATGAGGGGATATTTCTATCAGTTACAACTACAGCTTTTGAATATTTAGTAATTTCAAGCAGAGAATTAATTTTCTTAAGGAATCCTACCCCAATGAAAATAGGGTAAACTTGACGTCTATCATTTTTAATATGAATTTTAATTTTTCTCATATTCTTTAACCATCCTATCAAACTGCTTCCATGTTAGCTGTTGTTTAGCATCAGTTAATGCGTTGGTAGGGTCTGTGTGTACCTCAACCATCACACCATCAAAGTCATGTTTTGATGCCTCATTAGCAAGTTTTAATACATTTAAAACTGCTCCTCCAGTATGCGAAGGGTCAAAAACCATTGGCAGGTTTACTTTTGATTTTATTCTTATAGCCATTTCGTAATCCGGGACGTTACGAAGCTCTAATGGATTATGACCATTGGGCGTAAATCCTCTATGACAAAGGATAAGACGATCTTCATTTATCCCACCAGCTAGTACATGTTCTATAATTCCTTCCCAGTGTTTCTCGTCAGCCCATGGCTGATTTTTCACTAAAAGAAATACCCTTTCATCTTTGCTCGCAATTTTGGCTATCTGTTGTTGCACTAAATGGTTTTGATTCCTAGAACCAATCCACAGGAGAAGCTTTCCTTTTTTTAACACAGGTAATACAGCATCCATAACAGCTTTTGCATGAGAAGGAAGCAATATTTCAGTTGCTGGATTAACACCCATTTTTGCTGCTTCAACCAGAAATGGTATACCTAATTTTCCCAAGCCATCAAATCCTGGTTTTGTTCGAGGTTTCCATAAACTAATCCTCATAAAGTCAACCTTTCTTTTTTTCGCTTCCTTGGCTGAAGCTATAATTTGCTCTCTGGATTCTGCGGCACAAGGACCAGCAATAATAATTGATTTTTTAACTATTTTCTTATGTTTATTCATATATTTATTGTTTTTTCCATAAAAAAACCTCCCTAGTTGGGAGGCTATTTACGTTGTAAAGTTTTATTTTTACAGCGTTAGCTGACCTCCCTGCGGGTGGCAAAATAAAACCAAAAATAATTTACTTGATTAATATTCATAATCTGTAAATATTATATGCTCCCATACACCAAAAAGTCAAATATCATGTCTTTTTGATCTCTAATCTATTTAAAAACTCTTTTACATCTTTTTCCACAGCACCTCTTTTTGATTTGCTTATAATATCAATAATTGCACTACCTATTATTGCAATATTAGTGTGGGGCTTAATCATGTCTATTCTTTCTTTATTAGATATTCCAAATCCAACAGCAATGGGAATATTAAAATATCTTCTAACATCCTTTAAAAAAGAACTAATTTGTGGATCAAGTTCTTTTTTAGTGCCAGTGATTCCTTGCCTGGCAGTACAATAAACAAATCCATCAGCAACCTGTGCATTTTTCTTTAATCGCTCATCTGTGGAAGCAGGTGAGATAACTCTAATGTTTTTTAATTCAGCTTCCTTACAATATTTTATAAAATGCTCATGGTGCTCTTCCTCTATAGGGATATCCGGAATAATTAATCCTGAAATTCCAACTTTCTTGGCATCTTGGCAAAACATCTTAGTCCCGTATTTAAATACAGTATTGTAATAAGCCATAAAAAGTAGAGGGATTTTAACTTGCTTTGTTAATCTACTTGCCAGTTCAAAAGCATCTTTAACCTTTACCCCATTTTCTAGAGCTTTCTCACAAGCTCTCATGATAGTTGGACCATCTGCTAGGGGATCAGAAAAGGGAATTTGCAGTTCTATAAAATCTACTCCTGCATCTTCCATCACCTTAACTAAGGATTCTGTTATCTCAAGTGATGGATAACCTACTACTAAGTGAGTCATTAATCCTAATCTATTTTCCTGTTTAATTTTTGCTAACTGTTTATTAATTAGATTCATAACCCTCCTTAAGATAATCTTTTAAAAATTCATAGAATTTTTTATCCTTAAATTCTCTTGCCACAATAAATAAATCTTTATCTCCTCGTCCTGAAAGATTAACTATAATAATTTGATCTTTTGTTAACTTAGGAGCTAATTTAATTGCTTCTGCTACTCCATGAGCAGATTCTAACGCTGGGATAATCCCTTCTGTTTGAGCAA
The DNA here is from genome assembly GCA_964394845.1 of uncultured Gammaproteobacteria bacterium. Classification (GTDB taxonomy): domain Bacteria; phylum Patescibacteriota; class Microgenomatia; order Daviesbacterales; family UBA10151; genus CAYMZB01. The sequence continues at coordinate 2,021 of CAYMZB010000047.1, read as the reverse complement.
GTAATCTAAATGCTTCCAATGCTTCTTTGTCAATAACTGAAGTAAACTTTACTCTTCCACTATTTTGTAAATCTGCTAATTGTGGTCCTATTCCTGGATAATCCAAACCCGCTGATATACTATGTGTTTTTTGCAAGTTTCCATCACTGTCTTGTAAAAAATATGATTTATACCCTTCAATAACACCAACACTTCCAGTAGGGAAGCGGACTGCATTTTCACCAATCTTTTTACCTTTTCCTCCTGCCTCTACACCGATCAAATTAACTGAAGAATCTTTAATAAAATCTGCAAATGCACCTATTGCATTACTGCCACCTCCAACGCAAGCAATAATATAATCTGGTAATGCTCCTTCTACTTCTTTAATCTGTTTTCTTATTTCCTTTCCTACTATTGATTGAAAATCCCTGTTCATAGTAGGAAATGGGTGCGGTCCCAAAACAGAACCTAAAACATAATGAGTAGTTTTAACATTCTCAATATAATCTTTTAAAGCTGCATTTACTGCATCTTTTAAAGTTTTCTGACCAAAGCTTACAGGTATTACTTCTGCTCCTAATTGTTCCATCAAAAAAACATTTGGTCTTTGCCTTTGAATATCTACTTCACCCATATAAACAGTGCAGGAGAATCCAAATTTTGCTGCTACTGTTGCTGTTGCAACTCCATGTTGTCCTGCACCTGTTTCAGCAATTAATCTAGTCTTACCCATTCTTTTAGCTATCAATGCTTGACCTACACAGTGGGTAATTTTGTGTGCTCCTGTATGATTTAATCCTTCATTTTTTAGATAGATTTTTGCTCCACCTAATTTCTTAGTTAAATTTTCTGCAAAAGTTAATGGTGTTGGTCTACCACAATAGGTTTTAAGAAGATGTTTGAATTCCTTCTGAAATTTTTTATCATTCTTTGCTTCCAAATATGTTTTTTCTAATTCCTCCAATGCAGGAATTAACATCTCAGGTACGTATCTTCCACCGAATTTTCCAAAATGACCTTTTTTCATAAACTTTCTCCTTTGGCATTTCTAATAAATAATTCTATTTTCTCTAGATCTTGATAATCATTTGTTTCAATTCCACCAGCTACATCAACAGCAAAGGGTCTAATTTGACTAACTACACTAGCTACATTATCTAGAGTTAAACCTCCGGCAATAAATATGGGAAGGCTTGCAGTCAACTTAGATGCTTTTTCTAAATCTACCACCTTACCTTTTCCTCTTTTAGATCTATCCAGTAAGAAATAATCTGCTTTAATCCTATTTGGTTGATCATTTTCTGAAATAGACTTAATTACAGGTATCCCTACTTTATTTATATATTCATTATTTTCATTACCATGAAGCTGGACAAAATCTAATTTTAAATCTGATGCGATCTTGTGCACTTCCGCTATCTTAGCATCTTGGAATATACCTACAGTCTTAATTTGACCTCTTATCGAATTAATAATTTCTAGTGCAAAGATAGGGTCAATGTATCTTTTAGAGCTTGGTACAAAATTAAAACCCAAAAAATCAGCACCTGCATCAATAGCAGCCTTCGCTGCTTCAATACTTCTTATCCCACAAATCTTAACTTTAACTGGCATTTTTAACGCTTTAATTAATCTATTAATATCATTTGTTTTCATAAGTTCTGTACCAACTAAAACTGCCTTTGCCCCAGCATGTTTATATTTCTCAACTTCGGCCCTTGAGTGAATTCCAGAAAAACCTAATTTGATGAATTTTTCTGGAACTTTTTTAAGAAGTTCGCATGCTCTGTCTACATCGACTTCAAAAGTATCTAAATCTCTGGCATTAGCAGCTATAATTTCAACATCTGTAGTAAGTGCTTTGGTTAGATCTTCTTTGCTATTTATCTCCACAATAGGGTCAATGGCTATTTCTTTTGTCAGCTTAACTAAGGATAATAAGTCTGCTGCTGATAAAATTCTGGCAATGAGCAGTAGGGCATCAGCACCTGCTTTTTTTGCTTCATATATCTGATAAGCATCTAAAATAAAATCTTCTT
>CAYMZB010000046.1:0-20493 GCA_964394845.1 uncultured Gammaproteobacteria bacterium | reverse complement strand
TAAATTATTACATGCAGAGTTTTCACAAATTAATTCAGTCTTTTTATCTTTAAATGAAGACTGACATTTCAAAGAACAATAAAAATTGTGACTCAGTTTTAAATTCTCTTTAATATGACGATTATCCTTTAAGAACGATTGCCCACAATTCAAGCAAGTAACACAACTAAAAATCATTAAATATAGTATTAGCCGAAATTAACCCAAATGTCAATCCCTAATTTTGAAGCTAATTTATACTCTAGTCGGGGTGACAAGAATTGAACTTGCTGCTTCCGCGACCCCATCGCGGCGGTCTACCGATGACCTACACCCCGTAAACCTGTTTTATTTTATCACCAGCCTGACCAGAATACCATTTGACTATTATGCTATAATGATTTTTGAAAGAAAGCGTTCTGTTTGGAGTTGCGATCCAAAAAAGCTGAGAGTCAAAATACTCTACGGAAACTTAACCGTTAAATAAGTCAACTGATGTCGTTTTTTGAAAACGGAGTCAGACAGAGAGGTGCGTTCAGTTTACTACGTTCAGTTAATCATGAACGTAGTTTACATGAACGTACAAAACAAGGTGGAACCACCCATAAAGGGCCCTTGTAAGTTTCTTAAGTTTAATAAACTAGGAAATTTACAAGGGCTTTTTGTTATAAAAATGAAATACGCAAAAAATATTTTAGAGATTATCGGTAATACACCACTGGTCAAACTTAATGCTATTGCAGAAAGTGTTGATACTACTATTTTGGCAAAGCTTGAATATCTAAATCCCGGAGGCAGTATGAAAGACCGGATTGGCATTTTCATGATCGAAGACGCAGAAAAAAAAGGTCTTTTGAAAAAGGGAGGACTAATTGTTGAACCAACTAGCGGCAATACAGGGGTAGGACTGGCAATTGCAGCAGCAATCAAAGAGTATAAAGTTATTTTTACCATGTCTGAAAAAATGAGTTTAGAAAAAGAAATGGTGCTTCGCGCTTACGGCGCACAAGTTGTAAGAACACCTGCAGATGTTAAACCAAATGACCCCAGACATTATATTAATGTTGCCAGAGAAATTGCTAGAGAAAAAGACGGCTATTTCCCAAATCAGTATTTTAATAACGCTAATATTCTGGCTCACTATAAAACAACCGGACCGGAAATTTGGCAAGATACGCAAGGTCAAATTACGCACTTTGTAGCTCCGGTTGGGACAGGAGGAACGATTTCAGGAACTGCAAAATTCCTAAAAGAGCAAAATCCAGAAGTAGAGGTTATCGGGATAGATCCCAAAGGTTCACTCCTGCATCATTATTTTTACCACTCAAAAGGTCGGGCAAAACCATATCAAGTAGAAGGTCCTGGGGAAGATTTCATGCCTGGAGCGCTTGACATGAGTGTTATAGATGAAATTGTTGTGGTAAACGACAAACAGTCTTTTGATACAGCCAGAAAACTAGTCAAACTAGAGGGAATTTTTGCCGGAGGTTCAAGCGGGTTAGCGGTGTTTGGCGCTTTAAAAATTGCCAAAAAAATATCAAAGAAGCAAAAGAAGAAAACAGTAATTGTTGTTATCCTACCGGATTCTGGCAGAAATTATGTGAGCAAATTTTACAATGACGACTGGATGAAGGAGAATAACTTTATATGAGTAAATTTGCAACCAGGGCTATACATATTGGCAATGAACCTAATTTAAATATAGGCGGGAGCGGTGATGTAGTGATCCCTATTCACCTTTCCACAACTTTTGCCAGGACTAATGTTTACAAACCTACAAATGGATATGAATATTCAAGGTCTGGCAACCCCACCCGTTTTGCCTTGGAAAAAAATTTAGCTTCTTTAGAAAATGGTAAATTTGCTTTTGCTTTTTCCTCAGGGCTATCTGCTATAACAAATGTGCTGCTGCTTTTGCAAAATAACGATCATATTCTGTCTATAGACGATGTTTACGGAGGTACCAGAAGATTATTTATAAAAGTTTTTAAACGCTTCGGACTTCAATTTAGCTTCGCAGATTTCATAAACGGTGAGGATATTAAAAATGCTATTCAGACTAATACAAAAATGCTCTGGATAGAATCACCAACAAATCCATTAATGAAAATAATTGACATAGCTTCTATCTGTAACCAGGTAAAAAAGAAGGGTATTTTAACAGTAGTAGATAATACTTTTGCCTCACCTTTTTTTCAGAAACCTTTAGATTTAGGCGCTGATATTGTAATTCACTCTATGACTAAATATATAGGAGGACATAGCGATGCAGTAGGAGGATGTGTAATAGTTAATGATGAAGTCTTAGCAGAAAAGATTGGCTTTTTACAAAATGCTGTGGGGGGGATTCTGTCACCCTTTGATTCATATTCTATATTAAGAGGTATTAAAACTTTGGAAATAAGAATGCAAAAGCATAATGAGAATACGGAAAAAGTAGTATTATTTTTGAGTAAGCATAAAAAAGTAAAAAAGATTTATTATCCTGGCTTATCAAACCATCCCGGACATAAAATTGCTACCAAACAAATGACAGGATTTGGAGGAATGTTATCTTTTGAGTTGACAGGAAAAATTAATACTGCTATTAAGTTTATAGAATCTTTAAAGATTATCGCTATTGCAGAAAGCCTGGGAGTTGTAGAATCCTTAATTGAGCATCCTGCTTCAATGACTCATGCTTCAGTGCCAAAAGAGGATAGGGAAAAAATAGGCCTTTCTGATACGTTAATTAGACTATCAGTTGGCATAGAAGATCCCAAAGATTTATTATCTGATATCTCCCAGGCTTTAGATAAAGTTTAAATATGAAATTGATATCACTCAATACCTGCGGGGGTAAATTTTTTAGCCCTTTATCTGAATTTATAAAACTTCACACCCAAAGCGCTGATATTTTTTGTCTGCAGGAGGTATTTAGCACAAATTCCCCTCACAGGCAATTTCCAGAATACCGGGCTAACCTACTTCAGGAAATATCCAGTCTACTACCAAATTTTACATATTTTTTTGACCCTGTTCATGAGAAAGTGAATACCCAAGCAAGCAGTGTTAGTTTTGATTTAAAACACGGCTTGGCTATATTTGTAAAAAAAACAATAGAGATTTTAGATTATAAGACTTATTTTATATACCGAGACAAAGTTGTAAATTCAATAAAAAAAGATTATTCAGACATTCCGGTCAACATACAATTTTTAAGCTTTTTAAATAAAAACAAAACATTCATTGTTGCCAATTTTCATGGCGCATCATATCCCGGGTCGAAACTTGATACTTTAAAACGGATTAAACAATCAGAAAAAATTATAGAGATATTTAAAAAAACAAAGGATGCCAAAATACTGACAGGAGACTTTAACTTATTGCCGGAAACTCAAAGCATCAAAATACTTGAGGAGAATTTCCGGAATTTAATAAAAGAATTTAGTATCAAAAAAACCAGAAGCAACTTAAGTCCTTTTTTTGGAACATCTGATTTCCAGAAATTTGCTGATTATACTTTCGTATCTAATGACGTTATCGTAGAAAATTTTAAAGTTCCTGAAGTTGAATTATCAGACCACTTGCCAATGATATTAGAATTTTCCTAAACCAATTTAGTGTGCGATCGTACAAGCAAATGGTATACAAGGAATCAAAGAACTATTAAACTACTTTTTCCCAGGGGAATTCTTCCCGGCCAAAATGGCCATAAGAAGCTGTTGGCAGATAAATAGGCCTTTGCAAATCTAATCCTTTTAAGATGCCTGAAACTGATGTATCCAAAATTTGATTCATGAAAGATAGTATGACTTTGTGAGATTTTTTGGCTGTGCCAAAAGTTTCTATATCCTGCATGGTTGGTTTTTTTGCTCCAATAAAGTAAGCCAATCTTACTTCTGCTTTTTCTGCCAACTTATGAGCTACTATATTTTTTGCCAAAAATCTGGCTGCATAAGCGCCAGACCTATCAACTTTTGTGGGATCTTTTCCGGAAAATGCCCCTCCTCCAACTCTGGCATAGCCCCCATATCCATCTACCACAATTTTCCTGCCTGTTACCCCGCAATCAGATGCCGGTCCTCCTTTATGCCAAACTCCTGTTCCATTAACAATTAAATTCTTTATGCTAATTTTAAACCCATACAGATCTAAAAGCGGCACCACTATAGTATTATAAATATCTTTTTTCACCTGATTTAGGCTGACATTTTCATTATGAGGAACTGCAATCACTACTTGTAAAACTTTTTTTGGTTTTCCCTGATAATATTCAATCGTGACCTGACTTTTGCCATCCGGCCGGAGATAAGGTAATAGTCCTTCCTCCCTGACTTGATCAATTCTTTTGGTCAATCCATGGGCTAACATTATAGCCATTGGCATAAGCTCCTTGGTCTCTTTACAAGCATAGCCGAACATCAAACCCTGATCTCCTGCTCCTTTTTTATCAACTCCCACTGCAATTTCCTGAGATTGCTCGTGAACATGTAAATCAATAGGAGACTGATCAGAAAAATCAAATTTAGGATCTGTATATCCTAATCTTTTAATTTGTTCTTTGGCTATTTTTTTAAAATCTACTTTGGCGTTAGCTGTAATTTCTCCAGAAATAACCACTCTGTTAAAACCCACCAGGGTCTCGCATGCCACATGGCCAAATCTATCTTGAGTTAAAACTTCATCCAAAATTGCATCAGAAATTTGGTCACAAATCTTATCCGGATGACCTGCACAAACTGATTCAGATGTAAAGGTTGTTACACCGTTGTTATTAACCATAAATTCAAAAAAACCTCCCATTAAGAGAGGTTAAGTTTGTACATTCATGTAAACTACGTTCGTGTAAACCGAATCGTAGTAAACTGAACGTACCACATCTTCCTCTCGCTCTGCCATAGGCAGATGGAAATTGGCACCGTAACTTTACGGTTGCCGTCCCTCATAGCTCGATTAGAGCGACGTGGGAACTCTTGATGCATTTACTAGTAAACCATAAAATAAAATCTTTTGCAATAGACAGTAGACTATTTAATCTAGCGCATCGATGTTAACACCATTTTTAAAATCAATTTCCGGATATTTATGCAGGATTCCAGCAAGTACTTTTTTTAATTTAATGTATTCTTCTGCTTCTTTTGCTTCGTATTTAATTGTAATGTAAGGACCGTTTTGGGAAGCTCTAACAACACCCATCAATCTTTCAGTATCAAAACGTATACCGTCTATTTCTATAAAACTGGCAGTGGGAAAAACAGCCTTGATATCTTTAGCTATTCCATCAGAAATAATTTTAAATTTTATGGCATCAGGACAACCAACCTTAACTTCAGGACTACTGTGGTATTTTGGCAGTCCGTCAACAACCTGATCTAGAGATTTACCAACTCTGGTAAGATATGCTAAGAGTCTGAGCGTTGCATACGCTTCATCATCATGACCATAAAAATTATCTGCAAAAAACATATGGCCGGAAAGTTCTCCTGCAAAAGGCGCTCTTTCTTCTTTAAGCTTTGCTTTAATAAATGAATGTCCTGTAATCCAAATAATCGGCTGGCCGCCATGTTCTTCTATTACATCCCGAGTTTGCTTCGAACACAGAACATTGAAGACTATTTTTGCTCCCGGCATAAAATCCAAAACATCTATTGCAAATATGGCAACCAGAGTATCATTCCAAATTAATCTTCCCTGACTATCCACAATCCCCATCCTGTCTCCGTCTGTGTCATAGGAAAAACCAATGTCTGCCCCCTCTTTTTTAACCCTTTCAGCCAATCTTTCTTGTACTGCCCGCTCAGTTGGATCTGCAGTTCCCAGAGGAAAAGTACCATCAAGTTCTGTATGTTGTTCTATAACTTCACACCCTGCTTCTCTCAGAATTTTAGGAAGAAACATACCCGCGGTACCATAAATTGTGTCAACTACAACTTTAAATTTACCAATCTTCCCAGCTCTTCTTAAAATATCTTTTTTATATTCAGGAAAAATATCTTTCTTTAAATATTTTGCCTGACGGTTGAACTTTTTAAACTGTCCATCTTTGGCAATCTCTTTAAGTTTTTGAATCTCTGTACCAGTCATCGTATCGGAAAAACCTACTGCCATTTTTATCCCGTTATACTCTGCAGGATTGTGAGAAGCAGTTATCATTGCAGCTCCTTTAAAACGAAGCGGGTATTGAGAAAAATAAACAATTTGAGCTAAAGATAAACCTATATCAACAACATCTATACCAGAATCTAATAAACCTTTAATAAATGCCTTAGAATACGCATTACTTGTAGTTCTATTATCTCTTCCAACAACTACCTCCCAAATTCTTCTCTGATACAGAAAAGTTGCGTAAGCTCTGCCTAGTAATTCCATCACCTCTTCACTTAAATCTACTCCGGAAACACCTCGCAGATCGTATCCCCTGAATATATGATCGTTAATAGTAACTTTTGACATTTTAAATTCTCACAGTATTTTACCAGACTATTGCAACAGTTTCATGATTAACTTCTAGCAACCATCAGAAAGCTGGTATAATTTTCTTTTGCATCCTGCAAATTATCTTCTATAATTTGTAAATCATAAAGTTTGGCCAAAACTTTACTACCCATGGTAGCTATATTTTTTGAAATCTTTCTTTCAGATAAATGCTTTGCAACCCTTGCATGATCAATAAGTTCTTTCTCACCAGATACCTGTTTGAGGTGAGGATATTTTTTAAAAAGTGTAGTTTTACATTGGGCAAATACTTGTGGGTGAGACATTACTGTATTTACTTCATCAAAATCAACATCTTTCCTAATCATAAGAGCATGCGAAATTTTAATTGCAAACTCCTCAATTATTTTAAATTTATAATTTGCCATAGCTTGAATACTCTCGCCAACAATACCCCCAACAGAATTATGAATAGCAACCTGACCATAATCAATATCACCTTTATGCAAAGCCTTCAATACATTTTCAGAAGTATACAAATATTTGCTTCGATAATTAGTAATATTTTCTTTTTTTAGATAATATTGCAAGGCTTCCTCATTAAAACTCCCCTTCCCTCCTTGAATACCAAAAGTGATAAATTTTTTACTAATTTGCTTTGGCAATAATTTATTGTAAATTTGATCGTATATATCACCTAATTTAATCCTCATTTGTTTGGTATAAGGATTATAATGTTGCAAATCATCAAATAACTGCCAAGTATCGTTACAGGTTTGTTCAACTACTTCTAGCAGTTTTTTAGTTCCCAGAGAATCTATTGACGTGGGTTTGAAATGATAGCTGTTCAGTAACCTACCAATAAAATGTGTCAAGCCTTGAGAAGAAGCAGCTATTTTATCATGAGTTTTAGCAGACATTTCAATTACATTAAGTTGCTTACTTTTAAAATAATCTTTCCAGAATTTATAGTTTACGTTGTCAGTTAAGAATTTATCTATAATGAGCGGCAATCCCAAAAATCCGTTTTTACTGCTGTCTGGACCAAACATTGGATGCGTTAGAAGTGCTTGCACGTTGCTATCTTTAAAATATTTTTTAAAAATTTTAGCAGGATGCAGCTTTACTGAAAGTACATCAATAAGAAGATGTTCTTTAAAATGTTTCTTATGAGTAAAAATTACATCTTCAAATTGGCTTATGGGAACACAGTAAAAAATAACTTCACTTTTATATATTTCATCTATATTTTTTACAACAATTGTATTGTCAGGTAATTTTGTAAGATCAATCTTTTTCTTATCATAAATTGTCACAATAAAATCATCTTTTAAAAGATTAAGCAATACTTTACCAAATCTTCCAAACCCTACAATACTAATCTGTTTCATGATATTTACTCTTAAAAATAGTTATTAATATTATCAATATTTATACAAATACTTACCCTAACATAACGATTACCATTTTTACCAAAAGCACTTCCAGGTGTAAGAAGTATTTGTTTCTCCCGTAATATTTTCATACAAAATTCTTCGGAGTCTTTTGCGCTAGAAGGTATCTTTGCCCAAATATATAAACTCCCCTTAGGAACAGAGAACTCAAGGCCCAGTTTTTTTAAATTATTTGTAATAATATCTCTTCTTTGTTGATAGCTTGCAATCATATCCTGGTACCAATTTATGTCGTAATTAGTGAGTGCAAATGCACCTAACTTCTGTAAAGACCCAGATAAACCAGAATCCATTTGAGATTTTACTTTTGCGAGAGCTTTAATTATTTTGTTATTACCAACAATCCATCCCATTCTAAATCCTGCAAAAGAAAAGGTTTTGGAGAAGGAACCAATTTCAACTGCAATATTTTTTGCTCCATCAATCTGCAGAATACTTGGAGCTATAAATCCGTCAAATGTAATTTCAGAATAAGCGTTGTCATACACTATTAAGATATTGTGTTGTTTTGCAAAAATAACAATTTTTTCCAGCTCTTCCAATGTGGCAACTTGCCCTGTAGGGTTCCCGGGAAAGTTGACCCAGATAAACTTTGTTCTATCAGTTAGTTTTTCTTCCAACTCAGTTAAAGAGATTTTAAAATTATTTTCTTCCACTAAATTATAGTAGATAGGTTTAGCTCCAACCAACAAGGCTGGGTCAGAAAAAGCAGGATAACCCGGATCTGGAACTAATACTTCATCACCTTCATCAAGCAGTGCAAGTGGTAAATGACTGACACCATCCTTTGCTCCCAAAAGAGGAAATAATTCTGATTTTTCTAAATGCACATTAAATCTTTTTTGATACCAATTTATTAAGGCATTTGAAAATTCTTCGTTTGCACCAAAACTGGGATATAGGTGTGCATTTTGTTCATTGATAAATTCACAGAATTTATCCAAATATAATTTGTGAGGCGGATAATCAGGATTACCAGGACCGAAGTTTAAAACTTTCCGTTTAGAACTTACCTCTATTTCTTTAACTTGTTTTTCCAATTTTGAAAAAACATATTCATTAAAATTATTCAACCTTTTTGCTGTCCTAATCCTACTCATAATTAAACCTTTTTCTGAATCTGCCGGGAATATTTATGTATAAGATGTAAAAGATTTTTGATGAATTTTTTTGACAAGCCTAATGCCTCACCCTTTTTAATATTGGTATTTATGATTTGCTCCCATCTATTTTTATCAAATGTAGAAATATTGTGCTCTTTTTTGAATTTTCCAATTTTTCTGACAATTTCTATTCTTTTTGCAAGATTGGTTATTATACCCTCATCAATATCATCAATTTGCTTTCTCCAACCATCTAGTTTATTACTCATAGATTTTGTGCCTTGTGTCTAAGGTAGTGATCCATTATTACTAATGCGGCCATAGCATCTACAATTGGAACAGCCCGGGGCAAAACACATGGATCGTGTCTTCCAACAGCCTGCAAACTAACCTCTTCCTTATTTCTATTGACTGTGTTTTGTTGTTTATTAATAGTTGATACTGGTTTAAATGCCACTCTAAAATAGATCGTTTCACCACTGGAAATTCCCCCAATCACGCCACCAGCATTATTTGTCTTAATTTTAATCTGTCTATTCTTATCAATGTAAAACTCATCATTATGTTCACTCCCTCTTAATTTAGTTCCTTCAAAACCAGAGCCGATCTCAAAACCCTTAACCGCATTTATGGAAAGCATAGCTTTTCCTAAATCAGCATTTAATTTATCAAAAACCGGTTCTCCAAAGCCTGCAGGTACATTTTTAATTACGCCTCTTATCACCCCTCCAATCGAGTCACCTTCACTTTTAACTAACTCTATTAATTTAATCATTTTCTTAGCAGCTATTTTGTCCGGACAGCGGATTATATTTGACTCAACATCCTCAGAAGTAACAGCATTAAATTCAATATCTGCTTTTATGTTGCCAACCTGCTCAACAAAACTCAAAAATTCTATTCCCAATTTTTGCTTAAGGTAAATTTTAGCAATCGTACCTGCTGCTACCCTGGCTAAAGTTTCTCTAGCTGAAGCTCTACCGCTCCCCCTCCAATCCCTAAAACCATATTTTGCCTCATAAGTGAAATCTGCATGTGACGGTCTATATACATCCTTAAGGAATAAATAATCATCTGATTCAAATTCAGCATTGTAAGCAATCATTAAAATCGGTGTTCCTGTAGTTTTACCTTCGAAAACACCTGAGAGAATGTTTATTTTATCTGCTTCTTTTCTTGGAGTAGTAATCTTACTTTGTCCTGGTTTTCTTCGATCCAATTCCACTTGAATTTCATCCTCCGAAATCTCAATTCCTGAAGGACATCCATCAACCACTACACCAACCGCCCCTCCGTGAGACTCTCCAAAACTTGTTATTCTAAATAATTGTCCAAAAGAATTTCCGGCCATTATTTTATCTCCTGTAAAATTTTCTCTAATTGTTTCATAGTTAACTGTCCATCAGCACTTTTCTCTGCCAAATCAGCTGGAGCAAAATTTATCTCATTTCCCCACAAAGCGCCTGCAATTCTGGTTATCAAACCTTTTTTACCCATACCTAATATTATATATCTTATTTTCTGTTCTCTTAATTTCAAAAGCAGGCTTAATAAGTTTAATGAATCAGTTTCTTCTTTGCAAAATGTTGCAATCTTAAAAATATCCGGATTATATTTCATCATTTTATTTACTAAAATGTTTAGATAATCAAATTTTGGAGTCTCTTTATAATTATGATAGGACAAAATCAGTTTAGTTTTTCCGCTATTTCCAAACATTTCCAGATCTTCAAATTGTGTTAAAAAATCAATGTCAAGAAAAACACTAAATTTTTTAAGAATTAAAATTATTTCTTTTTTTCTTTCCAGACTTAACTTAACTTTTTCTAAATTTTTTCTTCTAAACAAAAATATCAATTTGCCATTATATTTTTTGGCAATATTAAATATAAATTGATCATCCAAATCTTTGATGTAATCAAGCCAGATTTCATAAAAATTATAGCCCTTAAATTTTAAAGATTTTAAAACCTCTTTTTTTGTATTCTTAATAATAGGTAAACAATATTTAATTTTCATTTTAAGCTTTTAATTAAAGTCTTTCTCATTGTTTCAATAGGTGCATCAAACCCTGTATATAGCTTAAATTGCTCCACTCCCTGATATAAAAGCATTTCATATCCAAAAATCACTTTTGCTCCTATCTGTTTAGCATCCTTTATTAATCTTGTTTCCTTAGGGGTATAAACCACATCGAAAACAATTTGATTTTTATTTAAAAAATTTTTATCAATTGAACTTTTGTCTTCATTCATCCCTACAGGTGTTGCGTTAATAATTATATCCATATTTATAACTTCCTCTAAAGAATCTAAGGTTGAAAACTGACAATCAAATTCTTGGGCCAGTTCTTTGGCTTGATCTAAAGTCCTGTTAAAAATTTTAATTACCGAACCTTTTTTATTTAACCCGTAAACAATCGCCCTGGCTGCACCGCCTGCTCCAATTATAGCTACCTTTTTCCTTTTAAGATTGATCTTTTCCCCCAGAGCTTCTAAGACCCCAATATAGTCCGTGTTAAAACCTGTTAACTTTCCACCGTCATTAACGATCGTATTAACGGCTCCAATCATTTTGGCATCTTTATCAATTTTATCTAAATATTTCATTACTTCTTTCTTATATGGCATGGTTACACTGACTCCTCTAATCCCCAAACCTCTTATGCCATCAATCGCAATTTTCAAATTTTCAGACTTAACTTCCGCACTTAGATAGATAAATTGATTATCAATTCTCAACTTTTTATAGCCAGCATTATGCATCAATGGTGAGCGGGAGCTTATAATCGGGTAGCCTATACTTAAACAAATATTCATAATAGTCTCCCTTGAAATTTTGAGATAATTATATTTGCTAATTGGTTAGAAGTTAAGCCATCTGTCTCAATTATTTGATCTGCAGCTTGTTTATATAATTTTTCCCTCTGGTTTAAAATATGGGTAATTTCTGCTTTGGGAGTTTTTTTATTAGTCAGAGCAGGCATTTTAGGATCATAGCCTATTTTTTCTCCTATCCTTTTTGATAATATTTCCACAGAAGCATTAAGAAAAATTAACAATCCATTTCTCTTTAAAGCTTCGGTATTCTCAGGACGGGTAACAACTCCTCCACCTGTTGAAATAACTAGATTTCGTCCGTCTGCAACTTGTTTAACAATTTCTGACTCTTGGTCTCTAAAAAAATCCCAACCATATTTTTTAACAATTTGTGTAATACTCATATTCATTTTTTTAACTAACATTTCATCCAATTCTAAATATTGTTTATTTAATTTCTTCGCCAATATTTTAGCCATTGTGGTCTTACCGCTTCCTCTCATACCAATAAGTATAATATTTTTTGAATTAACTATATTAGTTTTTATACCAATTGAACTCAACTTTTCCCAAAATTCTGGAAAAGTTTTATTCACCACATCAGGATTAACAATTTTCATTCCTGAAAGTTTTGCTCCTGCTATTGCAAAAGCCATTGCCATACGGTGATCACCGTATGTTTCTATGCTTGCTGATTTTGGATCTCCTCCATAGATAGTAAGTGTAGTTTCGGTAGAGGATGTTTTTATACCCATTTTCTTTAGTTCCTGTGTTAATGCAAAAATTCGATCGGTTTCTTTTATCCTAAGAGAGGATATACCAGATATTTTAGTTACTCCTTTCGAAAAAGCTGCTAACACTGCCATTGTTTGTATTTGATCAGGACAATCTGCCATATCTAAATTAACTGGCTTTATTTCTTTTCCAGAAATTGTAATGTGATTTTTTCCATATACTATTTTATTACCCATATCCTTAAGAATTTTGACAAATCTCATATCAGCTTGCTTGGAATTAGGGTTGATATTCTTCAAAGTTATAGTAGATTTTGTTAAAACTGCTATTGCCAAAAAATAGCTGGCGGATGATAAATCACCCTCTACTAAATATTGTTTAGCAATATATTTTTGGGGAGCAATAATATATGCTTTGTATTCTTTGTTTAATACCTTAACCCCAAATTTCTCTATAATATCAATTGTCATATCAATATACGGTTTAGAAACTTGGTCTCCTAAAACTTCAATTGTAACCTCTCCTACAAAAGGAGAGATCATTAATAATGCTGATAAGTATTGGCTGCTAACAGAACCTTTTATCTTAATTGTTCCTGGATTGAGTTTTGATGATAAAACTTTAACTGGAGGATATTCTTTTTTGTCTAGATATTCTATTTTTGCACCAAGAGTTTTGAGTGCTTCAACCAGATCCCCAATCGGGCGTTTGTTTAGTTCTTCTGTACCATATAATGTTTTGACTCCTGGAATAATTGTTGCAAGAGCTAACATAAATCTTATTGTCGTTCCAGACAAGTTAGCATTCAAATCATATAAGCCCTTTTTAACAGAACTAATGTTACTTTCAACGTTAAGGTAGTTACTTCCTTTTGAAACTTTAATACCCAATTTTTTAAGGCATTCAATTAAAGCTCTAGTATCATCACTTATTAAAGGATTAATAATCTTTACACTCTCTTTGGTTAAAGCTGCCAAAAGCAAAGCTCTGTTGGTGTAGCTTTTAGATCCGGGGATGGTAATTTCTGTTTTTGCGGACTTTTGTAATGGTATTATTTCCAAAGTCTTCATATGGTTTATGTGATAATCTGTTCTAGGGCTTGTTTAATTATATTGTCCGGAACATGCTGATTGATTATTGCTTTGCCAACTCGTTGGAGCAACGTAAAATTTATTTTTCCATCTTCATTTTTTTTGTCTGCTTGCATCCTTTTAATAATTTTGTCTATCCCCATAGGAGTAACCAATACAGGTAAACCAGCGTTAACTAAACTTTGCTGAATACATTGTAAGTCCTGCTTAGAGAGCATTTTTAAAAGATATGAAATTTTTGCCTCAATCACTATTCCAATACCTACCGCCTCACCATGTAAGAGTGGCTTCGTAGTTTCTAAACTTAAGGATTCAACAGCATGACCGATGGTATGACCGAAATTTAAAAGTCTTCTTTGATCTGTTTCTTTTTCATCACGGCTAATAATTTCTGACTTAATTTTAATCGAATTTACAATTATTTTAAGTAGCTCTCGTTTGCTAAAATCCTTTGGCTTTTTTGAAGTGACAAAATTAAAATATTTTTGATCAGCTATCAGCCCGTGTTTAATAATCTCGGCAAAACCTGCCGCAAATTCTCTATTTGGCAGTGTTGAGAGAAAATTAATATCGCAAATCACAGCTTTTGGCTGGCTAAAGATACCTATCAGATTTTTAATCCCTGCAAAATCAATTCCAGTTTTACCTCCGATAGCAGAATCAACCTGTGAAAGCAAAGTGGTGGGAATATTGATAAAATCCAGGCCTCTCATAAAAGTAGAAGCAGCAAAACCTCCAATGTCCAAAACAACTCCTCCGCCAAAATTAGCAATCAGAGTTTTGCGGTCACACCTTTCTAACAGCAGCTGTTTCCAGATTACCTTAACTGTGTCAATATTTTTAGCTTGCTCTCCGGTAGGTATGATGATTTTTTTAAAATTAGCAGGCAGAAACTTTTCAATTTTTTTTACCCAATTCTTGTTTAAAAAACGATCTGTTATAACCACAAAACCAAAGTAATCATTTAATTTGATTAGTTTAGACAGCCTGCTTAATGTTTTCTCTCCGGCATACACATCATAACTTCCCAGTATGGTAATTTTTTCATTCATTAAGATTCTTCCTGGATTTTAATAACCGGGCAGAATTCTTTAAGAATATTCAAGGCTTTGGTTAGTCTTGGTTCACTAACACTGCTTTCAACCTCCACTTTAAAGCAATAATCCAAATCTTTTTCATGATACTGGTCTGATTCCAGTTTAGTTAAATTCAAATTAAAATCAGAAAATACAGACAGGATATCTTTTAAGATACCAACCCTATTATAAACTCCCAATAGTAGCAAAGTTTTGGCAGGTTTTTGCTTTGATGTTAAGCTTCCCAGAGACTGAAAAGAAACACTGAAAGATTCTTTCTGATGTCTTAGCTGGTAAATTGCATTTACTTTTTGAATTACTTCTTTAAAAACTTCCGGAGTAATCTGCTGGGAAGCATCTGACAAAGCTTTTTCAGGGTGATTATGAACTTCAACTACAATCCCGTCTGCCCCAGCAGCTATCCCCGCATAAGCTAAGTAAGGAACCATGTCAGATCTGCCAGCAGTGTGAGAAGGATCAATAATAACAGGCATATTATGATCATATTTTGCAACCAGCGCTCCGTTTAGATCCAAAGTAAATCTCATTGCATCCACTCCTGTTCTTATACCTCTTTCACAAAGTATAACCTTATCCGATCCAATATATTTTGCTGCCTTAATCCATTCATCCACTGTTGCAATAAGACCGCGTTTTAAAATAACTAGTCTATCGTCTTTCCCCAGAGCCTTCAAAAGTTCGTAATTTTGCATATTCCTAGCCCCTACCCACAAAATATCAGTAACACCTTCAAGGAGTTTAATATGATCTTTATCTACTATTTCTGTTGCAATTAACATGTTAAACTCTTCCTTAATTTCTTTTAACCACCTAAATCCCTTTAATCCAACTCCTTGAAAACTATCTTTGTCAGTCCTTGGTTTCCAAAGCTGGCAGCGTAAAATTTTAACCCCCATTTCACTAAGTTTTTTTGCAATAGTCGTAATCTGAACTTTTGATTCAATAGCACAAGGACCAGCAATAACTAGTGGTTTGTTGTTTTTTAATATTTCATCTCTTGTAATAATTTTCATAAAAAAACCTCCCTTTTGGGAGGCTTGAAATGTTTTCTGCTTTTTTAAAGCATCAACAAACTTCCTCCTGTTGGGGGTTAAAATACCTAAACCAAAAGTAATTAATTCGAAAATTATTCATAACTGTAAATAGTATATACAATTACAAAGAAAAAGTCAATTTTCTATCTTAGTAAAGTATTCCAGTCACTGGCAAATTTTTCTAAGCCTTTATCTGTTAAATCGTGCTGAATATTAAATTCCTGCCAACTCTTTGTCAAATCCAATTCCTGATAGATTAAGTCTTTTAGGTTTACCTTTGGGTAAACAAAACTTTTATCCATACTGTTCAAACCCTTATCCAACCATTCTTTGATAGTTTTAGATGGAAGAGTAACAATGTCTGTGTTTAATTTAAAGCTGTATAAGAGATGCTCCATGTTTCTTATACTGGCTGCTAGTATTTCAATATGACCATCTCCTTTCTCAAACATCCTAATAATATTAGAAATTAAACTCATGCCATTTATACCTTGGTCATCTAATCTTCCTATAAACGGAGAAATAATTACCTGTCCCTTCTTTGCTCCCTTGGTTGCATTATAAATTGCTGCTGCTTGTTCCTCCGAAAACACCAGTGTCATATTAACTCTCATTCCTGATTTGACTGATTCTTCTGCAGCTTTTAACCCCTCTAAAGTTGTAGGATATTTTATATGAGCATTAGGAATCCAACCATACATTTCCCTGCCTTGGTCAAACATCTGTTTTACTAAAGTATTTGAGTCTGAATAAACCTGAATAGAAACAAAACCATTAGGAATAATTGATGATATCTCCTGAACAACGCTTTTATACATTATCAGTAATTGCTTCTTGGTAAACTTTTCTCCCTTTTCTAGCTTTTTAACAGCATCTGGATTTTTAGAGATTAACGTAGGATTGGTAGTTTGACCATCAAGAAATCCCAGTAAATTAATAATCTCTTTAGTTTCCTCAGGATCTCCTCCATCTAAAAAAATCTTGGTTTTTAAATTAGCAGGTCTCATTAAATTATCTTCTTAACCATTTTTACAATTGCATTAGCTGAAATATCCTCAAATTCTAAAAGCTCCTCTGGCTTGCCACTTCTGGGCATTTTCTTAACAACCAAGCAGAAAATCTTCACATCTAGCGCTGACAAAGCAGCAGACACAGCTTCACCAATTCCCCCTGCAGGATAGTGATCTTCAACAGTGATAATAGCTTTTGTTTCCTGGGCAGCTTTTGTCAAAGTAATATTATCTAAAGGCTTTATACTATAAAGATCTATTACTCTAATTAAAATGTTTTCCTGTTTTAATTTTTCATAAGCCGCTAATGCCTCATGTAAAGTTATTCCTGACGCTACTATCGAAACCTTATCTTTGTCACTACTTCTTAATACTTTACTGCCGCCAATAGAAAATTTCTCATCATTTTTATATAGTATTGGCGTATCTTTTCTGGTGGTGCGAATATAAACTATCCCTTTATGTTTAGCTGCTTCTTCCACTAACTTTTCAGTTGAGATGGCATCTGAGGGATAAAGTACTACAGAGTCTAATAAACTTCTAAACATAGCAATATCCTCCAGTCCCATCTGGGAAGCTCCGTCTTCTCCAATAGAAACCCCAGCATGAGAACCAACAAATTTAATATTGGATTTTGAGTACTGACTCATCCTGATCTGATCAAAAGCTCTAGTAAAAAAAGCTGCAAATGTAGATACAAAGGGCAACTTGTTACGCCTAGATAAACCAACAGCTACTCCTACCATATTTTGTTCTGCAATATACATTTCAAAGAATCTTTCGGGATAAATTTTTTTAAAGTTCTCGGAAAAAGTAGAGTTACTTACTTCTGCATCTAAAACAACCGAGTTGGGAAATTTAGGAAAAATTCTACTTAAAGCATTCCCATAAGCCTTTCTAGTCGCCACCAGATCATCTATTTTGTAATCAATTTTTAAATTTTGTGTGGAAGTTTTAATCTTACTATTTTTATGTTTGGCTTTAGTAGGCAACATCATCTTTCCTCTTGTACTTTTATCAACTTTTCCTAGTTCCTGCAATGCTTTATCCAGCTCATCTGGTTTTAAAGCTTTACCATGCCAATTGTCTTGATTTTCTAAAAATGAAACGCCCTTACCTTTAATAGTTTTAGCTATTATCATTACTGGACTGGTCTTTACTTTTTGAGCTTTTTTAAAAGCTTCTCTTATTTGTGGCAAGGAATGACCATCTATAGAAATAACTTTCCAGCCAAAGGCAGAAATCTTTTTCGTATATGAGGCTATATCATGACCGTACATTGTTTCACCTCTTTGACCTAAACGGTTTACATCTAAAATCCCAATCAGATTATTAAGCTTGTAATGTGTAGCTATTTGTATAGCTTCCCAGACAGATCCTTCTGCCATCTCACTATCACCTAAAAGAACAAAGGTTTTATAGGGTAATTTATCTATATATTTAGCATTAAGAGCCATACCTACTCCAATTGATAGTCCTTGTCCTAATGAACCCGTAGCTGCTTCTGTAAAAGGAAAGACCATTGTTGGATGTCCTTCCAAAGGACTATTAAATTTCCTGTAAGTAAGTAATTTCTTTTCACTAATTGCTCCGGCTACAGTAAATATAGAATAAAACAGGGGGGAAGCATGACCTTTAGAGAAAATTAATCTATCGTTACTCGGATTATCTGGATTTTTTAAATCAAAACAATAAAAGTTACTAAACATCAGTACAGCCATTAAGTCTACAGCAGACAAAGAAGAAGTAGGGTGGCCTGAACCCGCCTCAGAAGAAGAAACTAAAATATAATACCTAATTAATTTTGCTATCTTTCTTAACTGCTCCATTATTAGCTCTGTATGTTATCACATTTCTAACTCATTAAGAAAAATTTTTACATTCCTTTCTATATCTACTGAATTTGATTTATTAATCACATCAATAATAGCACTACCTATCACCGCTATATCCGCTACAGATCTAACATAGTTAAGGTGTTCTTTTTTAGAAATACCAAACCCTACTGCCATTGGTATAGAAAAAAAGCTCTTCACCTTCTTAAGATAAGCGCTGAGAGCAGGATCTAATTGTTCTTTTGCTCCAGTAATTCCCTGCCTGGCAGTGCAATAAACAAAACCACTGGCAACTCTCGCATTTTTCTTTAGTCTATCTGAAGTTGAAGACGGAGACATAACTCTAATGTTTTTTAGTTTGGCTTGTTCGCAATATTTTATAAAATGCTCTTCATCCTCTTCATCTAAAGGAATATCCGGAATTATAAGTCCTGATATGCCTACTTTTTTTGCATCATCACAAAATCTCTTTGTTCCATATTTAAAAACAGTATTGTAATAAGCCATAAATAAGAGAGGAATTTCAATTTGCTTTGATAAAATATTAGCTAGCTTAAAAGCATCTCTAACTTTTACACCGCCTTCTAAGGCTTTCTCGCACGCCCTCATAATAGTCACGCCATCAGCTAAGGGGTCTGAAAAAGGAATCTGTAGTTCTATAAAATCTACTATACTTTCAGCCATGGTTTTAACCAATGACTCTGTTTTATCAAGCGAAGGATAACCTACAACAACATGAGTCATGAGGCCTAATCTTTTTTCTTTTTTTATTTTTTCTATTTGCTTATCAATTGGATTCATTTTCTTCTTTAAGGTAATCTTTTAAAAATTCGAAGAATTTTTTGTCTTGAAATTCT
This sequence comes from uncultured Gammaproteobacteria bacterium, assembly GCA_964394845.1. Lineage (GTDB taxonomy): Bacteria > Patescibacteriota > Microgenomatia > Daviesbacterales > UBA10151 > CAYMZB01. Next base: position 1,062 of record CAYMZB010000046.1, on the reverse strand, counting down.
TTTGCTACTATAAATAAATCTTTATCGCCCCTGCCGGAAAGGTTGACTACAATAACTTCTTTTTTATTTAGTTTGGGCGCTAATAGGATTGCATAGGCTGCGGCGTGAGCTGACTCTAAGGCAGGAATAATCCCTTCGGTTTGAGCCAGCAATCTAAAAGCTTTCAAAGCCTCTTCATCGCTGCTAGATGTAAACTCCACTTGTCCAATATTTTTTAAATATGCTAACTCCGGCCCGATTCCCGGATAATCAAGTCCGGCAGAGATACTGTGTGTTTTCTGTAATTGGCCATCAGAATCTTGTAAAAAATAAGACTTGTACCCTTCAATAACTCCAACACTCCCGCCTATGCCAAGGCTTCCTGCTTCGCCCTTCGGGCTGCGAGGGACAGATCGGCGGGCAAGTCCATTCGGAAAACGAACTGCATTTTCGCCAATCTTTTTTCCTTTTCCTCCTGCCTCAACTCCAATTAAATGAACAGATTTTTCTTTTAGAAACTCTGTAAAAACGCCTATCGCATTACTACCTCCACCAACACAAGCCAAAACATAATTAGGCAATGTCCCTTCCATTTCTTTAGTTTGTTTTCTTATTTCCCTACCAACAACAGATTGAAAATCCCGATTAATAGTAGGAAAGGGGTGAGGACCTACAACAGAACCCAAAATATAATGAGTTGTTTTAACATTTTCAATATAATCTTTCAAAGCAGCATTTACTGCATCTTTTAAAGTTCTCTGACCAAAACTAACTGGAATAACTTCTGCCCCAAGCTGTTCCATCAAAAACACATTTGGCCGTTGCCTTTTAATATCAACCTCTCCCATATAAACTGTACAGGAAAACCCAAACATTGCTGCCACTGTTGCTGTTGCTACTCCGTGTTGTCCTGCTCCGGTTTCTGCAATAAGCCTAGTTTTACCCATTCTCCTAGCAAGCAAAGCCTGACCAATGCAGTGAGTAATCTTATGTGCTCCTGTAGGATTTAGTCCCTCATTTTTTAAATATATTTTTGCTCCCCCTAATTTTTCTGATAAATTCTTGGCAAAAGTTAATGGTGTT
>CAYMZB010000045.1:0-3850 GCA_964394845.1 uncultured Gammaproteobacteria bacterium | reverse complement strand
TTTTTCTGTTAGTCCTGGAATCTTTAATAATTCTACAGATGAATTTTCCGCTTTCATTAAATCAATAAATTTCCCCCACTTATCTACAGAGTATGTCCATCCATGTAAGATTAAAATTGTTTTCATAAGCCCCACTTTTTTCTTCGTTCCTCCCATACTTTTTCTCTTCTGCATAGTTTTTTAATATCCTCTTTGTTTATAAGCAAATGCTCAATAATCCCTTCTAAAAATCTTGCTCCTTTAAATAATAATACTTCCTCTCCTTTTATATTAGATTTTAAATAATCTAAAGCTTCTTTAGGATTAATGAAAGTTTCAATTGGAATTTGAACAAGAGGTTTTAATTTTGGATATGTATATTTTGTAAGCCTGGGTCCTACAAGTATTACTTTTGACAAATTAGATTCTGCAATAAGAGAAGCAAGCTTTTCATGTTCTGTCTTTTCCTCTGTTCCCAGCTCTATCATATCTCCTATTATTGCCCACTTTTCACCTGGATATTTTTGATACATTTTTAAAATTGCTGTCACAGAAGCCGGGGTAGCATTATAGCTACTATCGATAATTGTAGTATCTTTAATCCCTTTTAAAATAGAACTTCTACTTGGAGGTAATACAAGTCCTGGGAATTTTGGATTTATTGGTATTTTAAGCTCTTTTAATAATTCAACAACTGCTGCAATAAGGTAGAAGGTGTCTTCCGGTAAAAGAAAGTTCAATTTAAAAGTGTTATTGTTTAATTTGAATACAGCGCCGCCCTTATGTATTTGATAATCTTTTAAATTTTCTTTAGTAATTTTTTTAATCCTGGCTTTAGTCCTGGGTAATTGATCTGTTATTAATTTTGCATCGCCATTGATAATGGCATAACTCGATGTATATTCCAAAAAGTAACCAAACTCTTTCGCCACATTTTCCAAAGCAGGAGAAGGAAAATTCATGGTGTGTGTTTTGGAGGAGCTAAGCCAAATTACTATATTCGGATTAAGTAATGTTGCTAAAAATTTTCCCTCATTTGGTCGGTCGCAATCTGCCTCTACCGCGTATAGTTTCTCTTTTGCAGGAGTCTTAAACGCTTTAAAAGGAGCAAGTAAAAAAAGTAAAGGCCATTCAAAAACTGTTAAAGTTTTTCTTTCCAGCCCCAATATATTAAAGGGAATACCATATGCAGAATTAGCATGATGGGAATAATAAGCTCGATCTTTAATTTGTGATTCCAGCATATGCAGTAAGGTTGTTTTTCCGTTTGAACCGGTAATAACGATTATTTTCGGATTCCAAATTTTAAGTTGAATTTGAGCGAAAAATCTAAAATAATAGGCAATGGGAAAATAAAGAGCCTTCTTTAACTTATTTATCATTTGAACCTAAATTATACCCTAAACAAAGAAAAACTGCTGTATTTTGGAGCAAATAAAATCTACATCTTCTAGAAACATCTTTGGGTGTAGAGGTAAAGATAAACATTTTTTTACGAATTTTCGGGCAACAGGTAAATTTAAGAAACCATATTTAGATTTTAGGAAAGGTTGGTCTGGAATGAGAGCGGGAAAATGGATAAGTGTTTGTATGCCATTTTTGTCTAAATAATTGATTAGCTTGTTTCTATTTTTTATTTTGATCACAAAAAGATGAAAATTGGAATCACCTGAATTTTTGGGGAGTATTATTTCAATTTGCTTTATTTTTGAAAGATTGTTTATATACCTTATGGCTAAGTTTCTTCTTTTATTATTGTTAAAGTTTAGTGATTTTAGTTTAACTCTTAAGAGAGCTGCTTGTATCTCATCCAGCCTGCTGTTTAGGCCATATCTTACATGATGATATTTTTTATCTTGTCCATAATCTCTAATCTGAAAACATACTTTTGCTAAGTCTTTATTATTTGTTACAATCGCTCCTCCGTCACCTAATGCTCCTAAATTCTTTGTAGGATAAAAGCTAAAACATCCTAAATTACCAAAAGTGCCTAGCTTTTTGCTTTTAAAAGCAGAGTCATGCGCTTGAGCTGCATCTTCAATTAAGAAGAGAGAGTTTTTTTTACAGATTGTTTGTAGTTTCTCTAAATCAACAGGATTTCCATAAAGATGAACAGGCAAAACCGCTTTAGTTTTTTTATTGATAGCCTTTGGAATAAGATCGGTATTAATTAGGCCGTCTGCTGTGGTGTCCACAAACACTGGTTTTGCTCCAACAGCAAGAATGGCCAAAGTAGTAGCAACAGCAGAAACAGGAGTTGTGATAACCTCATCTCCCTTACCTATTCCCAAACTCATCAAAGAAATTTGTAATGCTTCTAAGCCATTCCCCACCCCGATACAAAACTTAACTCCTAAATATTTGGCAAACTCTTTTTCAAATTCTTTGACTTTTGGGCCTAAAATAAAATATCCGGAGTTTATAACTTCATCAAAAGCTTTCTTTAATTCTTTTTGTATTTGTTTCTCCTCTGTTAAGTCAAGAAACTTGAGAGGCTTTTTTAAACTGTTCATAATCTCTGATGTAGTCTTTCTCGTCAAAAATCCTTGACGCTAAAATTAAAAGTATGGTATTTTTCTTAAAATCAACCATTTCATGCCAAATAAGTTTATCTAAAAAAATTCCTATATTTGGCTTATCAAGTATTATTTCCTCTTTCTTTCTCCCGTTATCCAGAATTAACCTGATTGATCCCTGGATACAAAAAATAACTTGTTTATTTTTTGTGTGGGCATGAAAGCCTCTGGGTAGTTTGGTTTTGGCTTGGAGGATATAGTAAACTCTTTTTATGGCAAATGGTATGTGGTTTTTTGTTTGTGCAAAATAGAGATAACAATCATCTAAAACTTCCGGGAGCTTTATTTTTTTGATTAGTCCCGCCTTCTGTTGCATGATAGGGATTATACTGATAGTTGGATCCTAATTGCAATCTAAATTTTTTAATGATGGTTATTATTTTAAATTTAACCATCAGCTCCCACCAAAGAGCAAAAACCTCTCTCAGAGTATTTAAAATCCGGCTTATTCTAAAAAATTGTGAAACACCATACTTTCTTTTAAGGTGGTGTATAGAAACCTGACGGAAGATTGCCCCTTTTCTTTGAGCTTTTTTAACAAGTTCAATGCATATTGCGCCGCTGTTAATTTTTAAGTCAAGCTTTTTAACAATTCTTTTTCTGATTAATCTGAAATCGCAATCAACATCCACAATAGGCAGCCAAAATAACCATCTAATGACAAAACTATATAAATTGCCGACGAAAATTCTATAAGTTGGATCCTGTCTTGACATCTTTATGCCATTTACAAAATCAACATCTTTAGTCATCAATGATAAAAGAATCGGTAATTCTTTAACATTATATTGCTTGTCCCCGTCTGTATAAAAGATTAACTCATATTTTGCTTTTTTAAATCCGCTTCTTAGAGCTCCTCCGTAACCAATATTTTGTTTGTGAAAAACTAACTTAAGATATTTAATTTCTTTAGCAAGTTTTAAAAGTAATTTTCTTGAGCCGTCTGTTGAACCATCATCCACAACAATAATCTCATATTTTTTAGTAAAATTCTTTACTGTTGCAATTGCTTCACGGATTAGTTTTCCAATAGTTTGTTTATCGTTATAGCAGGGGAAAAAAATTGAAATACCTCTTGAGTTTGATACCATCTTAAAGGTATTCTACTACTATGCGAAATTTTTTAAAGATGCCGTTTCCGGTTATTATCTTTTTAATATTTTTTATAATTTTTACCACCCTTTCTTTTAAAACTATGGCCTCTGTTCCTTTTTATGATTTTGATGAGGCGCATAGAGCAGAGAACGCCAAAAGAATGAGAGAGTATAAGAGTTTTTTTGTGCCTTTAACCGGTT
>CAYMZB010000044.1:0-2781 GCA_964394845.1 uncultured Gammaproteobacteria bacterium | reverse complement strand
ACATAGTGTTCAAAACATGGGCGAACTCTATTATTTTCAAGCACCGTTCTTATTAGCAGGTTTATTTGCTTTATTTTATTTAAGAAACAAATTTAAGGGCTTGTTATTGGCTTGGGTATTTTTAGCCTTTATTCCAGTTGCAGTAACACAAGACAGCATTCCTCACGGGCTAAGAACACTAATTGCAGTGCCATTTTATCAACTTGTTTGTGCATTAGGTTTTATATTTTGTCTAAAATGGTTTAAAAATATCTCGAAGATTTTTAAATTAATCTTTATTTTTATTATAATTTCAGTAATAATGACGAATATCTCCTACTATTTAGATCAATATTATAGAGTTTATCCTGTTGCTTATTCCAAAGACTGGCAATATGGGTATAAACAGACAGTAGATTATATAAGTAAACATAAAGATGAATATGATGAGATTGTTTTCACCAGAAGTTATGGTGAACCGCACATGTTTACTTTATTTTACCTAAATTATGATCCTACGAGATATCAAAACAATCCAACCTTAAATAGATTTGAAACTTATGATTGGGTTAGAGTGTTAAAGTTTGACAAATTCTATTTCCCGGATTTAGGAGATGCGGGAACAGATTATAAAGATATAATAAAACAAAACCCCGGGAAAAAGATTTTATTTATAGGAAAACCTGGTGATTTCTCTGCGGATCGAAAAGTTTTATCCAAAGTTTATTATTTGAATGGTAAAACGGTCTTTGAAGTAGTAGATAATAAGTAATAGGATCAGATTATGCAAATTTTAAAATTAAAAACATTTTTTTTGCAGTATAAAGAGTTAGTGTTTTTGCTTTTACTTAGCGGTTTTATTGTATGGCCCTTAATAATGCCGGGTTTTTTTAGAGTACAAGATTATTTACAGGTGATTCGAATTTATGAAATGAGGCAATGCATTGAAGACTTACAAATTCCTTGTCGGTGGGTATCGGATATGGGATCTGGATATGGTTTCCCGTTGTTTAACTATTACGGAGTATTTCCATATTATCTTGGAGCAGTAGCAAGTTATTTTTTAGGATTTATTGGAACTGTTAAACTAATCTTTTTTTTGCCATTGGTGCTGGGCGGAATATTCATGTATATTTTGGTCAGGGAAGTATTAAATAAAGAAGCAGGTTTTTTAGCTGCGGTTTTGTATTTATTTGTGCCGTATAGGGCTTTGGATATTTATGTAAGGGGGGCAATATCGGAAATTTTTGCAATGACTTTAATGCCTCTGGTTTTATATTTTTTTCTAAAACTGATTAAATCTTCAGGTAGGATTAATTTTTTTTCTACAACTTTTGTTTTCACCATTTTTCTGCTGAATCATAATTTAATAACGATGTTATTTTTGCCCATTTTGGCGATTTGGTTAATTTATTGGTTATTTATCTACAGGAATTTCAGTGAATTCAAAATAACTGTAATAATTGTTTTATTAAGCTTTGCTTTGGGATTTATGCTGGCATCCTTTTTTATATTACCTGCATATTTTGAGCAAAATTTAATTCAAGACCAAAATTTAAGGGAAAGTGATCTTATTCCAAATTTTAGAGCTCACTTTGTAACAATTAATCAGCTTTTCTTCAGTCGCTTTTGGGGATATGGGGCCTCTACTTGGGGCAATCAAGATGGTTTATCGTTCCAGGTTGGTTGGCCGCACTGGCAACTATTGATAGCATTTGTTTTCCTATTTCTAGTTCAGTTTATAAGAAATAGAGGTTTTGGAAAAAGTAAAAATTATTTACTTTACTATATTTTGTTAGTTATTTCTTTAATCTCATTACTCATGACACATAATAAATCTGCTTTTATATGGGAAGCAATTTCTAAGCTGCAGTTTGTTCAGTTTCCCTGGAGGTTTTTATCTATCAGCATATTTTCTGTGAGTTTTTTAGGTGGTGCTATAGTTTTATTTTTGAAGAAACAATATAGGATTTATTTCATTGCTATAATAACACTTTTAACTATTTTTTTGAATTTTAAATATTTTCAACCAGAGAATTTTAAATATAATCTATCTGATAAAAATTTATTAACAGGTTCAGAATGGGAATTTCATCAGCAAGGATCTTTAACGGATTATTTACCCCTAAATGCTCAAAAACCAAATAAAATTGCTTCTAAGGTTCCTATAGTAAAGGGAGATGCTAAAGTAGAAAATTTTAAGAAATCATCAAATAAATTTGAGTTTAGTGTAGATGTAAAAAATAGAGCCACTATAGATATACCAATTTTTGATTTTCCCAATTGGCGAGTTTTTGTAAACGGTTTATTGATAGGACATTCTGATAAAGGGGAATTTGGTACGATAAGAATTGAGCTTAGCTCAGGAAATCATTTTGTGAGTGGAAGACTTGAGAATACTCCTATAAGAGTAGTTTCGAATGTCATATCTATTTTAGGCATTGCGATTTTATCTTTAATTTTTTTGAATAGAAAACAGGTATTTATTAAAAAATGAATATTACAAAATTAGTAAGTAGGAATTTTTATGTGTTGATAATTTGCATTTTCTTTCTAGCTACCCGTTTATTCAAAATAGCTGAGATACCTGTCTCTGTTTACTGGGATGAGGCATCAATTGGTTATAATGCCTTTTCTATTTCCAAAGATGGTAAAGATGAGTGGGGCGAGTTTTTGCCACTACATTTTAGAGCATTTGGAGAATTTAAATTGCCAGTTTACATATATTCGGTAGTACCATTTGTGAAAATATTTGGCCTGAATGCTTTTTCAGTTAGGTTACCATCAGTTTTATTTTCTTTG
>CAYMZB010000043.1:0-5128 GCA_964394845.1 uncultured Gammaproteobacteria bacterium | reverse complement strand
TGTAAATTTTCGGAATATAGATATATTTTATATTGTTTTTTAATAAGAATTCTTTCTGCTTAATATTCGAGGTCGTAAAAAAATCTTTCACTAGAATCTGTCTTTTTTTGTAATTTGTCAATAATATTTGATTTTGCCCTTCATCCTCCAAAAAGGATTCCTTCTTTGAAAAAGCTGAAACATAACCTGAGCTATCATATGTAAAAAGCGACCATGGTTCCTTAAAATTATTCTTAAGATTTTTATCATAAGGATAAGTTAAAACTACACCATCCTCTTGCCTAGCCAAAAAGTTTAAAGCTTCCAATTCACTGTTTGATATAAAAGCATGGGGCTGACTTACTAAATAACCCTTTGCGGTAACTATAGAGTTAATTGGACCTATCAAAATAACAAACAAAATAGTTATGACACTAATCACTTTTGGTGACTTAAAAATTAAATGCGAGATTACAACTCCTGCAACTAAGGAACTGACATATATGCCATAATAGAAAAACTGAATCGTATTCCAGGGATTACCGGCTTGAACAAAAATAAGTGAAATTAAGGTCGATAAAAAACTAAAGATTAATAAAAATGAGAAGATTCTATTTTTTAAAATTTGCCTAAATTTTATTAGAGAGAAAATGGCTAAAAATCTCATTCCCAGATTTCCTATTACAAAAATAAACAAACTCAACCCTTCTGCTCCAAAAAATTTAATCCAATTTTTTTCCTCCAATCCAACGATTCTAGTTAATGCCAACCTACTCCATCCTACTCTGTCCGGAGATTCTATCATTGAATGAACAAACCAAAAAGGAGAAAAAATTAATAAGCTTGTGGATACTGCAAAATTTGGCAAGAATAAAAAGGATGATAAAATTCCACTAAAAATAAAAATACTGAGCGAAAAAAAGCTTTTTCTAAATATGATATCAATCACAGCCAAAATCCCAATTGAAATCAAGACTAAAACTCCAGCATACGATTTAAAAGCGATTAAACATCCAATAAGCAAAACGCTTGCGAAAAAGTTAGGTAATAACTGAAGGATAGCAATAATAATTATTAAAGATATTGCAAATGGTGGATTTAAGTTAAATGAAACAGACTGATTAGCCCAAAAAGCTGATTCTCCTCCAAAATGTCCTTGCTTAATAAATTCAACTATCCAACCAAAACTTCCCGCAAAATATACAAGAAATAAGGAAACTAAAACAGCTACTTTTGTTTTTAATATTCCTAGATTTTCTTTAAATAAATTCCAAATCAAATAGTAAGATCCTATTCCTAAACTAAGAGAAAAAATTGTTGGATAAAATCTAAAAACTAAATCTAATGCCGAAAGATTAGTTAAATAAATAGTTGTAGCAATTAGTAAATCATAAAAATAATGATAATTTTTAAGTACTTCTCCTGCAAAAATTGGATTTTGCGGAGGAATATTTTTTAGTAGTTCATTGATCAATGATATATGCCAAACACCATCGTGAGTATTAGGTCCCCAAAATCCCAAACCATAATTAAATTTCAAACCACTTTGAAAAACAGGTAATATCTGAAATATGGTTCCACATATAATTAATATTGTAAGCAATAGTGAAAATCTATTTTTTATTTTTGGAAAATTTGTAAGAATTTGTAAAAAGAATTTGTATTTAATAAAAATGAATACATTAATTAAAAAATACAAAAATATCAATGGACGCAAATTTATCAGACTAGCAGTATAAAAAAACAACGTCAATGCTACAAATCCAACTACACTAGATAAGAATACCTTTAGAAAAAAAGGGGTATCCTTAATATTTTTACTCACTAAATTAAATCCTGGTATTAAACATGCAAAAGCCAAAAATATAACAAAGACAAAAATATCCTGAAACATTGAAAGAATAGTGATTTTATATATTCCGTAATTTAATTTTGCTTGAATTTGTTTTTTTTCTAAATCATTTTTTGTAACATCCAGAATTGTGGTATCTATAGAGGAAATTTTCCCATCAACTGCTATATCTCTTGGTAAAAATTCTATTTTCCGCGTTTTACCTACCTCATTTGTATAAGTAATAACATAGTTTTCATTTTGTTTTAAAACATTAAAATTAGAAATTTTACCCTGATCAATTATCCATTTGTGACCAAAGCTAACCGAATCTAAAACCCGGGTCGCAGATGTTGCAAAATTAATACTGTCGCACCTTGTTTTAAAACAAAGTTCTTCAACACCATCTATATACTGTCTAATATCACGGAAAATAGATCCTTCTGAATTTAAAAACCAACCCGCCCGAAAATAAGGATTCATAAACCAAACAACTTTTCTAAAACTTCCCAATGGGTCATCTGCCACAATAATTTGCTCTGGTGAAAGTTTGGGATATGCCTTTAAGTACCACAATGCAAAATCATGCATAGTTACAAGAGATATTTGTCCTAAATCCCTTTTACCTGCCAAGGACCTAACTTGATTTTCATATTCTTTTGAATATTTATTCCAATCATAAGTATTTTCCAAACCTACAACTATTTGAGAGAATTTGTTTAAGGGTTGTTTGGTATAAACGTCTATTAGTTTGTCAAAATAACCAACATCCAAATTATGATAATCAATGTAATCATTTGCCTGCACTGAATATGTACTCTCATTTACCCCATTTCCATAGGAATTAACCGGATCACGGGAGGCCCACTGTTGGATGACGACTGGAATTTTATTTTCTATGCTTTGTGCAGGATGCAAAGCATTAGCTTTTTGAGGGTAATATGGAGTTGAAAAATACTGTCCCCAAATTTGATAGTTATCTGTTGTATATTGATCTGCCACAATTAACGCAGCTATTATTCCGTATTTTCTTTGCATAAAGTCTAGGGAATATGCATCAATCCACCAAGCTCCAACAGATTTAGGGAAACTGCCAAAGCTACTTTTGAATTTTTCAAATGCAATATCAATAAGTTTTTCTCGTTGCAATAATTCATACCCTGTCAAAAATGCACTTCCTGCTGAATGCCAAGTATCTCCTCTGTAATAATCAACTCCAGAATCTTTAGTCCAACTAGGAGTAACTTCTAAAAAAAGTCCCTTTTCGTCTGGAAAATCATTTAATACTTTTATTAAATCCAGATCCAATAAAGCATCATATCTAACTAGATAAGTTGCCTTAACATTATATTTTTTTAGTATTCCTTCTTGCCCCAAAACTGCCGTCATTACCTTCTGATCTTTCATTTCCCAGAAATCATTTCCTCTAATAGGATTAACAATGGAAACAAAAGAATTTGTACTTGCAAAAGTAATGGATGCGCTAAATAAAAAAAGGAGAGAGATAATTATAAGCGAAAAAAACTTAATCATCTTTTAAAGATATTTTTAATCACTTTAATGATCGAAGGCTCTATTGCAATAACCGTTAACAGATAAGTCAGGGCCCCTATTCCAATCATCATTATAACTTCAACAATAGACGCACTTAAGAAAAGATCAATTAAATATAAAATAACTCCTAAAACAATAGAAACAATTACTGGTTTTCCAATGCTTTGTAAATAATTGATGGAAATATATTTTGATATTATCAAAAGGGCAATAAAAGAACTTAATCCTACCAGAGTAAAACCTATTGCTGCTCCATTAATCCCATATCTGATTGATAAAAATGGTACAAAAAGCCAAGTCAAAACAGTCCACATAATCATTAATTTAAAAGTAATTCCGATCTTTCCAATAGCATTTAAAGTATTTGTAAGAGGGGTGGTGATTGCAGCTAATGAGGAGGTAATAGATAAGATAGTAAGTGCAAATAAACCAGGTGCCCATTTACTGTATTTGGGAATTACATCAATCAAAACAGGAGCAAGAAACAAAAGCATAACAAGGGAAGGAAAAACTAAAAGGCATACAAAAAAAACTGTCCTTGAGACAGCTTTCGACAACTCTTCTTTGTTATCCTGCATTCTTGAGAAAGCAGGAAATGTGACTTTGATTACTTGATCCATAAAAAAACGGAGCGGTGCATAAGCCCACTTTTGGGCCCAGCCTAAAACACCAAAACCTGAAGGTCCCAATACTCCCCCTAGAAAAAGGATCATCCCATCATCTTTTATCATGGCAAGAATTGTATTAACTTGATAAGGAAAACCAAATCTAAGCATTGACTTAAAAGCATTAATTGAAAATGCAATTGAAGGTAGCCAGGGTCGCACAATGTATGTAATAACAAGACTTACAACCCCAGAAAGAATAATTGCAACTGTATAGCTTGTTACTCCGAATCCCTTCCATGCTAAATAAACCGCAATCGTGTTAAAAATAACCGCCTCAACTATTTGTGGAATTACGGACTTATTAAATTCTAATCTTCTTTCCATTAATACTGTTGGTATTGTTTTTAAAGAAGATAAAAGTAAAGAAAATGACAGCGCCCACAGTAAGTAAGTGCCTGCTTGATTCAATTTATAAACATACTGCACTAAAGGAGTTATGATAAATAACAGTAATAAAACGATAAGGACCAATAATTGTTGTGACGTAAAAACAGTATTTAATTCAATGTTTGTTGGTTTATCTTTTTTTTGAATTAGAGCTCCCGCAAATCCGATATCAGAAAAATAAGACAAGAAGTTTTTAACAGAAGAAACTATAAAAAAGACACCAAACTCAGCCGGACTAAGAAAGACCGTTAATAAAGCTAACGAAAAAAACGAAATTGCTTGCAGGAAAATTGTTCTAATGGTTAGTATCGCAGCACCAGAGGCTGCCCGTTTTTTTACGACCTCTATTGTTAAATCATCCATAATTAGTTTATTCTTTTCCGGTAATAACCAACCCACTTTTTTACATAAGCCATTTGAGATAAAAATAAAATTAATGTAAGGATAAAAGTAAACAGGGTGATAATATTGGAGACGGAACGAACTGGTGTATCGAGTAATCTAGCTTCAACCTTATGATTGCCCTTTCCTAAAATAATTGTCATCAAACCTAAGTTGTTATTTTTATATTCCACATTTATAGGTTTTCCGTCGACATTAATTCTCCAATTAGGAAAATAATATTGTGAGAGACGCAATATTGTATGCGATTTAGTAATTGTGTCAAAGTTTATCCAGTTAGTCCCTTCCCTAAAATTAATAACCTGTG
>CAYMZB010000042.1:0-2978 GCA_964394845.1 uncultured Gammaproteobacteria bacterium | reverse complement strand
ACAAATAGTCAGTCAGTATTTGCCTGACAATTCCTTCAAGATTTTTATCTTTGGTTCAAGAGTGGCGGGTAATAACCGCAAGTTCAGCGATATTGATTTGGGAATAAACGGACCAAGACCGTTATCTGCGAAAGAATATATAACATTAAGAGGGGCTTTTGATGAATCAGATCTACCTTACCGGGTTGACCTTGTTGATTTTAAACAGGTTTCTGATAAATTTAAACAAATCTCACTTAATAAAGTAATAAACCTATGAGTGAACTATCCAAAATTGATGATCTAAAATCAGCGCTTTCAAAACTGAAAGAGGGTATTAAGGAGGTCAAAGATGATCTTGACCAGGATGGTGTAATTCAAAGATTTGAGTTTACATTTGAACTAACCTGGAAAACTATTCAGGAATATGCAAGACTCTCCGGTTTAGAGGTGGTAAGCCCAAAAGATGCTTTTAGGGTTGCTGCAGATTTAAGGTTAATTGATAATCCGGAAATCTGGTTTATGTTTTTAAAAGACAGAAACGAAACTGCGCATTTGTATGATGAAACTAAAGCAAAAGAGATCTTTTCTCATATTCCTGAATTCATAAAAGAGCTTGAGTCTTTAATATCTAAATTATGAAGCTACCCGCGACTTTACAGCCGGGGTTTTATCAGAATCAGCTGGGACAAACTTGCCTGAAGAATTCACAGAACTCAAAGACACAGCCTCCCCCTCAAAGATAGTTTGGGTAGGAGATAAAATTTTAACTTTGAGCAATTCCTGGTCCATATAAATTGACCACATCAGCTACATATCCTTTATACTCCTTATCAAATGTTAATTTAATCAAGTAATCCATTTTGCTCTGTTTCATATTAGAAAAATTATAACATAATAATCATTGGCAATATTATGATATAATTTTGTTAAATGTTAAGCTCAAAAGTAACCCAAACCATCAAACAAATAGTCAGTCAGTATTTGCCTGACAATTCCTTCAAGATTTTTATCTTTGGTTCAAGAGCGGCGGGTAATAACCGTCCGTTTAGCGATATTGATTTGGGAATAAACGGTCCGAGACCGTTATCCCCGAAAGAATATATAACATTAAGAGAGGCTTTTGATGAATCAGATCTACCTTACCGGGTTGACCTTGTTGATTTTAAACAGGTTTCTGATAAATTTAAGCAGATTTCACTTAATAAAGTAATAAGCATTTGAGATCATCCACCTTTCATTTAAACTCCCTGGCACTTTTCCTCATTAAGTCAATTGTTAATTGATTAAGGAGACGTGTAGACCTTAAGTCAAATTAAAACACCAGTTTCGTATATAGGAGATTCCTTAGTTTCGCATATTGAAGGTGGGACTGCTTCCAATCTAAAACTCGCTATGTAAACGATTGGAATACAAAGATCTGCTAGATAGAGTGCTCTACTTAACCGCTACTTTTTGAAGATTACCATCTGAAGTTATTTTTAATACATCTGCTAAAACCCTTCCTACATCAGGTTTAACACCTTTGTCATTGGCAAGTAAACCAAGTTGTTCCCTTACTGTAGGTTCTGAAAAACCAAAATCTCCAGCGACTACAATAGGAAATACTATATCGTCCTTTTCAGGGGGTAGTCTGCCCCCAAAAGCTTGTAAGAATAGTAACTCTTCTTTTTCGCTGTAAATCTCTTGACCTAAAACTATATGCTGTCTTATTGATTCAGGAGTTACTAGAGCTATCTCAAGGGTGTCAAAGTAGCCATATTCGGCAGGCATATGAGTACTATCAAGCCTAAAATCTACTAATAGGATTTGATCGCCTTCTGTTAATTGATAACGACCATGTAATTGATGTTCCCTGTTCCATCTGTTTCTTCCAAATTCTTGCCAAGGTGCAGCAGGAACATCTTTTGTTCTACCAGAAGCTTTTCTTAATGGTAAATCTCTTTCACTAACATGAAGATATAAAGTTCCCTGTTCAACTGCTAGAGCCGGTGTTGCTATTGGGAGATTTTTTCTAGGAGCTTCAAATAAACCCTGTGTTTTTAATGGCTCAACTTGATACACAACAAAGTTGTGAGCTTCGTGATTCAGCCCTTCCTCCTCTAATGAATATAATCTGGCAATACGAGGATATAATCTTCCTCTCCCAGCTTCATCTAATGCCCTAACATAACTAGTTGTCACTCCCAAAGCTTCTTTTACTTGTTGTAGAAACTCTGGGGACTTTTCGCCCGCTTCAGTTGGATACCTACCCTCAAGTAGTGCACCAGTCATATGACCTGTGAATAATAAATTTGCTGCTATATTTTCTACCTGACTTCTTTCACCACTAAAACCATCCAAAATATAAAGCATGGCTTGGGATCCTTCAGTTCTAATCTCATACCCTGCTTCTCTTTCTTTTCTGGCATACTCTTCAGTAGGAGGATAAATCATTCGAGGATAAAGAATAAGCTGAACATTAGGAGATAGAGTATTGGTTTCTATACCAAATGGTCTCCTCATGGCATTTCTGGTAGCTGCTTCTAAATCTTGGTCATATCTTTCAGAAGATCCTAGTAAAACTAATCCATTAGAGGCAATTCCTTCGATAAATGACGAGAGTCTGTCATGGTGGTCCGGTCCTAACTCTTCAAGGTGATGAACAACAGCCTTAGCTGAATTGATAAAAGTCTTTCGTAATTGAACTTCTCTATTTACAGGCATAAAAAAGCTGCTCTCTTGGCAACTATGATCAAGATATTAGATCTTTGATTATAGTAATGTCAATAGAAGATTTAATTTAATTTAATAATTTAATAATAATTACCTGGGGTTTACTTAATTTCTTTTATGTTGCCGATATAAAGAAACTTTTCCTCAGGTATAGAATCAAGCTTTCCTGAAGCTATAAGCCTTATATCTGCAACCGCTTGGGCACGGGATACATAAACTCCCCGCTTCCCGCTTTGGGCTTCTGTCATAAAAAACGGCTGGGTCAGGAAATTAATAATTTTTTT
>CAYMZB010000041.1:0-5529 GCA_964394845.1 uncultured Gammaproteobacteria bacterium | reverse complement strand
ATGCTTTTGCAATCGAAGTAACACCGGAAATAAAAAAATATCAGAAGACAAATAAGGAAACAGTAGCAAAGCAAATCAAAGATAAAGAGTATATTGATTACTCTTTAATTGCTAGAAATATATTAACTAAGTACAGGATCTAGAATTAATTTATGAAAATAAGAGTAAAAGGAGCTGGTTTAACAAAATTTGGAGAGCTTTGGAACAAAGATCTTTTGGATCTATCTCTTGATGCCTCAAATGAAGCTATAAAAGATGCGGGTCTTAAAGCCTCAAATATAGATGCAGTATTTTTTGCCAATATGATCTATGGAAAATTATCCGGTCAAGATCATCTGGGCGCTTTAGTCACCTCTCACTTAGGAATGGACTGCGCTTCTTTTAGGATTGAGGCTGCCTGCGCTTCAGGAGGCTTAGCAGTTCACTTAGCTATTCAGTCTTTGCTTGCGGGTACATATAAAAACGCTTTGGTAGTTGGCGCAGAAAAAATGACAGATGCAGAGTCTTCAGAGATTTCTTCTGCCTTAATGGGAGCTGGATCAGAGGCAGAAAGAAAAGCCGGATTAACTTTTCCTGCTCTTTATGCTCTGATGGCCAAAGCTCATATGCAAAAATACGGAACAACCAGATCACATTTAGCTTCTGTTTCTGTTAAGAATCACTTTCATGCTTCCATGAATGAAAAAGCCCAGTTTCCATTTGAGGTTACCATGGAGAAAGTTTTAGAAGGTCCTGTTATTTCTTCCCCTTTCACTCTTTTTGATGCCTCCCCTATCACTGATGGCGCTGGAGCAGTTGTTTTATCATCTGATAGTAACAGTCCAGGAGTATTTATTACAGGTTCTGCAGTTGCAACAGACACTGTAGATTTAGCAAAAAGAGTGTCACTGGTAGAGCTTGCTGCCACCAAGCAAGCTTCCCAAAAAGCGCTAAAGCAAGCCGGTGTTGAAATATCCGATATTAAGATTGCCGAGGTCCATGATTGCTTTACTATTGCTGAGATTTTAGCAATGGAAGATTTAGGATTTTGTAAAAAAGGCGAGGGCGGAGAATTTGTATTTAAAGGTCATACAAAATTAGGCGGAAAAATCCCTGTTAATACATCAGGTGGACTTAAAGCCTGCGGTCATCCTGTTGGTGCTACTGGTTTAAAACAAATTATAGAAGTAACTCATCAACTTCAACAAAAGTCAGGAAAAAGACAAGTTAACGGAGCAAATATAGGATTAACACATAACGTAGGAGGATCTGGAGCCACAGTTGTGGTACATATATTACAATCATGAGTAATCCGGCATCAATTTGGAGACAGCATAAAACCTTAAAAAACTACCTGGACAAGGTAGGAAAGCTTATTGTTTGGACAAAAATCTTTGTAGCGCCTAAGGGATTTGAACACCAAACTCCATACCTGGTGGGAATTATTCAATTTGAGACAGGAGAGCGTTTGCCTTTACAGATTGTAGATTGTGAAGAAAAAAATCTAAAAATAAACCAAAAAGTTAAAGTAGTTATTAGAAAAATCGGTAAAGTAAAGCCGGATGAAGTTATTGAGTACGGCATTAAAGTTAAACCAATATGATCAAGGTTTCAGCTCCTGGTAAAATTCATTTCCTGGGTGAACATGCAGTAGTTTACGGTAAACCTGCTTTGCTTACTACAGTAAACCTCCGGATGTCTGTCATCCTGAGGGCAAAGCCGGAAGGATCTATCGCGAATGACAAGCTCAAAAAAATTATTGAGCCAATCATCAAAAAGAAATTTAATCTAAAAATAATCCCCCCTTATGAGTTGGATATTTCTTCCCAAATTCCCATCGGCTCTGGTTTTGGTTCATCTGCTGCTGTCTCAGCAAGTTACATAGCAGCTCTACTTTCCCATTTAGGATATAAGTGGGATCTTAATGTTATCAATCAATTGACATTTGCAGCAGAAAAAGTTTTCCATGGCAATCCTTCAGGTGGAGATAATTCCACAGTAGTGTTTGGAGGATTAGTTTGGTTTAGAAAAGAAACTCCGGATTTGAAAATAATCCAGCAAGTCCCATTTACCATCCCTAACAAACTTTCTAAAAACTTTATGCTTATTAATACTGGTAACCCAAAAGAAACTACCAAAGATATGGTGGAATTAGTAAGTTCAAAAGTCAAAAGTCAAAAGTCAAAATTTAAGAAAATATTTGAAGATCAGGAACAATTAGTCAGAGAGCTAGTGATAGCTTTAAAAGAAGGAGATGAAAATGAATTAATTAAAATTATCAGAGCCGGAGAAAAGAATTTGGAAAGCATTGGCGTTGTATCTTCCTATGTTGCATCTATAATAAGGACAGTAGAAAAAGCTGGCGGCGCTGCCAAGATTTGTGGCGCAGGAGGAAAAACCAAAGGCGCGGGAGTACTGCTTGCCTACCATCCTACAAAAAATACATTAGAAGAAATTAGCAAAGCTCTGAATCTTCCATACTTTTCTACCTCTTTAGGAGTTGAAGGATTAAGACAAGAATGAGCCTGAATATTGACAAAATGTATATTTAAGTGTATATATAAAATATGCAATATATCACTACTACACAACTCAGAACAAAATCAAAAAAACTGGTACAACTTCTGCAAGAGGGACACTCTGTGGACCTGATTCATAGATCAAAGGTGGTTGGTGAAATTAAACCTAAAATTTATGACCCAAAGCCTTTTAATCCAGATGAATTCTTAAAGATTGTAAGAAAGCTTAATTTACTAAGACTTACTCCTCGACAAATAGAAACAAGGTATAGAAAAGCTATGATGAAAAAACATGGCCAGAATCTTTCTTGACACAAATCTATATATTGATATTACAAAAAGGGCAAAAGAAAAATGGAAGTCCTTAAAAGGAAACTTGCTGTTTATCTCTCCTCTCTCTACTCATATTTTATTTTATGCCCGCAAACTCAAAATACCTGATGCTGATGTAAATAATTTGCAACAACAATTTGGTATAGTGCCTTTAACCAAATACATTCTTGACAAAGCTTTAGAAGGTCCTACTGCTGATCTCGAAGATAATATCCAACTCCATTCTGCTGCCAGCGCTGATTGTGATATCTTTTTAACTAATGATGATCAACTGCTTAAAATGAAATTTTTTGGAAAAACCGAGATGAAATCAGAGCTTTGGAACTAGAGCAGCTTTATGCCTGAGAATGTTTTATTTACTTTCTGAAACAGTTTTCTATCAGCTGTGATAAACTCGCAATGTTCTTCTTCCATGAGTGTTATATAAGCAGCATCGTAAAAACTAATACCAAAAGTTTTAGCATTGTGCATGATTTTTCTAAAGTAAGTAAAATCAATTTGTTTTATTTCAAACGGCAGGGCATAAAGTTTTTTTGCTATGTAATTGCTATGATCTTCTTGTACTTTGTATGAAGTAAGGGTATTGCCAACCTCATAAAATAGCAGCTCCGGAACGATAATTACAATCTCCCGCTTGCTCAATCTTTCAAGATAAAGATCAGCCTGATTGCTCCCTTCCTCTTTAATAAACCATTTAATAATTACTGAGGCGTCTAAGATGCTTTTGTCCATAGCGCTCCTCTCTGGCTTTTCTGATAATAGAAACGCTGTCTTCACCTTTTCCAAGTTCTTTTCCGTATGTGTCTCTAAACTTACGAATTTCTTCTACTATGTCTTTTAGATCCATTGCTTCTTTTATATATTGTTTCTTTACAGCAGATCGCACAAGTTCACCAACAGAAGTATTGTTTGTCTTAGCAATCTGAACCAGAGTATTCCACAACTGTTTGTCAAAAAGTATCTGTGTTCGTTTGGTTAACATACACATGCATATTAACATATATTAAAATTTTCTTCAAGGGGTTGTATTTTGAGATTCAAAATGATTTAATATGACCGTTAAGATGAACAAAATTACTGTTTCAGCTCCAGGGAAATTAATGCTCTTGGGTGAACATGCCGTTGTTTATGGCAGGCCTTGCATTGTGACTGCTGTTGGACAAAGAATGAAAGCTATAGTAGAGCTACTTAATGAACCCATTTTTCAGCTTGAAGCTCCTGATGTTAGTGTTGAAAATTACAAAAAACCCATGAATGAACTAGGTCAAGGAGATATTCCAAAAGGTGCTAAATTTGTAGAAGTAGCCGTTAGCAATTTTACGCACGCAAGGAGACGCCTTACGAAGTTAAGGGGCGTAAAAGTTACAACCTCTTCTGAGTTTTCCTCCCAGTTTGGATTTGGATCCTCCTCTGCTTCAACTGTTTGTGTAATTAAAGCTCTATCAGAATTAACAGGAGCAAAATTATCTGATAAAAATATCTTTAAATTGGCTTACAAAACAGTCCTGGATATTCAAGGTAAAGGATCCGGGTTTGATGTGGCAGCAGCAGTTTACGGAGGCACGCTTTATTTTGTTACCCCTGGAAAAGTAATTGAGCCTTTAAACATTGATTCTCTGCCTTTGATTGTTGGATACAGCGGCATTAAAGCAGACACAGTTACTTTAATAAACCAAGTTTCAGGAAAAGCAAAACAATATCCTAAGGTAATAACAGACATTTATGATAGTATTGATAAGCTGGTAAATCAAGCTAAAAAGGCAATTTTGAGTAAAGATTGGGTATGTTTAGGAGAAATTATGAATTTTAATGAAGGGTATTTATCAGCACTTGGAGTAGAAGGCAAAGAATTAGCTAACATGATATATGCTGCAAGAGAAGCCGGAGCTTATGGAGCAAAATTATCCGGAGCAGGAATTGGAGATTGTATGATTGCTCTTGCTCCTAAGGAGAAAGTTTCAGCTGTTAAAAAAGGCGTCACTATTGCTGGAGGCCAAATAATTGATGTTAAAATAAATGCGGAGGGAGTTAGAGTTGAACCATGAAAGCAACAGCCATTGCCCCGTCTAATATAGCATTTACCAAATATTGGGGTAGAAAAGACGAAGTTTTAAGGCTTCCTGAAAATGGTTCAATTGCCATGTGTTTAAGTAATTTACTGACCACTACCACAGTAGAGTTCTCTGAAGATTACAAAGCGGATGAAATTATTATTAATGGCGGTGGTTTGGAAGAAGGCGAAGCCGAACGAATCATAAAACACCTGGACAGAGTGAGAAAACTTGCCAAAATAGATCATAAAGCCAAGGTCGTTTCCAACAACAACTTCCCCAGTGGCACAGGCCTTTCTTCTTCTGCTTCAGGTTTTGCAGCCTTAACACTGGCTACCAGCAAAGCAGCAGGCTTAAATTTATCAGAAAAAGAATTGTCCATATTAGCCAGACAAGGCTCTGGATCTGCCTGCAGGTCTATCCCTTCAGGTTTCGTAGAATGGTTAGATGGAAATACCTCAGATACATCATATGCTGTAGCGATCTTTCCGCCTGACTATTGGGATATTGCAGATGTGGTGGCAGTTGTCAGCACCGGTAAAAAAGAGGTCTCTTCCTCCAAAGGCATGCAAAAAGCTCAGTCTTCCTTGTTTATGCCGGTTCGATTAGCTCACATGAGAGAGAAAAACGAATTATGTAAAAAATTA
>CAYMZB010000040.1:0-7791 GCA_964394845.1 uncultured Gammaproteobacteria bacterium | reverse complement strand
TCCAAAGTAAAAGTTGCACTTCCTTCCCCTTATTTAATAGGTTCAAGAATGTGGAATGAACAGGAGTCTAAAAACGCTTATGCAACAAGAGAAGCATTTATGAGAGCGCTCGTGCCATATCTTCGTTCAGAAATTATTGCTTTGAGTAAAACTCAAGTATCTGTTGTGCAAATTGACGATCCAAACCTTTGTCTCTTTGTTGATCCTGCTTATAGAGCTAAGTTTAAGAATCCTGAAAAAGAGTGTGAATTAGCAGTGGAATTAATAAATAGCCTTGTCGAAGGAGTAGAGGGTATTGAGATAGCAGTACATCTTTGCAGGAGTAGTGGGACTAGGAACAGGCAGATTATCAAAAAAGTAAAAAAAGGTTTTGTTGGTCAGGGAGGATATGAGTTTATCTTGCCATTTATGAAAAATTTAAAAGTAGATCAATTTGCTTTGGAGTTTGCCATTCCGGATGCTGGAGACTCTTCTGTTTTAAAAGAATTACCAGCCCATACTAAAATAGGTCTTGGATGTGTTGATTGCAGGTTTAATGTTTTTGACAGCGCAGAAAAAATTGTTAGTAGAGTTGAAGCAGCCTTAAAATTTGTAGATAAGGAAAGAATTATTTTAAATCCTGATTGCGGGTTTGCGCCAGGCAGTCAGGCAGAAGTTTCTTTTGATCAAGCCTATCTAAAATTGAAAGAAATGTCCAAAGCTGCTAATATTTTAAGGCAAAAATACGAATAATAATTTAAGTCCCCTTATTCCAGGAGGCTAAATATCCTTTTTGCCTATCTCAAACCATCCCAAATTCTTATTCCCGGGACTTTAGAAAAATGGTCGTCTAAGGTGATTAATTTTGCTCCTGTCTCTATAGTGTGTGCTGCAATCCAGACGTCGTTTACAGGAATAGGTGTACCCTGTTTCTTTAGGAGATGTACGACTTGACTGTAGATGTCTGCAGTTTCTTCGGTAACAGATATGACGCAAACTTCTGACTTCCGCATAAACTTTCCCAGAAGCTGTTTGTTTTTTGTTTCATGAAGGCCATTCTTAAAGCCAGCGAGCAGTTCACCAACTACTATTACCGATAAATAGATGATTGAGGCTTCCTCCATTTCAGCTTGAACTGTTTTGTCTCCTTTAAGGAGTTTTGAATAACCACTTGTATCCAGGAGTACTTTTTTCATTTCCAGTCTTGTCTGTCAATCTTTTCAAAGTCCTTGACTGAATGTTCAAATTTCTCAAATTCTTTCTGGGTCCAAATACCAGAAAATTCAGAAAAATCATTCTTTTTTTGCTGTTCTAATAGACCGAGAGCCCGCCTTAAAAGTGTTTTTATTGTTTTATTTAGACTTGTACCTTGATGCCGGGCTTTTTCGCTAATCAATTGCGCAAGTGTGTCATCAAGGCCATGTATAGTTATAGATTTCATTGGTCAGGTCTTTCTATATGAACTACTTTATGGTTCATAATACTTCATAGCATAGTTCATCTATACAAGGTTGTCAACTGATTAAATCAGAGTCAATTTAGTTTTTAGGTCCCCTCATTCCAGGAAGCCAAATATCTTTTTTGTTCTTCAGTCAGTGTATCTATTGCAATGCCTAATGACTCAAGTTTAAGTTTGGCAATCATGTTGTCCAACTCTTTGGGAATAGTGTAAACACCTGCCTTAAGTTTTCCTTGATTTTCAACTAAAAACTCCGCAGCCAAAGCCTGGTTGGCAAAACTCATGTCCATTACATCAGGCGGATGGCCTTCAGCTGATGCTAAATTTATTAATCTGCCCTCTCCTAATACAAATACTTTTTTATTATCCTCCAAAGTAATTTCTTCTAAATTATCTCTTAAAAGCCTTCTTTTTTTAGCAATTTTAATTAAGCCTTCATAATCAAATTCCACATTAAAATGGCCGGTATTAGCCACAATTACTCCCTGTTTCATTTTTTTAAAATGTTCAATTCCTAAAACTGTTTTATTGCCGGTGGCCGTACAAATAATATCAGCTGTTTTGACAGCATCACTGATTGGCATTACTTCATACCCATCCATAGTAGCCTCCAAAGCTTTTAAAGGATCAACTTCTGTAATTATTACCAAAGAGCCCATGCCTCTGGCTCTTTGCGCCAAGCCTCTTCCGCACCAGCCATACCCGCAAACTACAAATTTTTTTCCTGCCAGAAGCACATTAGTGGCCCTGATTATTCCATCAATAGTTGACTGGCCAGTGCCGTATCTGTTATCAAATAAATGTTTGGTTAAACTATCATTAACTGCCATCACCGGAATTTTTAAAGTGTTGTCTTTTAACATAGCTCTAAGTCTTATAACTCCGGTGGTAGTTTCTTCTGAAGAGCCTAATACTTCTTTCAGTTGTCCCTGTCTTTCAGTATGTAAAAGTGTCACCAAATCTGCTCCATCATCCATAGTAATGTGAGGTTTAAAATCTAAAACAGTATTTAAGTGTTTATAATATGTATCTTTGTTTTCTCCTTTGATTGCAAAAGTAGGAATGTCATAATCAATAGCCAGGGAAGCTGCCACCTCATCCTGAGTAGACAGGGGATTAGAAGCGCATAAAGCTAAGTTAGCCCCGCCCATCTTTAAGGCAATCATTAAATTGGCAGTTTCGCTCGTTACATGCAAACAAGCTCCCAAAGTCACGCCTTTCAGGGGTTTTTCTTTGGCAAAACGCTGTCTAATTAGATCCAAAACTTTCATTTGGGATCCGGCCCACTCAATCTTGAGTTTTCCCTTAGGCGCAAGCTTGATGTTTTTTACGTCATATTTCATAAGCTATTATGTATAATAGTTACTTTCTATCTTAAATGCAATAATTTTGCTAAAATTAGTTTCAGTATCTAAAGAAGTTACAAAAGGATCATGCAAAATTGCAGTCAAGGTCATTGATATTTTTGGCAACGATACAACAAAAACGATTGAGGTAAATTTATAACACCATGGAAAAATATTTGATTTTAGTACCAATAGCTTTATTAGCAAGCATTGGGGGAACTTTGCTAATCGCTAAACTAGCAAAATTTTCCTATGAGCTTGAAAAAGAAGCAAAAGATCATAATAAAAAAATTGAATATGGTTTATTTGTTGTTTCCTTATTAGCGTTTTTTATCGCAATTGGTGGTTTAATTTTTACGATATATTCAAATTATCAAGCCTCAGTTAGAATCGAAAATTTAAAGGTGGAAGTGGAGTTACTTAAAAAGTAATATGGCATTACACCCTAAATTACCAAAACATACTGAAGTAGATATATGAGTAACGACAAATTAATACAAGATATTTTATCTATTCCTTCCGAATCTCGGACAATTGAATTCAAGCGTCTTGGGAGTAGAAACGAAGGAATTGATAAAACTCTTCAATCCATTGTGGCTATGGCTAATACCGATGGCGGAACGATAATCTTGGGAGTAGATGACCCACAAAAAACAAAACTTAAAGGAATAGATAGAATTTTTGGAATAGAGGAGAATATAGAACTTTACGATGAAATTAGTCGGTCAGTCGGAAAGATTTATCCTCCAATATCTGGAATTTGGTCACCTGTTTTAGTAAATGCTGGGAAAGAAAAAAGAATTGGACTACTTTCCGTACCAAAGGTTGGAGACGGATTTAGGTATTACGAAAACCATGTATGGATACGTCTTGAGCGAGGTAATAAAATGCTCAATCCTCAAGATATTTTACATCTTGCGTATGTGAAAGGATTTTCTAGATCAGATACAGAACTCGTGGAAGTTGATTTTAGTTTATTAAAAACCGATTTTTACGAAAACTGGAGGAGAAAAAGAGGCATTAGTGAAAACAAAATTGATTTAATTTTGAAAAAAACAGGATTAGCTAGGCAAAATGAAAATGGAAAATTACTTCCAGCCAGAGCTGCAGTGTTGCTATTTGCTGAGTTTCCAAATGATCTTTTAGAGACAAAGTGTTGTGTGAGAGTTTTCCAAATTGAAGGAAATCTAGAGACAATTACTAAAGAAACATTAAATTGGATAGGGACTCCAAAGAACATAAATGGTCCAATTGCAAAACAGCTTACCGATGCCCATGAGTACGTGCTTGGGCTATTGAAATCGGGTATGCGAGTGCCATCTGGATTCAAAACAACATACAGTATTCCTGAGCGTGCTGTTAAAGAAGCAATAACCAATGCGGTAATCCATCGTGATTATTATACAAAACGAGATATTGAAATACGAATTTTTGAAGATCGTATAGAAATTGAGAGTCCTGGATTATTACCTTTTAACATTACTCCTTCAAATATTGGAATTGAAAGATCACACCAATATCGCAACGATTTATTGGTAAAACATCTGCGTGAATTTCCCGATCCGCCTAATCTTGATCAAAATGAAGGTGTGCGAGCAATGCGTCATACTATGAAGACAGCGAATTTGTACCCACCTATTTTTTGGACATATCCAAATCTTCAGGATGCTGTTAGGGTAATTTTATTAAACGAGCAGGCTCCAAATGAATGGGATAAAGTTTCTGATTATTTAATTAAAAATAAGTATATTACAAACACTGAAGCGCGAGGAATATTACATACGGAGGATACTGTAAAAGTTTCGAAGAGATTTAATAGGTGGGTTAAGCAAGGACTTCTTACAAAAATTACTCCACGGACCGGAGCTAAACGCAATGTTCGGTATAGGTTACCAACGGCCGATGAAAGAAGTTTATTTACCAATGACAAAAGTAAATAACGACAATTTCGATATTTTGAAGCTAAGAATATGATTTTATTTACTTTTATAACTTAGTTATGGCATTACACAAAGATTTTCCAAAAGATCCAAGTAAAATTGCAGTCAAGGTCATTGATATTTTTGGCAACGATACAACAAAGCGATTTTAGGAAGTGAGGCATGAATTTACTCTTATAGTTCAAATTCTTCTCCAAAATTCTCCTTGTATCTCTCAATAAATTCCTGAACAGTGAACTTATGGGAAGTTGTACCATATTTTTCCACTGCGTAACAAGCAGCAACAGATCCCATTTGCCCGCAAACTTGCAAATCAAGACCTTTAATCCATCCTGCTAAAAATCCTGCCCTATATGCATCTCCGGCGCCGGTTGGATCAACAACTTTATTAGGCTTTATAGCCTGAACCTTAATTTTTTTCCACCTCGAAGGTGGGCTCTGACTCCTTCGAGGTGTATTGTCCTTCAACTGAATAATTGATCCTTCTGCTCCTAAAGTAGTAATTAAAATTTTAACCTGATTTATAAGCTCTGTTTCTTCTAAAGAAATCTTTTCTTTTAAAAGACTAATTTCATAATCATTTCCAATTAAAATGGCTGCGCCTGAAATCATATTTTTTAAGTCAGAGCTGCCTAAAACAGGTAATTGCATGCCAGGGTCCAACATATAGGGAGTATTTGACTTTTGGCACTCAGCAGTAAATTTAACCATGGCTTTGGGGTCATTAGGGGCAATAACTGCCAAATCAGGTTTTTGTTTAAGATCTTGAAGCGAATAATTTGTTGAATCAGACATAGCTCCTGGATAAAAGCCGGTGATCTGGTTATCTTTTCTGTCAGTCATAATAAAAGCAGAGGCGGTTTTCTTATCTTTAATAATCGCAATATTTGATGTATCAACGCCAGCATCTTGTAAGAATTTTCCATATTCTGCAAAATCGTTTCCGGCTGTAGAAAAGACAGAAACATCTGTTTTGAGTAAACTTAAGTTGTAGGCAATATTTCCGGCTGTCCCGCCATTTTGCTTTTTTAAGGTAGTTAATAAAAAAGATAAATTAATCTGATGTATTTTATCAGGCATGATGTGGTCTGAAAAAACACCCTGATAATCCATAATATAATCAAAAGCCAAAGAACCGGTGACTATAATCATATTTAAATCTTACGTTTCTTCTGAGCTATTAAGTTTTCTTAAGTAACTCTAAGTATTCATTTCTGGTTATCCCTGCAGTTTTGAGATTTTTTAGGATGATAAACTCCGGAATTTCTCTATATTTCGGAATAATTACAGGGCGTAAGACTTCTTCTTTGCTGTAAACCATGTGGTCTCCCTCAGTGCGGACATGAATAAAACCAATAGTTTCAAAGACTTTTGCCAACTTGCGATAGTGGATCGGTGTCAGTCTTGGCATAAAAGTTATTTATTATAATGATGGAAAATAAAACGGTTCAAAACTGACTGTAGGTGGAATCCATCTTTTATTCTCTTTTTGAAAACCCAACTCTTGTAAAACTTCTGCTAACTTATTCTTCTTTTGCATCTCTTCCATAAAAATTTTCACTGCTTCTTTTAAATTCTGGCGGGCTTTTTCTTCCGTTGAACCACAGGATGCTATGTCTAATTCCGGAGTATAGGCAACATAAGGAGTATCACCTGATTTTTTATCCACGATTATTTTGACTGTAAGAGGAATTACTGTTTCCATATGTGTATATTGTATACCAGTCGTTGCTCATTTTGCAAACATTTTATGTCAAAATGAGCTTACGAATGGTTATACCCGTAGCAAATTCATTTGTAAGTGGTATAGAAAATTTTAATTGATAAATCAAGACTTCGATTCTCCTGTAATGCGAAATCTCCAATTGTGATAGTTTTGCGAAGTCTAAAATATGAAGATCTAAGAACTAATTGAATGCTATTCCGGGGACTCAGATTTATTTTACTGTTCAAAATTATTATCAACCAGGGGAGGAACAGGTTGGGTTTTGGCGGAGAGGTTCTGTTTAGTATGTTTACTTCCTGAACCTTCTTCCCGCACTCCGTAATGCAAATGCACTTCAAGTGCGTGTACATGAATTTCTACGGATGGCGGGTGTTCAAGAGTGTTTCTGGCTTGATGTATAACGTTTGCAGGTGAACTATTTTGGATCGCTGTCCCAAAAGCGCCGATATACCTATGCGCTACCTGTTCTGCTAGATCGGATAGGTTATGAACTTGTCTGATTATATAGCTGATTTTGCCAGCTCGAGCTTCAGGACCATTAACCATCAAGGTTAGTATAGTCCACTTTCTATAAATGTCAAAAGTTATATGAAATGATCACACCTGTAATGTAGCGTCTCAGTTGTCATAGCGCTTTAACATCTCAGTTGTCATTTGTTTAAAACGGCATATTCTCACTTTAAAGATTGGAGGTGAGAATATTAAAAAACCCATAGATATTAGGATGGGAGTTATCAAATCTTTCATAAAAGGAGAGATTAATCTTTCTAAAGCTGCTTCCCTTTTAGGCTGCAGTACAAGGACTATCAGAAGATACAAGAACAGTCTCCTGGAGACTGGTGAGGAGGGGTTAAAAGATCACAGACACAGCAATAACTACAAGTTGACTAAAGATCAGAAAGATGAGCTTTTAAAGGTAAAGGGCAAGGATAGGTGGAGATCAGCCAGAAATGTCAGGGATAAATTAAAGCTTGCTGTCCATGAAACAACAGTGTGGAGAATCTTTCAAGCAGAGGGATTAGTTAAAGAAAATATTAAAAGAGTTAAACCAATCCAAAGGTTTGAGGCAGACAATCCCAATGATTTGTGGCAGACAGATATTATGGGGAGGATCAATTTCCCCTACCTTGGTACTTTGTATTTGATTGCTACTTTAGATGATCATAGTAGATTTGTTCCATCAGGTAGATGGTTTAAAACCCAGGGTAAGATGAATGTTTTCCAGGTATGGTATGAATCACTGTCTAAATGTGGTCTACCCAAGAAAATGCTTCAGGATGAAGGTAGTCAGTACAAAGCCAGAACCAGGTTTGGTCAGGCTGATTATGAGTGGTATGCCAA
>CAYMZB010000039.1:0-36220 GCA_964394845.1 uncultured Gammaproteobacteria bacterium | reverse complement strand
CAAGCCATTTAAAGCAGGCAGTTTCATATCTATAAACAAAATATCATCGGGTCTTTCTCGGCTTTGCTCAATAGCTTCTTCTCCCGTTACCGCAGTGGATACCTTATACCCTTTGGCTTCCAGCACATCCTTAAAGGTTTCTCTGGTTGCGGGATCGTCGTCGGTTACGAGTATGAGCATGCCCCTTTCCTTGGCTAGTTCGATTTGCTCTATCAACTTATCAATGTCTAGGGGTTTACGCAGAACGCCAAAAGCTCCTTCGGCAAGTGCCTCGTTGATTAAGTTTTCCAGAGAATACGCAGTTATCATAATTACTGCGGTACTGGGGCTGATTTTTTTAATTTTCTTAAAAGCCTCCACTCCATTCATGACCGGCATCTTAATATCCATAAGAATTACATCAAATGATTTTTCTTTAACCTTGGCGATGGCTGCTTCTCCGGAGTTTTCTGATTCCACCTCATATCCTTTCGCTTCCAAAATATCAGCCAGGCTCGTGCAAAATTCCTTACTATCGTCTACTATTAGTATTTTTAACATATTATTTGTCATATTAATTTTTAATTAACCACTAATTTTTATACAATTGGTAATGTAACAATAAAGGTTGCTCCTTGCCCCTCCTGGCTTTTAAATTCAATCTTTCCCTGATGATCAACGATAATATTCTGGCAGGCGGCAAGCCCCAAGCCAAGCCCTTTGGGTTTGGTACTAAAAAGCGGCTCAAAAAGTTTATTAATGTTTTTTTTTGGAATGCCCACACCGGTATCTTTAAAGGCGGTGGATATGAATGTATCAGTTTGCGAAGTCGTAACCTGTATCTCGCCACCTTTGGGCATAGCCTCAATGGCATTGGAAATAATATTTAAAAAAACTTGTCCGATCTGCAAGACGTCAACCTTTACCTTGGGCAGATTCTCGCCTAAATGGGTTTGGACTTTAATTGTCTTTGGGATACTGGCTTTGGAAAGGGATGTTTCAACCACGCTATTGATCTCTGTTACCGTAATGGAAGGTGGTTTGATCCTCGCAAAATCGAGAACGTCAGAAATGATTTTATCACAGCCATCAATTTCTGCTTGTATGATATCCATATGCCTTTCACCTTCTCATCTGTGCTTTCCCCGAATTTCATAGTGAGGAAATAGATTGAATTTCTAATAACCCCTAAAGGGTTTCTAATCTCATGACCCATGATGCCGGCTAGTTTACCAAGGATAGCCAATTTTTCTGCGCGAGCTAGCTTATCGTTCGTCACCTCAAGCTTCTTCCTGACATCTTCCTTTTCCTCGGCGATCACGGCGAGCTGCTTGGCTTTGAGGGCAAGTTTCTTTGCCGTTACCGCCAGCTTGAGCCTAATATCTTCTTTTTCTTTGGCCAAAGCTTTGAGCCTGAGGATTATGTCATCGGATTCGTGAATAATAGTTTTTTTGTTCATGTTAAATTAAAACCGCTGCCGATCAGTTTTCCTCGCATATCTCCGGTTACCCGTACCGTCGTCTCATTCACAAAAAAAATCCCCTTGCGAACAAAGGGAGAATATTTCTAAAGAATTTTTCTTTTGACTGGGCTTTATGAGAGAGAGAGAGAGAGAGTACTAATCCCACTAGAATTATGGGCAGAATTATTCATAATTTTACTTCTAATTCTATAGTCCAACTTCTTGCCTCCATTGTCAATACTTATTATGCAGGTGCTGCTTGTCCTGTACCTTCTGATGAAGGGGTAAAGAGAACGGCTACACCAAACCTTTCTTTTTAAGCTCGTGATATAAAGTTACTGATCTTTCCAAACCGGATATTTTAAGAGCGTCTACGTCACTCCCGCTTTTAAGTTCTTTAATTGCTATATACGCAAAGTTATGAGGGACCCTCCCTTCCATCTTTTTACCAACCAGTAACGTTTTTACCTGCCCGTCATCTTGATATAATCTGCCCTTGAAAACATCTAGAATTGTTTTTGCCATATTGTCTATATCACGAGATCTATATTCTTTCTCTGAGATAAAATACTGGACAATAAAAACAAAAACTTCATTACTGGTGGGAAATTGATTGGTATCTTTTAAAACCTCTTCAACTCTTTGAAGAAAATTTTGCTTAAAAGTTAAAACTTGGGTCTTCTCTTCTTTTCTAGTTGCCTCTGAGAAACTTTCTTTAAATGCTTCTTGTGTAGAGGGAATAATCTCTCCGATCCCGATATCGAAATCTACAGAGGTTAAAGAGCTTAATCTTTTCTTTGACATGGAGGATCAACTTGCAAAGGTATAAAGACGTACGCCAGCTTTAGTAGGTTCTTTCTCTACCTTATTCTCAGGAACCTGCCCACCATCTTTTGTATAGAATGCAACTTGCGCAGGATTATTTTTATACTTCGTGGCGATAAAATAAACAGGTTTTTTAGTTAGTTTCTTTTTCATATAAGCAAATTATACCACTCGTGTAAACGATTTAAAACCACTAATCAGAACCTTTTTTTTCTCTGTTAATTATTTGAGCTCGCCTCGTGCCAGTGGCGACACAAGGCGCGGCGAAGCGGGCAGAATTATTCATGGTTTTACTACAAACTGGTTTACTACAATTAGTTAATCATAATTGTAGTTTACACAGTTGTAGTTTACTTCTAATTCTATAGTCTCAACTGTTAACTCTATTGTCAACACCCATTAATTATTTAAACTGAACTTGAAGGGTTGTATTTAAAGCGGCTGCTAAACGCTTAAGCAAAGAAATAGAGGGACTTGTTTTACCTTGCTCAACACGGGAGATCACAGATTGAGTGGTGTTCATTTTTTCCGCTAATTCTTTTTGCGTTATTTTATTCTCTATCCTTGCTCGGATAATAGCCTTAGCAATCTCAAACTCAGGTTGAGACTCTTCATAAAGCTTTTTAAACTCAGGGTCTTTTAGTAATTTTTGTTTGTATGTATCCCAGTTAGTCATCATATAATCTCCTAGACTCATTTTTGACAGTAACTATTGCAGTTTTAGTTATATCTCTATATAATCCTTAAGCACCTATGGCTAAAAGCAACAGACAAATATTTCTTTTCCAATGCTCTATTTGTAAAGAAAAAAATTATAACGCTTCAAGAAACACTGTAAATATAAAAGAAAAGCTTACTATGAACAAATTTTGTTCTCACTGTCGCAAAACTAATCCCCACAACGAAGTTAAAATCTAAATTCCAGGTTACAGTGTTTACAGGTTTTAGTTTACAGGTTACAATGTAACTTACATAGGGGTGTCGTTCAGTGGTAGGACCTGGCTCTCCAAAAGCCATGACGAAGGTTCGATTCCTCCCGCCCCTGCCAGACAACTATCTCATCATCACCCGTAGTTGTGGTAAACCACTTTTAAAAATTAACCTTAATCCTGGCACTTTGAATATACAGGGTTTTGTTATCTGCAATCTTAACCTGAAGACTATATTTCTTTTGACCACCAGGTAATTTAAGTGTATCAGAACTCTGTACGCTAAAGCTTGAAGAAGTTATATCAATCTGCGAAGAAATACTGGTTCCATCTGTTACATTATATAATCTAATTGACCCCACACCTAATGATTCCACTACCCTGGAGTTTACTTCAAGCTGCATACTGGAATATCCAGAATAGTTATCAGCATTAATTAGCGCTTGATATTCTGTTAAAGTAACCCAATCTGGATTATTCCAGGGGCCTGCACCCGCACCTAAAGGAATATATAAAGGATATTTAGTAGCTGAGGCAGGAGCAGTTGTAGCAGATGTTTTTTCTAAAGCTGAAACGCGCGCTTTCAACTGAATAACTTCAGACTCTACACTTGATATTGTTAAACTTGATGTTGTTGAATCTGAAGGACTGGAAGACTCTGCGGTAGATATTGAAGATTTTAAATCATTCACTTCTTTTTCTAGTCTTGTTACTAAATCTTCTAAAGATTTAATCCGACCATCAATTGTAGCTTGTGGTAAAGTTTTTGGTACGGCAGCTATATCTGGCTTATAAATAACAAAACCATAGAAACCTAATCCACCCAAAATCAAAGCAATGATCACTATAAAAGGCAACAGCTTGCTCATATATTTATGATAGTATGTTTGTATGATAAATTCAAAGCTCAAAGAGAAACATGACCACAAAACCTTGAAATTTCCGGAAGGTTTTCTGTGGGGAGCTGCAACAAGCGCTTATCAGGTAGAAGGTAATAATATTTATAGTGACTGGTGGGATTTTGAACAAAAAACAAAGCCACCCCGTCTTCGCTCAGAACAAGCCTGCGATCAATATAACCGCTACGAGAGCGACTTTGATCTTATCAAACAGCTAAACCACAATGTACATAGGCTATCAATTGAATGGTCCCGTATTGAACCTAAAGACGGAGAATTTCAGGTTCAGGAAATTGAACACTATAAATCTGTCTTAAAAGCTTTAAAAAACCGTAATATAAAAGTAATGCTAACGCTTTGGCATTTTACTTTGCCTAAATGGGTAGCTGATCTAGGTGGCTGGGAAAATGGGAAAACACCTAAGATTTTTGAAAGATTTGTAAAAAGGATTGTCCCGGAAATAGCAGAATATGTAGACATGTGGGTTACTCTTAATGAACCAGGAGTCTATATATATGAAGGATATATCAAAAGAGATTGGCCGCCGGCAAAGAAAAGTTTTTTTGCTCAAATTAAAACAGTTCTTAATTTAGCTTCCGCACATAAAAAAGTTTACAAATATTTACATAAACTGCATCCTATAAAACCTGTAGGTATTGCCCAAAATGTAGAGTCTTTGGATGCTTATCATAAACATTCACTGATTGAGCAAATGGCAGTTATATTTACGGATTTAATTTCAAATCACCTATTCTATTTTTTAACAAAAGCTACACATGATTTTCTAGGAGTAAATTATTATTTCCATGTTAGATTTACGACAGGCAAAGGAATACTGCCTGAAATCGCTGATGCCTCAGTAGAGTCAAGAGATATCTCGGACTTAGGGTGGGAAATTTATCCTGAAGGATTATTTGATGTTTTAACAGATCTTTCAGATCATTTACCAATTTACATAACTGAATGTGGGATAGCCTCAACAAATGATGATAGAAGAAACCGCTTTCTAATAACTTATTTACATGAAGTTTATCAAGCAATAAGCAGAGGAATTAATGTAAAAGGATTTTTCTATTGGTCTTTAATTGATAATTTTGAGTGGCATAGAGGTCTTGATCCCAGGTTTGGCCTTATTGAAATAGATTACACAACTCAAGCAAGACGAATTAGACCTTCTGCTTTGGTGTATACAGATATTATTCAACATAACGGGATTCCTCATTCACTGCTTAGATTTATTGGTCATACAGTTCAAACAGAAGAAGTTTTGAATAAAAGAAACAAAGAAATGGAAAAGGAGTAATTTACGTCTCATTTACCATTTACAATATCTGCGTATTTTTTTAATGCCCTTGCAGTTTTAACCAATAAATTTTTACTTAATAAAATTATTCCTGATCCTATAATCTACGTGTTTTATATAAGTCTGGCGTCACTTCTGGCAATCCTGGTTTTACCTTTGACAAAGGTACCCTCTCTTGAAACTTTTGTTATCTCCTCTGGCTCCACTATATTTTGGACTCTTGGTATTTATTTTATGTTTAAAGCCTTAAAGATTGGCCAAATATCCAGAATAATCCCAATCATTGGCACTTTAATACCTTTAATTCTTCTAGTGGAAGCCTACGGAACCAATGGCATTTCTACCAGTCAAACATATGCTGTTTTAATTTTAATTCTTGGTATGGTTTTTTTGACCCTAACAGATTGGCAGGGAAAATTTACTAAAAAAGAGGTTATATTTGAAATTATATCAGCATTTAGCTTTGCGCTGTCTTATGTCTTGTTAAAACAAGCCTATTTAAAATTCGATCCTCTCTCTGTAGTAGTTTGGTCAAGATTAATCCTACTCCCTCTTGGCATCTTAATAATTTCTATCCCAAATTTTAGAAGAAAAATTATTTCCTCCCATGGACCAAAGATAAATTTTTTTTCCAAAGTAGGCCTAGTATTTTTACTAGGACAAGTTAGTGGAACTATATCAGAAATGCTACTTCTTTTCTCAATTTCCTTAGCAAATCCTGTTTTGGTAAACTCACTTCAAGGCACACAATATATCTTTTTATTAATTTTTAGCTTTATTTTATCTAAAAAATATTCCGCTATTTTTGAGGAAAAATATTCTTTAAGGATTTTACTTTCCAAAACAACCGGAATAGCTTTAATTGGGGTTGGTCTATATTTCTTAGCTTTTTAAAACATTTAATTCCCTCTTGTAGCCTTGGAGCAAATATTTTAGAATGCCCTCACTATACTTTGACTGTCCTAGAGTTAAATTGCTATGCCTAGAAAATTAAAAAAAACCAATAATTCAAAACTCTTTCCTTTTAGGGTTACCTTTTTATTGGTTCAATTTACCTTAATTAAAATTGGCAATGCTCCAATTTGGATAGGACAGCTACTAACTCGCAGTTCATTAAATTTTATCCATAACCCAATTACCTCCAAACAACGTAGTCGTCCCAGGAAAGCATGGCTTGCTCCTTATTACTTAAAAAGATTTAGGCTTTTCATAAAAAGAAAAGTTTCCCTAAAAACTAAAATAACCTTAGCAGGTGCCTTTGCTACCCTTTTAGTATATTTATACACCTCCTTTATATTTACAGCAGCTTATCAACTACCTTCTCCTAAAAGACTAGTTTCAACAGATAAAGCATTAACTACTGAATTTTTTGACAGAAACGGCAAATTATTATATCGCCTGTATGAAGGCAGAAACCGTACCATAATTCCTTTGAATGAACTGCCTCCTTATTTAATTCAGGCTACAATTGCTACTGAAGATAAAAATTTTTATTCTCATCCCGGAATAGATCCTACAGCCATCTTCCGTGCTATTATTTCTAATATCAAAGACCATCAGATGGAAGGCGGCTCCACTATTACCCAACAACTTATAAAAAACTCTTTGCTTACTCCGGAAAAAACTTATCTTCGTAAGATTAAGGAGGGAATTCTGTCTATTTGGGCTGAGCGACTTTATACTAAAAATGAAATTTTAGGAATGTATTTAAATGATGCGCCGTACGGCGGCCCTGCCTGGGGGGTTGAAGCAGCTACCCAGACTTATTTTGGTAAGTCAGCTCACAGCTTAAGTTTAGCTCAAGCTGCTTATCTGGCAGGACTACCAACCTCACCTACCCAATTTTCTCCATATGGATCAAACCCGGAACTTGGCAAAGTCAGACAAAAAGAAGTCCTAAGAAGGATGGTTGAAAATAAATTCTTGGATCAGCATCAGGCTGATTTGGCTTATGCAGAGAATTTACATTTAAAGCCTCAAATAAATAATATTAAGGCTGCTCATTTTGTGATGTATGTTAAGGATTTGCTTTCACAAAAATATGGTCAAAGGGCTGTTTCTCAAGGAGGCTTAAAAATTACGACTAGTTTGGATTTAGATTTGCAGGAGCAGGTTGAAGAAATTGTATCTACAGAGGTTGAAAAACTCTCTTCGCTTAATGTAAAAAATGGCGCAGCCATGATCACAGATGCTACAACCGGTCAGATTTTGGCAATGATTGGAAGCAAAGATTATCATGAGCCTAATTTTGGCTCATTCAATGTTGCACTTTCCCTTCGCCAACCAGGTTCATCAATCAAGGTAGCAACATACGCCTCTGCCTTTAAAATAGGATACTCCCCTGGTAATACCATCTTAGATGTGCCAGTGGTTTTTAAGGATAATTGGGGTAATTCCTACTCTCCGGTTAATTATGACGGCGCATATCACGGAGCAGTCTCAGTAAGACGAGCGCTTGGCAGCTCCTATAATATCCCTGCTGTTAAGCTGCTGGCTACTGTTGGTGTTGATGAAATGATAAATACATCCAAAGATTTAGGCATTACTACTTTTACCGATCCAAAGAGGTATGGGCTTTCTTTAACTTTAGGCGCAGCTGAAGTTAGGATGATTGATATGATGACACTTTATGGGGCATTTTCCCAGATGGGCAGCAAGAATATATCCACGCCTATACTCAAAGTTTCTGATTCAGATGGAAATGTTTTAGAGGAGTATACGCCTCACCCTACCAAAGTAATTTCTCCTGAAGTAGCTTATCTAATAACACATATTTTATCAGATAACTCAGCTCGAACTCCTGCTTTTGGAGCAAATTCTTTACTCAAAATACCAGGATATACAGTAGCAGTTAAAACAGGGACTTCAGATAATAAAAGAGATAACTGGACTTTTGGATATACTCCTAAGTATGTAGTTGGAACTTGGGTAGGAAATAATGATAACTCTCCAATGGATCAAAGGTTAACATCAGGAGTAACCGGAGCTGCTCCAATTTGGAATAAGATAATAAGCAGTTTACTGTCAGGAAAACTTGATCAGGCTTTTACTCGTCCGGAAGGAGTAATTGAGGCTAATATTGATGGTAGAAAAGATTTGGCAGTTTCTAATATGCTGCCAAAAAGTTTTGTTAGGGTTTCAAGAAAAGAGAACCAAACTTTCTTCTCTGATCCTTATTCCTCATATGCAAGCTCCTCTGCCCTGCCTGACCGGCCTGCTTCGCCGGAGCGTCAGCGAGGCGAGCAGGCAGGTCAAGCTGCCATTTAGTCGAGAACTACCCAACCTCTTAAATCTTTTTTGGGGATTTTGATAGGATAAGTAATAAAACGTGCTGACTGTCCAATAAAAATTAGCGTCAGATATAATGCTTTTGTTTTATCTGACCAGGATCTTTCATCTATTGCAAGGTCACTTCCATACCTTTTTTTTATATCCAATAAGTCTTCAGGAGTAACACCGTCAAAAAAGATCACTTTTTTTACTCTAAATTGGCCAATTATATCTCCTCCGGATGGCTTTATATAAACCAAGTCTCCCCTATTAATTACCCCAAAAGGGGCAATTTTTGACTTGGAAAACCTACTCTCTACAGTTTTTTTACCGGTTAGAATATCTTCTCCCCCTTTACCTTTAAAAATAGCCAAGTGTTTCATTGTTGCAATTATATTACCATCTTTGTTATACTTGATACATTCATGTATACTGAACGTATCTTGACAAAGTTCCTCCATATTGGAGGATTTTTAATGGTCAAATA
The DNA here is from genome assembly GCA_964394845.1 of uncultured Gammaproteobacteria bacterium. Classification (GTDB taxonomy): domain Bacteria; phylum Patescibacteriota; class Microgenomatia; order Daviesbacterales; family UBA10151; genus CAYMZB01. The sequence continues at coordinate 27,066 of CAYMZB010000039.1, read as the reverse complement.
TTTATGCCCAATATAATTACATTTTTAAATGAGGTTAAAGAGGAACTAATAAAGGTAACCTGGCCTAGTAAAGAACAGACTATTAGGTATACTGTGTTAGTAATCTTTGTAGCAGTAGCTGTAGGGATTTTTTTAGGAGGATTAGATTATATTTTGACAGCTTTAACAGCGTATATAGTTGATAATTATGGACGATAACAATCAGAAAAATCAAAATACTAATGATTTAGCTGACGCCCCTGGGACTCGTTGGTATGTAGTTCATACCTATTCCGGGCACGAAAATAAAGTAGCTACAACTTTAAGACAGCGAATCGACTCAGAACATCTGGCAGATAAAATTTTGGAAATCTTAGTTCCTACCCAGGACAAAATTGAGATAAAGTCTGGCAAAAAAGCCACAATTAAAGAAAAAATCTTCCCTGGGTATATTCTGGTAAAAATGCTTTTAGATGATGTCTCATGGTTAGCTGTCAGAACAACTCAGGGTGTTACCTCTTTCGTAGGAATGGGTAACAAACCTACACCAATTTCTGATGCTGAAGTTGCAACTATTGTTAAATTTACACAAAATGAAGCTCCTGTATACAAACAAGTATTCACAGCTAATGATACTGTTAAAATCGTTGATGGTCCTTTTGCAGACTTTATTGGTAAAATTGACAACATTGATGAGGAAAGAGGCAAAGTTAAAGTACTTGTTTCTATATTCGGAAGAGAAACTCCTGTTGAACTGGACTTTTTACAAGTACAGAAAATATAAAATTATGGCAGCTAAGAAGATAAAAACCTTTATAAAACTAAATGTCCCTGCTGGCACTGCTACTGCTGCCCCTCCAGTTGGTCCAGCTCTTGGTCAGCATGGCCTTCCTATTATGGAGTTTGTTAAGGCATTTAATGAAAAAACTAAGGAAAAACAAGGTAATATTTTACCTGTTGTGATAACTGTTTTTGAAGATAGAACATTTTCTTTTATCACTAAAGAACCTCCTGTAGCAGAAATGATTAAGAAAACACTTAACATAGAAAAAGGGTCTGGGAGCGCTTTAAAGGAAGCTGTTGGAGAACTTACTCGTACTCAGGTTGAACAAATTGCTAAATCTAAAATGCCAGATTTAAATGCTAATTCAATTGAGGCTGCTATGAAAATTGTAGAAGGTACGGCCAAAAGCATGGGAGTAAAGATACAAAGTTAAAAGTCAAAACTTTAATACTTTTGCATTTTGAATTGGAGCAAAGCGACATATGGGGAAAACAAAGACAAAAATTATAGATGACTCTCAGGAGCAAGAATCAACAAAACCATCAAAGTTAGTTAGAAAACTTAGGTTGCAGGATGATCTTGTAGAAAAGCTCAGAGCTGAACTTGAGGTTGAAGAATCTGGGAAACCACCAGTCGTTAAAACAACAACCACTGAAACAAGCAAAAAAACTCAAAAACCAGGTAAAACCAAACCTAGATCCCAAAAATACCAGGAAGTTATGAGGGGTCTGGATAAATCCAAAGCATATCCTCTGAGTGAAGCTATAGAACTTACAAAAAAGCTTTCATATTCCAAAATTACCGGAACCTTAGAAGCTCATATAAACACAGTGAATACAGGTATCCGTGGTTTAGTATCTCTTCCTTTTGTTTCCGGTAAAAAATTACGGATTTTAGTTTTTGGATCTTCAAATGCCCCAAAAGCAGATGATGAAATAACAATAGGTGATGAATCAATAATTGAAGAGATTAATAAAGGCAAGGTCAACTTTGATTTAATAGTAACCACTCCTGAATGGATGCCTAAGTTAGCCAAAATTGCCCGAATTTTAGGCCCCAGAGGCTTAATGCCAAACCCAAAAAATAACACAATCACCACTGATTTGAAGAAAACTATAGAAGGCTTTCAAACCGGAAAAACTGAGTATAAAACAGAACCCAAAGCTCCTGTTATGCATATTGCCTTAGGTAAATTGAATCAACCTGATGTGGAACTAACAGCTAACCTAAAAACTTTGCTCCAAACTCTAGGCAAATCCAGAATCAAAAAAGTAACCCTGTCTCCTACCATGGGACCTTCGGTAAAGTTGGATCTTAGCAGTATTTAGTTATCAAACAATAACTCTTCAGATGTTATACTTAGTATATGACTTTAGGTGCAGAAGAATCACAAGCATATCCTATTGTACCTGTTGAGAAAGTTGAAACTAAGAAGTTAGAAATAGACTCATATAATTTTTTGTCATATATATATGGCTTATATGATAAAGAAGCTGTACATTTGTCTTTTTCAAATCAACTACATCTACCTTATCTTACTAAAGGTCTACAAGAATTAGCTAGTACCACTCAACAAGGAGACATGTTTACACTGGAACAAAAAGAAGAATTTTTAAAACAGGTGGAGGATGGATCAGTGGATGAATCAGATGGTAAATTATTAGTAAATTCCAAAGCTGCAGTAGAAAGGGCCAGAACGATTATTGGAGAATGCTGTCAAAGTTCTTTTCTAATGATCAGAATAAAAGATTTATTAAATCTATTATCGTGGTCTGTCCAGACATACAAATATTGGCTCTTGCAACACCGGAAACTGCCCTCTTGGACGATGTAAAGTTAAGAGAACAAATGGAAGCAGCACATCAACTCACGCCTGCAGAGCAAAAAAGATTTGATAGCTTGGGACGGAGACAGCAAATAATCGACAAATACCGGAGGGGATTATTAACCGAAGCTAAGGTAAAAAGATTAGCTGATGAAGAGGCTTCAAAAAAAGAACAGACCTATAAAAAATACGATGACAAATTTATTAGAGTTGCTAATAAAATACTTGATAAATATTTAGGATATGGGAAACGTTTAACAAATACAGAATTGATGCAGTTTGTCAGGGATATGAAGATTAAACTTTACTCCTCAACAGATTTTCAAAACTTTACAGAATTCAGTGCCTGATACCCATTACTTCTCTACTTAAATCCCACCTTTAATTTTACTCCGAGTGCTTCTGCCAGTTTTTTTAAAAGCCCAATTGACGGATTAGAGTTCATTGATTCGATTCTGGAAATCACAGCTTGAGTGGTATGAGCTTTCTCGGCTAAATCTCTTTGTGATATGTTTCTTTTAAGACGTGTTTCGATCAATTTTCTGCTTAATTGATATTCAACCTCAGAATCTTCCCATTCTTTTCTAAATACAGGATTTTTGAGACTTTCTTTTAAATGTTGCTCGAATGTATAAACTCTTCTTTTCATAAATCTATGATATCTTTTAAGATATCATTTGTCAATACTTTAATCTCACATTCTTCTTATATTCTGGATAAAGCAATTTTAATTTCTTTTTCAGGAGTTTTATCAGTCTTTTTAATAAAAGCATGTAGAAGGAAGATTTTCTTCTCTTGTTTGGTGATATAAAGTATTCGTACGCTATCCTCCCCCAAAATTCTTATCTCCCAAAGTGGTGTATCTGCCAACTTCTTGATGTGTGGAATCACTATAGTCAGACCATACTCTTTAATATTTTGCAAAATTCTAAAAACTTTCACTTTAGCTTTAGGACGAGCATCCAAAAAATCTTTAACCGGGTTATTACCTCTAGGAGAAATGTAATAATAAATATGCCATCTTTTATCCATCTTTTCTTTTTAAGACTTTTTTGAAAATATCCCCCAAATCAATTTTTAGTCTGTAAATAGAAACTAATCCAAAAATTAAAACAAAGATGGCCGAAATTATATGAAATAAAACTATCATGGCTGAGGCTAAGTTGGTGTCAATTCCAAAAACCCCTGACAAAATCAAGGTGCCTGATGCCTCTGCTGAACCCACATATCCCGGCGCTGCGGGAATAAGATAAGTTAGCGCAGATAACAATTGCCCTAAATACATCTTAAAAAAATCTTGGTTTATGCCAAGGGCCATAAAAGTAAAAACCCAAACCAGCGCATCTGCCCCGTATGCCAAAACCGTAATCACACTTATTAACCCTAAATATTTTGGGTGCCTATCCAAAATAGAAAATGATTCTAAAATGAAGTTGCTAAACTTATCAAAATATATCTTAATATGCTTTTCTATTAATATAGTCTTCAAAAAATTAACTATTTTTCGGGAAAAATCTATTTGGAAAACTGCCAGGTATGTTGCGGTTAAAACAACAGCAAAGATTAAGGCAATGGTCACCTCAAATGTATATGGCAGCTTTGTCGGAACAATAATCAGTAATACGCCGGTTAATAGCAACACTGCCAAAAAATCCACAAACCTATCAATAAATATCCAAATTACACCTTTCCCCAGATTCAATTTATAGTGAGTGTTAAGGTAAATGCCTTTGGCAATTTCCCCTGCCCTAATAGGTATAAAAAAATTAAGCATCATTGCAACCCCATTTAGATAAATCAAATCCAAAAGGTTGATTTTTTTGGTCTCAGATAAAAAAATCTTGAGTCTGACAGCCCGAAGTATAGGAGAAAGCAACATAAACAAAACTACTGGCCCCAAATAAATTAAGTTTACTTTTGACAAATTAGCAAAAATCTCACCTATATCAACAAACCGTGACCAGATAAAGATTAAGACTATGCCTAAACATGTGTTGAATATTATTTTAATCATCTTTATCATTGTAAATTGTAAAATGTAAAATGTAAAATGAAAGTATGTTCGGAACTTTTAAACAAAAACTTTTACTGGGGATGTATCTCTTCATTATTATATCTATACCTGCGGGAACCTATCTTTCTTCTCAATATACAAATACAAAAAGTAGCGCCCATGAATCAAGGCCCATTACAAAAACAGTGCCTAAACCTACTACCTCTGCTAAACAGGAACTCCTAAATGCCAGTAAAGCAAGCACCAATCCCTCTTTAACTGACCAGCCCTCTTCAAATAAGGATTCTTCCTCCCCTACTATTGCTACCTCATTTGGCCCTACTCTTTCTTTGAAAGCCAGCTTAGAAGGAAGACCTGTCGCTGACCAAGCAACCAAATTATTTATAGGCATTGTTGAAGGACAGTTGTCATCAAACCCTAAGTTCTTGCTCAATTTCACTGTAGATCTGCCTAAAAATGGGGTTTACAACAATTTATCTTTAGCAGGACTCCAAATCAACACCCAATATACGGCTTTACTAAAAGGCGCAGCTCAAACAGCAACCTCTGTAACTTTTGTAATGTCTCCTAATATCACAGATTTAAATGAGGGGCAAATAATTAACATGCTAACCGGGGATTTAAATGATGACAATGCGATAAATTCTGCTGACTATTCTATTGCTCAAAAAGCAACTGGAACAACTTCTAAATCTTCAAATTGGAATGAGAATGCAGATTTTAATAAGGATGGGGTAATAAATATTTTCGACCTGGCTTTGATTTCCAAAAACCTGGGTAAAGTTGGAGCATCCGGCGCCTGGACTTCACCTATTCCTAAGTTATCCAGTCCCTCTGCAAGTTTAAATAATTCTTCCAGTGTGGGTGGCCCTGCCCCGCGTAGCCCTCAGGGCGAAGCGGGATATTGGATCTGGGTTCCTAAATAAACCGTAGGTCTGTCCCATCTTACGTTTTATTGCTGTATAAATATCATATAAATTATTTAAACGATCAGACACAGGATAATCTTTGCATTGATTAAAAATATCAACAGCATGATAGAATCCCTGCTTAACAGCCTGATAACGTCCGGACATAACATCAATGGCGTGGTCCAATTGTTCCTTATTGCCTGCTTTAAAAACAAGAATGTACATAAGGCCTATTCGCAGAAGCTCTGATATTTCCGGATCCTGTATTTCGTCATCCGGTTGATGAAAACTTTTTCCTAAGCTGATATTCTTTTCTGATACTTTCTTAGGATTCCATGCTTCTAACTCCTGCTTAGCTGATTCATCTGATATTTCAGGAAGAAATTTTCTAAAAAAATCTTTTTTAAAATCAGACAGCTTAAGGGGTTCTGCTTTCTTTTTATGGCTTTCTGATCCTTCAGAAGTTATGGAAACGGTAATGATTCGTTGGGCTTTTTGAGGAGCTTCAGGGTTGAGTGGATTTATATCATGGATATGTTCACCGGGAGGATGATCTCCTAGTCTGTCTCTGGTTTCTGAGACGATCTGCTTTATTACTTCAGCCGTAAATGGACCTGTTGGCGGACTGTTTCTATGTGGATAACCTTGCGTACAGGGCATACAGGCAGTCCCCCACAATTCCATAAGAGCTAAGCAGGCATTTTCATCAATCGCTCTTGTTTTAAATCTGTAACTACTTCTGTAAGGATACTCTATGGATAATACTTCAACAACGCCATGCTTAAAATTTGCGCTTGCAAAATCTTTAAATCTGCGTCTTGACCCCCCTATTTTTTCTGCTACTTCTTCCCATGGAAAGACCCTCGTTCGGATATATGAAAAATTAGCGCCATCTATATTTATACTGCTGGATTTTTTTTCTATAATTTCAAACCAATATTTTAAATACTGACCTACCGCAGGATCACCTGCTCTAGGAAATTTCTCTGGACCACTTATAGATGGTTCACCTTCACGAAATGTTGACTGCATAATCTGCTTTTATACCATATCTTTCTGATATAAATCAATTCTCTGATTTCTTCCTTCACCCTATAATACTTGACAAGAATTAAAAAGGGTGTTATGATACGCTACAAACTAATGAAATCTTTGACTTTGTCAAACATTCTAAGGAAGCTTTTCGCCTATCTTTTTATTGCTTATTTTAGCCTTTTTTCTCCGGTAAGTATTGTATTGGCCCAAAGTAATATTGGTATTGGGACCACAGCTCCTTTACCAAACCCTTCTTCTACACCAATCCCTATCCCTACACCCACACCAACAACTACACCTTCTGCAACTCCTACTCCTACTCCTACTCCTACTCCTACTCCAACACCTACACCAACTCCTGCTCCAATTACAGTTAGTACTGATTCAGTAGTAGTTACACTAGATAGAGCTAATGCTCAAGGTGGCTTGGTATATGGATTTGGTTTTACTATTAAAAGCAATGGAGCTACTGGCTGGCAAATTAAGTATAGTGTACCTACTCAAGGTCAGGGCTTTTATGAATCCTCAGGAGGAATTAACTCTGGTTCATCCACCAATATCCGAACCTATATAAATACTAATAAGCTAGATGGAACTTATGCTGGCTTAGTAACAGTTCAGTATTACCAAAACGACAAATGGCAAGATGGACCCTCAGTCAAATATACGATTACTCTTAGTACAATCCCTGTACCAATACCAGTTCCTACACCATCTGCTAGTCCGAAACCATTACCATCATCTATTCCTGTATTAAACGCTCCGGAAATGGTTTATCCGCAAAATGGTCAGACATTGGATTTAGAAGGTGCATATATGTTTAAAGTAAAACCAGTCGCAGGAGCCAGTGGTTACTTATTTGGTTTATTCCAGAATAACGTAATGGTTTATGAAAACTACCGCGATACCAAACAATTAAGTCCTAATGGTGAGTTTGTTATTTGGGAAAACAATCCTTTTCATGCTAAGTTTCAGGCATGTCAAGTTAGAGTGATGATCCGGGCTTTTGTCGGAAATAATTGGACAGCTGCCCGCGAAATCACTATTACTCTTAGAGCCCGAAAACCTATTAATACTCCTGCGCCTACCCCAACTCCAGTCCCTACTCCAAAAGCTGATTTAACCATTGATATAAAAAATAATGTAGATCAATCTAAAATAACACTGACCGCCACAGTTAAAAATATCAGCTCTACCAGCGCCCAACCTTCTATCGCTCAAATAAATACTAATAATAGTAACGAGTACTGGAGATTGGAAACCAATGCTTTAGCTGCTGGGGCAACCCAAACTTTAGTCATTACCACTTTTAAAGGCGATGGATCATATCAATTTTTAGCAAAAGCAGACGCTGACTCCCAGGTAAATGAGTCAAATGAAAATAATAACACAGCAAGTACGATTGCAATTGTACAAATGGTTAAACCTGTAATCAACTCTATCTGGCCTTTCAATTTAAGGTTAGGCAGACTATTTATTATTTCCGGTAAAGAATTTGGAAGCTCCGGGAAGGTTAATTTCTATAATCAGACTCCAAAGACAGACGGTGTCAAAGCTATTAATTATTACTGGTCGAATTCTCTAATTTTTGGTCAGATTCCAAACAATATTGAAGGCAATCAAATTTATACTATACAAGTTCAACCTGATTTAACTAAGAATTCCTCTTTAGTCTCCCGCTATATCAGCAGATAATTGGATAGTGATATAGTAGATTTATGGCTTCTTTGTCAAAAGTCAGCTGGTCATTAGCTTTTATGCTATTTGCCCTGCCCTTACTTTTCTTTCCTTTTACCTTTCTGGCATTTGAACTGCCAAAAGTATTTTTATTATATCTTTTCTCTGTCTTTTCAGCTTATGTTTTATTAGTCTCAGGATATAGGTTAGGTAAATTCACCGGAGTTCATAAACTTATCTTAATCTTTTTAGCTTGGATAGTTATTACCGCCAGCTTTGGCCTATCTTTGCAGCAAAGTTTTTTAGGAAGCTATTTTAGAATGCAGGGCATTTTATCCTGGCTCTGTTATGGTTTATTATTTTTTATATCCGGGAAGCTTTTTGAGGATAACCAGTTTAAAAAACATGCCTGCATAGCTATTTTAATAAGCAGCGCCTTTACTGCCGGTTTAGCCTTGTTTCAGTTTATATCCCTATGGTTTTTTGGGAACACCTCCCAACTTCTTTATAGCAACAGGGTCATATCTACTTTTGGCCAGCCAAATTTCTTAGGCGCGTATTTAGTGATGTCGCTTCCCTTTGTATGGTTTCTGTTTAAAAAGGTCCGCTCAAAATGGAGTATTTTAATTGGTTTTTTAATGATAGTGATAATTTTAGGAATTTTTTCTACACTTTCCAGAAGCGCTTATATAGGATTGGTATTTTTGGCAATTATCTGGGGAGTTTATCATTACCGTCTTTTACTTACCGGCATTATCCTTTCAGTACTACTTTTTGGCTTGTTTGCAAATCTTTTTCCTAATCTGGTTTTTAGGGAGTGGTACAGATTCCAAGTTGACACAATTTCCAAATGGACTGCTGAAAATAGACTGGTGATTGTTCAAAAATCCGTCAATCTGATCCTGCAGAAACCAATCACCGGATATGGATTGGAAAATTTTTCTTTAGCTTTTCCCGGTGTTGTAAACGAAAAAGATTTAGGCTTAAAAGATATTGTTGTTGACTCCTCCCATAACCTTTTTTTGGATTTGGCAGTTCAGACAGGACTAGTCGGCCTGGGATTATTCCTGGCGATTCTAGCCTTAACTATCCATTACGGATTAAAACAGATGAGGATAATGGAAATTGAACAACGGAATTTTATTAAAGCCTGTATCAGTGTTGTAATTGCCTTTACCGTTATCCATCAGTTCTCTGTTATTTCTGTGGTGCCTTTGGTAGTATTTTGGATATCTTTGGGCGCAGTTAATGGGCCGGCCATAGAATATGTTTATCTTACAAAAAAAGCCAGATATATCATAAATTTTCTTGGAGCAGCTTTGTCGATTATTACTTTACTTTTTATTATCCAAACAATCAGGGCAGAAATATTTTTCCGGCAGGCAAGCGCTTATGAAGTATCTGATATAAATAGAGCTATTAAGTTAGATAATGAAGCTATAGAAATTGCCCCCTGGATTAATTTTTATTCGGTCAGACGGGACTTCTTGCTAAAACAACTGGGTTATTAAGCCAGTTTTGCCCGCTTGGCAGGAGCGTTAGCGAGGCGAGCCCTATGTTGCAGAATATTAGCCCAGGTTAGAACCTGCTCCGCCCATTGCTCCGTTGTGCAATCTAAATTTTTGAGTGTGGCTAAGTCTTTTTTAAATCTTTGCATAGTAGGCCTAAATTTATTACTTACTTGTATTTTTTCTAAATTATCTAAATAGATTTGTGTATCGCTTAAAAATTGTTTAATCCGGTCTGTCCTGCCCTGTGCAGACCACCTGGATAGTCTTCCCATATTAACAGCTATATTCAACACAATTTCTTCTGCGCTCATGGTAAAAGTAGTTCTTTGGCTATCACAGTCATTTGATCACGAATTTTTAAAGACAATACTTCCCTGCTGGGATTACCGACTTTCGGTCTAATATTAATCATTGAGTCATAATCCAATTCATTTGTTTGAAGATCCCAACCCCCGCCCCATAAATTTTCTTGTTTTGATCCGATTTTTATCAGTTGCTCTTCGCACTGAACATGCCAAGTCCCGCCTGCTGCTAAAATCTTTTTTTCTATGTCCGCCACAAATTTAATATATCCTTCAATATCTTTTGAAATCTCTTTTAACTCCGCAGTCGTAATTTTTTTATTCAAAACTATAATCATTGACAAACATAATACCATAAGTTAGAATAATCAAGCTTAAGACAGTGAGTCGTCCTTCGTAAAACTACGGAGCGATTAAAATCTCACCGAGGCGTTTTAATCAGTCAAAAACTCCTCGAGCATGGGGATTTTTTATGCCTAAAACACGAGCACAAAAGCAAGATTTAGCAGTTAAATTGCAAGAAAAGTTAGCAAAAGCTAAAGCTTTGGTCTTTGCAGACTATAAAGGCTTAACTATGAACGAACTTTCTAGTTTGCGCCTTAAGCTTAGGGATCAAAACGCTGAATTTAGTGTTACTAAAAATAGTATATTAAAACGGGCTTTTCCTGATCCTAATGTTTTACCCTCCAACTTAAATGGTCCAATTGCTACTTTGTTTGCATATGACGATGAAATCTCCCCTATTAAAACCTTAGTCAAATCTTTTAAGGACTTTACCAAAGGTAAAATAAAGTTCGGATTCTTAGGTACTGAAGCTTTAGATGAAGCTAAAATATTACAACTTTCTACCTTACCTGAAAAGTTAGAATTAAGAGGCAAAACAGTTGGAGTATTAGTTGCTCCTATTCAAGGCATTTTATCAGTATTGCAAGGTAATTTAAGAAATTTAGTGTATGTACTTTCAGGGATTCAAAAAACGAAGGGAGGTGTTTAAATTATGGCAGACGATCAACAAGATCAAAAAGCTTCTAAAACTGTTTCTGCAAGCTTGGAAAAAATCATAGAACAAATTGAAAAATTATCTGTTTTAGAATTAGCAGATTTAGTTCATGCTTTAGAAGATAGATTTGGAGTTTCAGCATCCGCTCCAGTTGCAGTCGGAGTAGCAGCAGCCGGTGCACCCTCAACTGAACCAACAGAAGAAAAGACTACATTCAATGTTATCCTAACTCAAGCAGGGGCAAATAAAATTGCAGTTATTAAAGCTGTAAGAGAATTAGTACAAACTTTAGGCCTTAAAGAAGCTAAAGATTTAGTAGAAACAGCTCCAAAACCTGTACTTGAAGGTGTAAATAAAGCCCGAGCCGAGGAAGCAAAAACTAAACTTACCGCAGCAGGCGGAACAGTAGAATTGCAGTAATCAAGCTAACATCTCTATTGACACCTTATGTTTTCTTATGATATACATTGAATACGTTAACAAAAATGGTCAATAAGTTATCACTTGAAAATCTCCCAGATCTTTTAACTGTTAAAGAAGTAGCAGAAGTGCTTAGGGTCTCTCCTCTAACTATCAAAAGATGGGGTAAAAGAGGAAAACTCCCGGCAATTAGAATTAACTCTCGCGGGGATAGACGCTACAAAAAAGAAGCAGTGCTTTGGTTGCTTGGAATTACTCAGAAATCAACTTCTACTGACTCTTCCGCATCCTCCTACTAAGTAAGCCACTCTGCTAATCCGGGCTGAATATGTTGTCCTGAAGGGACAAAGCTATTCCATAACAATCTGAGGGTGTATTGAATAGCTAGGATTTGGTTCAAAACCAACCTCTCCTTTTTTTTGGACCACATAATAGGCAAAACCTCTTTTTTCTAAAACTAGCTTTGAGTCTATATACTTTTCATCAAGAAAACTATTCCTCAGCACTACCAAATAGCTATCACTGCTATTAACCATGCATATCCCCCAACCTGCCGGAACCAAAATCTGTTTACCGGGATTTAAACTTACTACCTTAAATTCTTTTGCCTCCCCTGTTTCATCTGTTCTTTGTATAATGAATATTCCCTGTCCATATAAACACTGATATGTTTGCATTCCCGGAAAACTACTAAAGTATCCAACGGTTTTATTAAATTCAGATCCATTTTTGCCTGGAGTAACTACAAATATTAACTGATTTTGATCTTTGATTAAATAATTAGGAGTTTTTATCTCAGTTTTAACGCTATTCATCAATACTGGTTTTAAATCCTTAGAGCTTTGTGTAATTATCATATATCTTAACCTTAATATCCTACTTATTTATAGTCAATAACCAAAGATACTTTAGTAAAGTAAGCTGCCTCTTTATTCTCCAAGGCTCAATTACTAGTCTAAACAACCACTCAAACCTTAACTTTCTAATCCATTTAGAAGCTCGGGGAATATTACCGGAAATTATATCAAATGACCCTCCAACCCCCATTGCTACTTTAACGGGTATTTTATCTAAATTTTTAGCAATCCATTTTTCCTGCTTAGGAGGACCAAATGCAACAAATAAAATATCAGTTTTAGGAAATGCATTAAAACCTTTTCCAATCATTTCACCATTAACATCTACTTGTCCTCCACTCCAGGCAAATACCACATTAAGTTTTGGGTACTTTTTCTTTAAGCACTCAGATGCTTTATTTGCTACCCCTTCTTTACCCCCTAAAAAGCCTACTGTAAAGCCATTATCCTGAGACAGTTTAATCATGTGTTCCATTAGATCTATTCCAGGGGTATTACAAACTATATCACCTGATAGTTTTAAACCAACCCCGTCAGGAACTCTTAAGCTTGCATTATTAATAATTTCTTTAAGTTCCTTATCATTTCTAGCCATCATAATTATTTCGGGATTTGGTGTAACAATAAAATATTTCTTGCCTTGGTTCGCAGGTGATAACCAACTCTCTACTACTCCTACAGCTTGACTTATATTTACATCATCTATTATTACACCTAGGATGTTTTTTTTCATATTAGTTTCTCAAACACAGAAAGCGTTTGAGCTGCACATTTTTCAGAGGAAAACCTTTTAATATTTTTAAGTCCAGCCTTAATCAGCTTCATCCTTGTTTTCTTAATTCTTACTTCTATCATAGCACGGGTAATATCTTCAATATTAAAAGGATTAATAAGGATTGCACCTTCTCCGGCTATTTCCGGCATAGAGGAAGCATTTGAAGTGATAACCGGACACAGAGAAGCCTGAGCCTCCAGTAAAGGCAAACCAAATCCTTCAAAAAAAGAAGGAAAAGTTAAAGCAATTGCCGAGGAATATAAAACCGGCAAGTCTTTATCAGGCACATATCCTAAAAATTTCACTCTATTCTCTATCCCTAACTGTTTAGGTAAGTTATAAATTCCCTCACTCATCCAACCTTTTAAACCAACTACTACCAGCTGTTCAAAGCCATCACCATTTGCTAAAAATTGTTTAAATGCCTTGATTAATCTTTCTAAATTCTTTCTTGGCTGTACTGTTCCCACAAACAAAAAGTAATTATGATACGTTAAATTATATTTTTTAATAGTTTGATTAACTTTGAACTTTGCTGCCTTTGGTTTGAACTTTTCTCTATCATAACCCTCATAAACTACACTAATCTTTTTTGGATCTATCCCCATTTTTTTAACCAGATCTTCTCTTGTAGCTTTGGATACAGCAATAATTTTTGTGGCAGTTTTTAGTTGATAATTTTGCATCAAGGAAAGATAAAACCTTTGCTTAACCTGATGCATTAAAGGTAAATATTCTGATCCTAAATCATGCACAGTTATTATGGTTTTAAGGCCATACTTTCTTATGAGCGGTAAAGTATGCGCCGGAACAAATAGAATGTCCATGTTATCTATGAAGGTTTGCAGCGCTAAACCCCCTTGAGTCCATAATCTTGACCATTTAATATGCTTAAACTGGAAATTTTTCGGCCAATTCAAGGGTATCTCGGAAGATCTGGTATAAACAATGTAGTTATTAACTTTGTCAATCTTGGCCAGGTTAAGCAAAAGTTGAAAAGAATAATTTTCTGTGCCAGTGCGACTGGGAACAAATGCCCTTGACCCATCAAAACCAATAACCATAAGGCTATTATCGTTTACTAACACTACGCTTGTATAGATCTAAATTCTCTAAAGCCATTCCTGTTCCCAGAGCCACACAAAGTAATGGATTTTCTGCTAACGAAACAGGCACCCCTAAACTGTCTGTTAAAAGCTTATCCAAATTTCTAAGAAGTGAAGTCCCCCCGCTCATAACAATCCCTTTATCAATAATATCTGAGGCAAGTTCAGGAGGAATATGCTCCAAAACTCCTTTAACTGCGCCTAGAATTTTTTGCGTTACATCTGAAACTGCTTCTGTGACTTCATCTGAATTTACTTCTACAGTCCTTGGTAATCCTGAAAAAGCATCTCTTCCCCTAACTTCAGCCTTTATAACGTCACTTGGTTTTAATCTGGTTGCTGAGCCGATCTTAATTTTTACATCCTCAGCCATTCTTTCTCCAATTATTAGATTATGTTTTTTCCGAACATAACTTTGAATTGCTTCATCAATTTTATTCCCCCCTACTCTAACTGAAGAATGCACTACAACCCCTCCTAAACATATTACCGCTGCCTCAGTTGTACCCCCACCTATATCAACAATCATATTACCGGAAGGGTTAGCAATTGGAATCTTAGCGCCGATTGCAGCAGCTAAAGGCTCATCTATTAAAAATGCTACTTTTGCGCCGGCAGATAAAGTTGCATCTAAAAGGGCTCTTTTTTCCACAGATGTCACCCCGGCTGGCGCACAAACCATTACTTCCGGCTTAAAAAGCCTGGAATGACCACAAACTTTATCTAAAAAATAACGAATCATTGCTTCTGTAATAACATAGTCAGCGATTACTCCATCTTTCATTGGACGGGAGGCAGTTATATTACCGGGAGTTCTACCAAGCATTTCTTTAGCTTCATTACCAACTGCTAAAACCCTGTTGTCATCAGTAGTAATAGCCACAACAGTAGGCTCATTTAAAACAATTCCCTCTCCTGCTAAATATACCAGAGAATTTGCAGTGCCTAAATCAATACCAACGCGCTTTGAAAAATTAAACATAAGAAGATCCTGGGTGTTATTTTAACAGTCCAAAAATAGGGTCACAAGATATACTAAATGGATCAAACAATATAATGGATAATTGAAAATGGAAAATTGAAAATTAATTGTCCATTGTCAATTTTAAATTGTCAATTTACTTCAGGTTTATCCCATACAGGTTTGGCAGAGAAGCAGTAGGAGTTGGAGATGAACTGATTATTACTAACCTTGAAGAATCCGACCAAGGAAAAACAAAACTATCTGCAAATGTCCCGGCATAAATTACCGCTTTATTAGTTCCATCAAAATCCAGTAAAGAAATAGCTGTGTCTTCAACCAGAATTACATGCCTTGAATCCGGCAACCAAAGATATGATTTTGCTTGAGGAAGAGAGTAATCCTTACCTTCTTCAAGATCATAAACTTTCATATTAATATTATCTTTCCCGGCCATAAACTTAGTTTCATCAGGAGACCAATGTAAAACTGCTGAATCTGAGGCAATTTTTCTAAATTTTAAATCCTTTATGTTTTGAACCCTTGATTCCATTGTTAATTTCTTATCATCATCCCAACCTTGCATTGTTGCAGTTAATGTAGGCGTAATATCCCTTGGGTCTGGATTTAATTTGTCAGCATCTAAGAGAAAGTTATTCTGAGGACCTCCTATTAAATCAGAGTCAATTGTGGCTATTACTTGTTTTGAATCAGGAGACCATTTTAATTTGGCCTTTGAAAAATCAGTTGTTGTATTACTTGCAATTTGATGAGGTTCTGAAGACCGGATAAATGCTATTGGCTGGTTATTATTCTGCGTCCAAACCCATACACCTGCTTTTTTACCAGTAGGAACTATATATGCAAGCTTTGATCCATTTGGAGATAAAACCGGATTTATAACACCATTAAATGTTAAGGGATAAATACTAGGAATTGCAGGGAAAAGGGTTATTTTTAAATCTGTAACAAGACCTTCTTTAACAATGACTGACCTTTCCCAAGGAATAAAACCTTCTTTAACAACCTTAACTGAATAACTTTTTGGAGGTAAAGATGAAATAGTAGCATTAGTAGCAGTAGTTAGGTGACCGTCAATAAAAATTGATGCAGCATCTGGTTGTGATGTAATTGTTACAATACCTGTTCCAACAATTCTCTTTTCTTTAGTTGAGAAAGAATAACCTTTGGCAAAAAACACAGCTACACCAGTAGCTGCGGCAATAATTATTAAAGTAACTATGGTTATGATAAATCTCTTGGACATCTTATGTATTGTACAACATTATTTTAGCTATTTACCAACTTTGCTCTTATGATCAACCTATTAAGTAATGTTCCTGGCGGATCACAAGTTTGCAAAGTTAAAACCGGAACAGAATATTTATTATTTAGATAGGAAACATCATATGGGGAAGCAATAATCTTATCAAAAACTATATAGTCATACCTTTTGTTTTGGTAAAAAATAATTACCCTGTCGCCTGTATCAAGCTCTCTTAATAAATAAAATATGGCATTAAAACGGACAATATTCCAAGGAGCATCAGTTGAGTGGGAGAAAAGATATAAGTTACCATTTTGACCAGGCGGTGTTGAACCAAGAGCCTCGGCAACTCCGTCTTGCAAGGCTCTGGTATATTCTCTTTCATCGCCGGCATTTACATTAGCAACTACCTTAGCATTAGCATTTATTTTTTCAATTACTATACCAAACTCTGTTGAAACTGGAACAATTTCGTTTTCGTTAGCCTTTATATTAGCAAAACTTTCTCCACCTGATGTGGTATCTGTAGTCGGAGACTGTCGGGGGGCAGGGCTAGCAGGATTTAAAGGTGCAATTGTTCTTTTAACACCTAAGACTTTATCTGCTCTATACTTTACTTCTACCGAAACCAAAGGCCCTAATAAAAATATAAAGACAGCTAGACCATTAAAAAAAATAAGGTATCCCAAAAATCTAATACCCAGTGTTATTTTGTAACGTTTACTCATATCTTTGGTACCCCTGGCGAGAATTGCACTCACGGCCAACTTCTTAGGACGAAGCTGCTCTATCTGCTGAGCTACAGGGGCACAATAACTAATAGATATTTTAGCATCTTGGAAGGTATAATGTTAGCAACGGAGACTAGTTCATCGGTAGAACGCTCGATTCGGGTTCGAGAAGCAGAGAGTTCAATTCTCTCGTCTCCGACTAATGGGGAAACCAAAGCTCAATTTCTTTTTTAGCTTCTTCCTCACTGCCTGAAGCATGGATTAAATTATAAACCGGTCTTTCTTCGGTGTTAGCTTTTAAGATATTATCAATCCCTAAATCCCCTCTGATAGTGCCTTTTTCAGCTGTTGATGGATCAGTAAAGCCGGTTGTTTTTCTTGCCAATTTGATTGCATCCTCCCCTTCCAAAAGCAAAGCTACAATTGGACCGGAAGTTATAAATTTTCGAAGCCAGGTTACTACTTTTTTCCCCTGATCTTCAGCGTTTTTTACTTGCTGGCCGGCAGCTATGGTTTTTTCTCCAATGGAGCGAAGATAATCCGGATCCATGGGATAATGTTTTTCTATGATAGAAATAGGCGCTATCATTTCTTTTCTTTTAACTACTGTTAAACCAGCCGCAGCATATCTTTTAATAATTTCCTCTGTCAACCCTCTTGCAACTGCATCCGGTTTTATCAGCACTAGTGTTTTCTGCATCATATTAGGATTATTCTATCACTTAATCTGTATATCTTCTACATAAGTCGTCCCATCCTCAAATACAGAAACTACAGCAAACCTGGGAGCTTGAGGATTACGCTCTATTGTCACTGCTCCAACAGTAATCATAGAAAGATTAGTTTCAGGTTCTGAATATTCACTAAAATAGTGGGTGTCGCCAGCAAAAACTTTCTTTACCCCAGCCCCTTTTAATTGAAATACTAAGTTCCTTGCCTGTCTTTTTAAATCCTTATCAATCTTACCCATAACATGATCCGAAGAAGGGTGAAATAATGGTTCGTGAACAAAAACAAATATATCCTTAATTGAATCTATTTTTGCCTTTTCTAACTCATCAGTAATCCAGTTTAACTGAGTTTCACTAAACCCGAGATAATCATCACTATTATCTAAGAGTAAAAAACGATAATTTTGATAAGAAAAACTTTGATAAGTTGGACCAAAAACTTGAACAAAATTTGCAGTAGCATTTAAAGATCTATTTCTGGAATCCCAAAGATCATGATCACCCGGTGTTAAAAAATATCTCAAACCAGAACTATCTAGTTCTTTTTTAGCGTTTTTTAACTCTTCGATAGTTCCAACACTTGTATAATCCCCTAAACCAATAATAAATGAGATATCAGGATAATCTGTTTTTGCTTTAGAAATAGCTTTTTTTAAATTTTCATTATCATTGTGCGAATCTGCAACTAATAAAAATCTAAAAATATGTTGGCTTTGTCTATTGACAGTTACCTCAGCAGTCTTATCTATAACCTGACTGCTGACTGGCAGTCCTTTAGGTAGTTTAATAGCAGATAATACTGCAAACAGTTGACCAGGATTTTTCATGCCTACTATATTTTTAAAAACAGATTGAGGGTCAATTTTGAGCGGATCCAAACCGGAAAAGTGCTTGTAAGCACTGTAGACACCTGCCAGCAAAACTGCAAACATAATAAGACTTAAAACCAGTCTAAATATAACAAACAGTGGATTACTAGATCGTTTACGATGTTCTTTTTTAAACATGGTTACATTTTATCAGGCGCCTCTATACCTAAAAGATAAAGACCTTGTTTTAAAACTTCCCCAACCCTAGAAGATAACTTAAGTCTGAATCCTTCTTTTTCAGAGCCTATTATTCTACAATCCTGGTAGAAAATATTATACAGCCTGGAGAGCTGTATTAAGTATGAGGCCAAAAGATTTGGGTGATAGGCAGAAGCTGATTCCTCAACATAATCAATAAAATAAAGAAGATGCCGAAACAGCATTCGCTCCTCAGAACTCAAGTTAACTTTTACATTACTTTTTTCTAATCCTTTTTCAGCATTTTTAAGAACAGATTGGATTCTGGCATAAGTATATTGAACATATGGCCCACTATCGCCGTTTAAAGAAACTGATTCCTCAAGATCAAAAACTATATTTGGTGTAGGGGAAAATTTAAGATAAGAGAATTTAATAGCACCCATAGCTATTTGCGCAGTAACATTTTTATCAACTTCTCCTTTGTTTTGCTTCATTACCCCTCTAACCTTTTCAGAAACTGCCTTTAATAGATCGTCTACTGTAATAACATTGCCTGTTCTGGAAGACATCTTTCCTTCTTTAAGATCAACCAGACCATATGAGAGGTGATATTTTTTATCTTTAAGGTATGGAAAAACCATTTCAATAGCCTTAAAAACAACCTGGAAATAACCAGCTTGCTCCTCTGCTACTACATGAATTGCTTTATCATACTCAAAGATTGAATATTCAAACTTAGCTAATCCCACCTCTTTTCCCTCGTAGGTTGGGTTACCTGCTTGAGTTATAAATACTCTACTATGCAGTCCGTATTTTTCTCCAGGGAATATTACTGCTCCCTCACTTTCTTCAAAAACCTTTCTTATATTTTCTAAGACTACTTTTTTACCATCCTCAAAAACTTCACTCTCAAAAAAGCAGCGGTCATATTTAACGCCGAGTAAAGCGTATATAGGCTCAAAATATTCTAAACTCCAAGCTCTAGCCAATTCATATATCTTTTTTAGTTCCGGATCTTTTTGATAAAGACCAATATTAATTTTATCTATCTCTTTTTTTAAATTAGGATCCTGCTCATACATTTTGCTGCCTCTCGCATAAGCTTGACCCATAAATTTAGCCTTTTCTCTCAAATTTAGCTCCTTGGCAGGCAACCCCTTTTTTTTTATGCCCCAGATTGCCTTGGCAATATGCAAACCAATGTCTCCCTGATAATTCGCCCTAAAGACTTTATTACCAAGAAACTCCAAAATCCTACAAAGACTTTCCCCTAAAATAAAAGTTCTCAAATGTCCAATGTGAATTTCTTTTAAAGGATTAACATGGCCATACTCGATAAGTATTTTCTGAGGATTTTCTACTTCTCGAAGATTTGTATCATTTACTAATTCTTCATCTTTTACAAAAAAATTAATAAAACCTCCTCCGGCAATTTCTACTTTTTCTAAATATTCCGGCGTGCCAAGTTTTTCCAAAATATGATTAGCAATATCAGTTGGCGAATGCTTATCAAAACCATTGTTTAGTTTAGAAAGCTGCAAGGCCAAATTCGTACTGTATGTTCCAAAGGTAGGATTTTTGGGAATAGATAAAACTATATCAGTTGATGGATAGCCTAACCCTTCAGTTGCTTTTTTTAAATCTTCAAGAATCTTTTGTTTTAGCATTATTTAATAATAACATAATCCCTGTAAGTAAAATATAATATCCTGCCCAAACTATCCATGCTTGCTCCCCTATGTATTCCCAGGCAAAAGGCAAAGAAGCAAAAAAATGGACTATATAAATAAAGTAAGTTAGCAACACTGAAGTCATAATACCCAAAAGCCAAGCAAGTCCTGTTGATACGAAACTTAAAATAACCATGATTGTTCCTAGAATCATTATGAAAGGTATTGTCCAGCCTATTAAAAGGTTTGTTACCACACTAACTAAAGACAACTGATGAAAATCTTGGATAATTATAGGTGTTACCATAAGTTGTGCCCCTAAAGTAACAGACAAATCTTGGCCAATAAGAGGTAAAATCTTCAGGTATTTAAGCAAAATAGGTGCGGCAACTACTATTCCCAAGGTTGCCAAAAAACTAAGCTGAAATGATAAATCAGAAACCCAAGAGGGATTAACCAGGAGCATTAAAGAAGCAGTCATGATTAATATTCTTAAACCATCTTTTTGCCTGCCGAATAATTGTGCTAAAGAAGACAAACTAAACATTAAAGCTGCTCTTAAAATTGGTACTTGTAAGCCTGTTAGCAATGTATAGGTAACAACTGCTATTAAGCTAAGGAAAATAGCAACTCTTTGTTTGACCAAACCAGAAAGGACCAGAAAAAATCCTGCCACCATACTTAAGTTTTGACCTGAAGCTACCACAATATGTAATGTTGAAGTATCCCTTAAAGCTAGTTTAAACTCACCAGGAAGATCTTTATTTTGACCCAGTAAAATTCCGGAGAGCAGCTCTGCTTGCAGCGAGGGTAATATTTGGCTAATTCTTTGATCTAGAGCTTTTCTCTGCGCTCCCAGCATATCTATCTTAGGCTCCCATCCACCTTGCTGAGATCTAAGAAAGTATATCAAAATATAAAGAAGTATACCTAAAATCAGAGGTAGTTTATCCCGGGGTATAAACTCTCTCATACCCTCTAATATAATCCAACTGAATCTTTAATTTTTTCAAATACGGCCTTACCAACTATTTTCTTATTAAACAAATCTTCTATTTGCTGATAAGGTCTTCCACTAATAATCTTTGAAGCTGTAACAGGACCGATTCCCGGTAAAGCTTCTATTTCAGCTTCCGAAGCTGTATTGATATTAACTTTGCCCTGAGATTTAGTCCCTGCAACTGCACTGATTTGACTAGGTGGTTCCTCTCCTTTACCTGGAACGTAAACCTTACTGCCATCTGATAGTTTTTGTGCCATATTTAGATATTTAGATACAAACTCCTGATTAACATTTTCCGAAAACCCATTGGCAATTTTTATGGCATCCTCTATTCTAGACCCATCTTTTAACTGGTATACCCCGGGAGTTAAAACCGCACCTGACACATCTATAGAAATCATTTTAGTAGCTTGTACTAAACTTTCTTTAGGAAAATCCTGCTTGCTTGCAGAACTGCTTGATTGTTTATTTATACCTGAGGCAAAAATTCCACCTATTATTAAAACAGCGCCAAGAATAGATAAAGCTATAGGAAGTTTATATTTATCAATATTTGCAAGTATATTAACGGGCATTTGCCATGAGTTGTTTGCGGTACTGCTTAACCCAGGACTTATATGCTTTATTCAAATAACCCATACCTCTTTCCTCCATCTCTCTTTGCACAACGCCTCCTGCATGAGGATATTTATGAAGGCGAGCTCTTTTAGAAGAAAAGCCATGGGCATAGTGAACCAATTCGTGGGCTAAGGTGTGATCAATAACTGAAGATGGGATATTTTCATTTTTAAACATTGCAGTAATAGTAATGTGGCTCCGATTAGTTCGACGGTTAAGTTTAATTGAACCAAGACGATATTTTGAGCACCTGCCAAATTTAATGTTAATCGGATTAGTTTGATCTACGTCCGGAAAATGCTTAGACCAAATTGTGTCAAGTCTTGAAAGAAGCCAATAATCTGAACGCATGGAAGATTGATGAAGATTGTTGGGCATTGTAAATAAATTATACCACATTATTACAAGTGCCTTACATGATTCTAACCTCTTTTTAATCTATCTTGTCCTAACAAGCTAAACTGTTGATCTTTGTCCTTAGCACTCAAAAGATAATTGTGCTAATATTCTTAGACAACGAGGTTGATTATCTTTCCATGTATGTAGATAACTCTTTTCACAGATTTTCCCTCTAGGGAGTTTTGCACTTTTGCACTCTTCATTGCCATTTTTTCTACTACCTCTTTATTATCTATTATATCTTTTTGTATCACCAGCAAACCACGAACTTTCCCGTTTACTTGGACAACTACATTGACTTGTTCTTCTTCTAAATATTTATTATCAAACTCCGGCCATGAGTGCTTATGAATTGACCAATTCTGTTTATCCTCCGAAGCCTTGGCAAAGGAGAACCATAATTCTTCTGTTATATGAGGCGCAAAAGGAGCTAAAAGTAATAAAAATGTTTTGTATTCCTCCTCAGAAACTTTTTCCTTACGGGATAAGTGGTTTAACCACTCCATCAGGCTAGCAATGGCTGTATTAAATTTAATTACTTCAATATCTTCTGTTACTTTCTTGATTGTCTTATGCATCATTCTTAAGTCGCTAGTCGCTAGAGTCGAGAGTCTAGACTTTCCTTTACTTGACTCTTGACTCTTGACTCTTGACTCTACCTTCTCTTGTAACCCCCAAACCCTTTGCAGGAAATGATAGGCGCCGTTAACTCCATTTGGGTTCCAAGGAGTTACAATATCAAATGGCCCCAGAAACATCAGATAAAGCCTAATCGCGTCGGCGCCGTAATTTTTGACCTCCTGATCAGGGTTTATCACATTGCCCCGGGATTTACTCATCCTGGACCCGTCAGTGCCTAAGATAGTGCCATGGTGAATCCGTTTTAAGGCATACTCGTCAAAATTAATCAGACCTAAATCTTTAAAAACTTTAGTAAAAAACCTGGAATACAAAGCATGCCCTAAAGTATGCTCCGGCCCTCCAATATAGATCTCAAGCGGCATCCAACTTTTGATCACTTCTTTATCAAAAATTTCCTGATCGTTTTCAGGATCCAAATACCGGAAAAAGTACCAGGCAGAATCAACAAATGTATCCATGGTTTCTACTTCCCTTTTTGCAGGCCCCCCGCAATTGGGGCAGACCGTATTCACCCAATCCTCTGCTGTTGCCAGAGGCGGTTTGCCTTTTGGCGCATAATCCACTTTGTAGGGTAATTCTACCGGCAGGTCTTTTTCCGGAACCGGCACTGTACCGCATTTATCACAATAGATAACGGGAATTGGCGTACCCCAGTAACGCTGTCTTGATATTGACCAGTCATGCAAGTGATAATTAACTTTTCTCTCACCTGTTGGAATAGATTTGAAGCTGGTTTCAATAATTGGTAGATTAAATTTTTCAGCAAACGCCTTATCCCTATCATCTGCGTATGGTACAGCCATAATCGCTCCTGTTCCATAATCCATTAAAACATAATCTGCAATCCAAACGGGAATTTCCTTACCAGTAACTGGGTTTTTTACAAAACTACCTGTAAAAACTCCTGTCTTTTCCTTGCTTTCTTTTCTCTCAAGTTCGCTTTTCTTTTTGGCAACTGCCAGATATTTTTTGACTTGCTCTTTTTGTTGATCTAAAGTTAGATCTGCCAGAAGAGGATGTTCAGGACTGATAACTACAAATGTGGCTCCATCAGTAGTTTCAGGCTTAGTGGTAAAAACTTTTATCCCATCAAAATCTAAAAGCATACCTTCAGATCTACCAATCCAGCCATTTTGTCCTGCCTGAAGAGATTTTGGCCAATCGACTTGAGGCGGATCGCTCCATTGCAGCCTGTCTGCAAACTGAGTGATCTTAAAAAACCATTGTTCTATTTCTTTTTGAATTACTTCTGTTCCACACCTCCAACATTTTCCATTCTCCACATTCTCATTAGCTAATACAGTAGCATCTTTTGGGCACCAATTTGATAGAAGTTTACCCCTGTAAGCTAAACCTTTCTCTAGCATCTTTAAAAAGATCCACTGATTCCACTTATAATATTTTGGGTCACAGGCAACCATAGTTTTAGTCCAGTCAATAGACGTGCCTAAGGTTTCAAATTGAGTTCTCATGCGTTCCATATTGGCATAAGTCCAATCCCTGGGGTGAATTCTCTGCTTGATAGCAGCATTTTCTGCAGGCAATCCAAAAGCGTCAAAACCATTAGGAAAAAGCACATTAAAACCAACTCTAACTTTAAACCTGGCTAAAATATCACCCATGGTAAAGGTAAACCAGTGACCCATATGAAGATCGCCGGAGGTATATGGAAGTTCGACTAAAATATAGTACTTATTCTTTGTGTTTGATAAATCAGTTAAGTGAAGTTTATTTTCTTTCCACTTTTCCTGCCATTTAGGCTCAATTTGAGAGGGTATGTACTTCTTCATAAATTCGATCTTAGCATAATCATGCAGTTTTGTTAAATCCTAAGCAAGCATTATGTATAAAGTATTATGTATTATGGTTTTAATGCGATTTGCCATGATGCTTACTACATACTACATAATACTATTTCCACATTCCTTTTCACAAGATCAAAAACCATTCTAATCAGATTTCATTGATGTATTAAATATATATTTTGATCGTTTTTAAATTGTACATTGTAAATTGTAAATTACTTTTGTGCCTATGCGGGAAATACCTTGACATACTTTGATATTTAATGAGATATTGATTAGAATACTCACTGCCTTCTAAAATTTCATTGACCTTTTTATATAATCTGGTGTATTCTTAAGATAATGATTAAGTTGCTGTCCTTTTCATTGTACCTGCTGCTTACTGCCAATTACCTACTACCGACTATCTATGCCCGGCAGTCTAACCTGGAAACTGCTTCTGTTTATGAAATAGCAGACACAGAAGCTGTTGAAGGAGATATATTGAAAATAACTGATAAAGGCCTGGTGCGCCCAAATATTGGTTTTGACAATAAAATGTTCGGAATAATTGCCGAACAACCGCTGCTTGTCTATCGTACAGAAACCAAAGGTAAACCAGTAATTAGAACTGGTATAGCGCAAGTTAATGTCACAACGCTTAACGGTCCTATCAAATACGGCGATTATATAACTTCTTCCTCAATTGCCGGTAAAGGGCAGAAAGCTTTGGAATCAGGCTATACCCTTGGGGTTTCTTTAGGAACTTTTACCGGAGAAGGCACTGCCCAGGTAGATGGACTAAGAGGTAAAGTGGCTTCAGGCACAATCCCTGTTGCCATCAGAATTGAATATACAGAACTGACCAACCCCAGATTTGCTGGAAGATTGTTTAGTTTTGTAGCCACTGCATTTTTGGAAAATATCAGCGACCCTAAACAAATTGGCAATGTTGTCCGGTTTGTGGCTGCAGGACTAATAGTATTGCTCAGCTTTACCTTCGGATTCTTAACCTTTTCCAAATCAATTGCAAAAAGCG
This sequence comes from uncultured Gammaproteobacteria bacterium, assembly GCA_964394845.1. Classification (GTDB taxonomy): domain Bacteria; phylum Patescibacteriota; class Microgenomatia; order Daviesbacterales; family UBA10151; genus CAYMZB01. The sequence goes on along the minus strand of CAYMZB010000039.1, from coordinate 1,015 downwards.
TTGAAGCGCTGGGGCGGAATCCCCTGGCAAAATCAACAATTCAACTATCCATGATCATAAACATTGCCCTGTTAGTTGCTACCGGCATTATTGGGATAATAGCATCAATTTTGATAATCAAATTGTAAGGTATGACTTCGACAAGCTCAGTCAATATTTCCTGAGCGAAGTCTCGCCAAAGGCGGACGAGTCGAAGGATTACCATACTTTTGCCTTTTGACCTTTGACTTTTAACTTGTTATTATCTAACTATGTCTGAACTGCTCCTAAACCCTGTTATTTCCGTGTTGGCTACTTTAGCGCTGGCTGCTGTAGTTTTGTACCTCCGCGAATATAATCATAGAAGAAAACTCGAATCAGAAAATGATAAATTCTTGCAAGAAATAAAGACTAAAGGCTGGGAAACCCTCAATCAATCTATTAAAAAATCCCAGGCGATCCTGGGAGAAGCAGAGCTGGCAGGGATAAAGATTACTGCCGGCGAAAAGATTGAGAGGAGTAAGCTGGAAGAGGAATATTCACAAAAACTTTCGCAACATCTAAATGAGTCTCAACAAGCAATCAGAGCCGGCCAAAGCCAACTCCTGGGCTTTATGCAAGATCTACAAAAAAGAAGCGCAGAGTTTGAAGAAGCCGGCAAACAAGCCGGACAACAAAGGATCAACCAACTTTTCGAAAGAGTTGAAGCCAGGCTGGCTGATTTTTTAATAGAAACAGAGCAAAAAACTACTTCTTCCATTGAGTTAGAACTTAAAAGCGCCAGACAATTAATTGATACTTATAAAAGTACCCGGCTTAAATTAATTGATGAAAATATTATTGCCATAATCGAGCAAACCCTCAATACAGTATTAGTAAAAAAATTGTCTTTGAATGACCAGCTGGACCTTGTTTATGAGGCATTGGAAAAAGCTAAAGCAGAGAAATTCATTGTATGAATTTAATTTTCAATTTACAATTTGCAATTTACATTGAATTTTCAATGAATCAATGATTAATGTTTGAAAATTGAAAC
>CAYMZB010000038.1:0-5930 GCA_964394845.1 uncultured Gammaproteobacteria bacterium | reverse complement strand
TCAGGATGATATTTACGGGCAAGTCTTCTGTAAGTAGCTAAAATAACTTCTGCCATATCTTCCGGATTTGTACCTGGATTAATACCTAGCATTTTATAATACCCTTGTGGATCATTTGGATCCTGACCTTCCGGCTCTCTTCTATAACCTTCGCTCCTTTCTTTACTCCCAGATTCACTTTTAGGTTCTTCCTTTCTTTGTTCTCTATATCCCTGTTGTTCTTGTCTCTTTTGTCTTTGGGAATACCCTGGATCACCCTCACCCTGCAAGGGTCTGACAGAGGCTAAAAATGATGGGCTGAAATCAAAAATAATTTCTTCAATATTAGGATAACCATCTTCAGATATAGGAGTAGTAAGCTTATTGTTGACACTAACTTTTGCTGTAATACCATCTATTAAACTAGGCGCTTTAAAAGTTGGTCCAGTGGGATAAATTGTTCCAATCTCATCAGTAACTATCTCAAAACTGCCTCCTCTAGATTGGACAGCCTTTTCTATTAAGTCAAACATAAGCTTATGTAACCTCCCCTGATCACGATATTCGCTCCTCAGATCATGAACCCGGGATAAAACTTGCCCACCTGCATAATTTGGACCTAAAAGACTTGTATCAATTCCAAAAAGAGCCTGTACTAAATTCCATTGATCTTGTCTTGCTAGAAGATGATTGGGCCTGTTATATCTTACGATTTCCCATAAACTCAAAGATGAATAAATTGCGCGACTCCTTATTAAACCCTTGACTATCTGCTCCAGTTCAATTCCGCTATGAGGTGGTTTGAAACCAGCAGCAGTTCTTACTTTACTATCAATTGGTCCAGCCCATTTATTTAACTCTAAAACTGCCTGCTGCATAATAGTTGGATTGCTAGCGTATTCCCAGGCGCGTTTTGCGCCAGAATACCTGAGTGTTTCTTCCAGTAACGCTGTTAATCTAAGTGTAGAATTTGGACCACGTAGTTTGTCTAGTGGAGGAATATATTCAGATGTAGTTCTCTCAGATTGTTCTTGGCCAGAGGTCATTAGGTCTATTGTATCATATCTGTTTGTACTTTCGGGACTTTTCTTTGTCCATGAATAAAAGTAATATTTTCTGTACCCACTCCTGGGTTTTGTGCCTCATAGCTAGCTAAAGCATAATCAACAATTTTTTTATACTCATCAGGAGTTGCTCCCGTATCAAACCCTTGCTCCTTAAACATCCTAATAAGTTGATAAGCATGCGCTGATGCTCCTCTTTCATTTCTTACCATCAAAGCCTTAATATCCTCACGCTCGTTTTGAGGTAAACCATTAGCTCCTCCAATTGTAAAACGTAAATTTATAGTAGCTTCCTTTGTCTGTCTAAACAGTTCAGGATTATTAGCATCAATTACAGAATGACCTATCTCGTGGGCTAGTACTAGGAATTTTTGTGGCGAATCTATTTCATTGTATGAAACAAACTTTATATCTGAATCTTGAGCAGTATTTGCTAAACCAATTTGGGGATAATACCTCAGTTCCCAATCCTTAGGTATTAAAGCTCTTATATCAACAACCTTGCCTGTCTGAGTATCTTGTAATAATAGATGACGGGCAGGAATATATGATTTTTTTATTCCTCCAAAAAACCCTAATTCATTAGGTGGTTGTCTATTTTCTGCTTTAGCCCTATTGTATGCTTCTTGGTATCTTTCTGTATAAGGGTATCCCGCATCAAGTATTTGAATAACGCGGAGACGCGGGCCTGCGTAATGAGAGGTTACTGTTACTAGATCATCATTCAGACGTACTAAACTTACATCTGCTTTATCCCCATAGTTTCTTTTATGGAAATCTACAACTTTGTCATATGCATCTGTATAAATAAGATCTTCTTTTACTTCATCATAAACGAACTCACTATGACCGCCTGTATCAAACGCCATTTTTTTAGCAGGTTCGTTATGACTGACCACACCGTTAGATAAAGCTTGGTCAATTCCGGGAACTGCATCCTCAATAGAACTATAGACCTTAGTCCTTTTGGGGTCATGTTCTAGGTTTACTCCAGCCAACTCCTCATTTCTTAGGCGAGCCAACACTCCACCTATGCTTGGGGATGTTGTGGGCTCATGTTTTTTATTAGCTTTTCCTGGATAATCTAAAGAATCTAGTATGAGGGTATTATCATGTTGACTGTCCATTTCTGCTTTTGCAGGAACAAGACTGGGAGGGTTACTTTGATCTTTTGATTTATCTTGCAATTCTTGCAAAGGAAAGGTTGCTACTTCTGCCAAAGCAGCATCAGGGTTTGGATTTTGTCTTCTAGTTTTAGCCCATATCCGTTCCAACATCGCCTTGGCTCTTTGTCCAATAGATCTGGTTTGTTCAGGCCCATCCGCTGTTTTTGAAGCGGTCACGTTTTCTACAGGTCTTGTTGCTACAACTTCAGCCATATTATTTTAACTTACTTTCTTACTTTCATTTGCTTGTCTTAGTAATATTGTGGCCTCATTAAATCTGCCTTTTTCGATGAGTTTCTTAGCATGATCGCCTACAATTTGTTTTAGCTTCTCATCACGGTCATTTATTACCGGTAGAACTGCTTGAGTAAGTTCTGCAAATTGGTCATCAAGCGTAGGTGCTATTCGGTAGATTTGCTCTAAAGTTAAAGGTGGATGAAGCTTTACCAGTACCATACGAGCAATAGCCTGCGCTTTTTCAGGTTGCATTTCCCCTCTTGATAATTTTTCCTCCATAATTTTAAGGATATCTAACTCAAGTTTTTTTCTATACTCTTCAGGGTTCATGGTAGATTTCTAATTATACCTCCTTTTAAGAGATGGGACATAATGAAACCCCCGACTGAACCGTGCAGGCGGATTTCCCGCATTCTGCTCTCCGATACAGGATAGTTACTGTTGCTTCTCCTATGGTTATTTCCTCCGACATTATTTTGGCATGTTGTTAACACTTCGGCAATAGACTGTTTAAACAATTGACAAAAAGTCTAATTAGTGTAATACTAGTAATACAATGATTAAACGCAATACGGCTATTGTTTCTATATCTTTACCTCAGGATACATTGGTTCAGCTTAATCAATGGGCTAAATTGGAACGTAAAAGCAAAAGTGCACTTATCCGCGAAGCCCTACTTTGGTATCACCGCTGGAAATTCAAGAGAGAATGGAGTGAATTGAGAAAAGAAGGAGAAAAAATTAGAAAAGAGTTTGGTTTGAAGACTGAACAGGATTTATACGACTACATCCACGGTGATTAAAATTTGTTTAGATTCCAATATTTTTATTTCAGCCCTACTTTTTGATGGAAAACCAGAAGAGATTTTATTTATGGCCTCAAGTGGAGATATCGAAATTATAATCTCCCTTGCTATAATAGAAGAAGTTAAGCGGAACTTAATCAATAAGTTTCATCGTTCAGATTATGAAACAAAAAAATTAATAAGCAGCATTGCCTCCATAAGTAAATTGATTGTTCCTAATGCCAGAATCAAATTGGTTCAATATTTACCGGATAACAAAATCTTAGAGGCTGCTTTAGAAGGTGGTGTTGATTATATTATCACAGGCGATAAAAAGCACCTTTTACCATTAAAAAAATTTAAAGGCATTCCAATTGTAACTGCGAATCAATTTATTGCTACAATTACATCATGAATCCTTCGACTTCTCCCGCCTTCGGCGAGGCTTCGTTCATCACAAGACGTTTAGTTCTGGTTGATGGTAACGCACTGCTTCACCGGGCCTATCATGCTACTCCTCCTTTTACCACCTCCAAAGGTGAGCTAATAAATGCTGTTTTTGGTTTTACCTCCATGATTTTAAAAGTGATTTCAGAGCTTCATCCGGAGTATCTGGCCATAGCCTGGGATGAAAAAGGTCCTACTTTCAGGCATCAGGTCTATACTCAGTATAAGGCAACCAGGCGTCCTGCAGATGAAGGTTTGTCCAGTCAATACAAACGGGTTTTTGAGATAGATAGAGCCTTTAACATTCCTGAATTTAATTTATCCGGATACGAGGCAGATGATTTAATTGGTACACTGGCCATACAAGCAAAGAAAGAAAGGGGTTTAGAGGTGATAGTAGTTACAGGGGATAGGGATATTATGCAACTGATAGATAAGCAGGTTAAAGTGTTCATGCCTAAAAAAACCATGGCAGATGTTGGATTATATGGAGTAGAGGAATTTGTAGCAAAGTATGGATTTTTCCCTAAGCAATTAATTGATTATAAAGCGCTGGCAGGAGATGCCTCTGATAATATCCCGGGAGTACCGGGAATTGGAGAAATAACAGCCACAAAGTTGATACATCAGTTCAAAAGTATTGAGAATATATACAAGAGAGAAAATCTGGCTACATTGCCGCAAAGAACACAAACACTTCTGGCAGAAGGGGTAGAGTCTGCTGTAATGAGCAAAAAACTGGCTACTTTAGACTTAAAAGCGCCGATAAAATTAGATCTTTCCAAATGTATTGTTCATGATTTTGATAAGGAGAAAGTAATTAAGCTTTTTGCAGAGCTTGAATTTAAAAGCCTGATAGCCAGAGTTTCTGGTGTTTCCGTCATCCCGAGCGCATCCGAGGGATCTTCCACGACCATGGAAGATTCTTCACTGAGCGAGTCTGCGAGTCAAAGTGTTACCACGGATTTAGATTTAGCAGTTACACCGGTATTAGAAAAAATGAGCAAGACAGGAATTTTAGTGGATTTGAAGTTTTTAAATAGATTAGGTGTTGAGTTGAAAGGCCGTTTGGTAATTATTGAAAAGGATATTTACTCAAAAGTAGGTCATGAATTCAATCTTAACAGTCCAAAGCAACTGTCAGTTGTTCTGTTTGATGAATTACATTTGCCTGTTATTAGAAAAACTAAAACCAGCAGGTCTACAGACGAATCCACCTTGCATGAATTGGTAGACGCACACCCAGTCATGCCTTTGCTTTTAGAGTATAGACAATTGTTTAAGTTAGTTTCTACTTACATTGATGCCTTACCTAAATTTATTGGAGAAGATGGCAGAATCCATTCTACTTTTAATGTAGAAGGAGCCGCAACCGGACGGTTAAGCTCACAAGACCCAAATTTACAAAATATACCTGTGAAAGGTTCGGTAGGGTCGGAGATTAGAAAAGCATTTGTTGTACCAAAAGGTAAGATTTTACTGGGCGCTGATTATTCTCAAATCGAACTTCGGATTATGGCTCATTTGGCTGATGATCCTGGATTAAAAAAGGCATTTCTGAAAGGTTTGGATATCCACAGCGCTACAGCAGCAAAGATTTTTAAAGTAGATATTGAAAAAGTTACAAAAGAACAAAGAACAGTTGGTAAAACCATGAATTTTGCCACCCTTTATGGTCAGGGTCCTAGAGCGCTTAGCCAACAATTAGGTATTGATTTTCAAACTGCGCGCTCATACATAGAAGAATATTTTGCCCAATTTCCTAAAATTAAAGAATGGATGGTAAAAGTATTGGAGAAAGGCTACAAAGACGGTTATGTTGCAACAATTTGGGGCAGGAGAAGATATATACCGGAGTTAAAAGCTGATAATAGAATGATTAAATCAGCAGGAGAACGGGCTGCTGTCAATACGCCTGTTCAAGGCAGTGCAGCTGACATGATTAAAAAAGCCATGGTGGAAATAAATAAGAATCTAGAGTCTAGAATCAAGAGTCAAGGAAAACAGAAACCTAGACTCTCGACTCTAGCGACTAGCGACTCCTGTCAGCTTATTCTGCAGGTTCACGATGAATTGTTATTTGAATGTGATCCCGGGAATGTAAAAGAGATTGCAAAAATAGTTAAGGAAAAAATGGAAAATGCACTCAAACTTTCTGTGCCGGTAGCAGTAGATCTAAAAATAGGTCATAACTGGGGAGAGATGGAACCACTTAAGGAACTACTTAAATATTGACAGATATATATCAAAATT
>CAYMZB010000037.1:0-4992 GCA_964394845.1 uncultured Gammaproteobacteria bacterium | reverse complement strand
TTCTTTTCTTTTCCATTTATTTGGGGATATTACTTTAAAACATTTCCTCTATCTATCTGTTGGATCTGGTATTGCTTATTTCTTGTTTATATTCTTATCCCCAATCTATCCTTATCTTGCCTGGCCTTTGATAGTTACTTCAACTTTGCTGGGTGTTGCTTTTGCTTTTATACCAATTGGTTCAAGGCCTTTGGATTACTGGCTAGGGGCTTTTTTAAAAGCTATTTATTCCCCTACTAAAAGAGTTTGGAAGAAAAATAATCAACTCTATAAAGAAAACCCTTTATTTAATAGTAGGCTAGTGATGTATTTATCAGCACTAACCCCAACTTCACCTCCTCCAGAACCAATTATTCCAACTCCCATTCCTTCTCCTGCACCAATACCTGCCCCTACTCTTCCTACGCCTGATGAGCTAGGGAAAACAGTTGATTTAGCAAGACAAGCTCAAAATCTGCAGATCAGAATTCTGCAAACAGAAAGAACTTTAAGCCAGATCAAATCTGAAGCTCAGCAACCAACTGCTGTTCCAGTTGATTACTCAGGACAAGTTAATAAAATTATGGCTGACTTACAAGGATTAGTCTCACAAGCATCCCAAACCAGGGAAAAATTAGATGAGTTAACTAAAACTGAACAAGAAAAAACAGCAGTAAAGCCTAAAGAAACAATTAAAGTAGTTGTTCCTGCAAAGGAAAAACAAACCCAACTTGCCTTAACCACTTTCCCAAATGTTATTAATGGTATTGTTAAAGATAAAAGTGGCAACTATTTGGAAGACAGCATTGCAGTAATATATGACAAAGAAGGATTGCCTGTAAGAGCTTTAAAAACAAATAAGCTCGGCCAATTTACAGGTTCTACCCCACTCCCAAATGGAACTTATAAATTAGCGCTTGAGAAAGAAAACTTTACCTTTGATGTATTACAGATAGAACTCGCAGGAGAGGTATTGCCTCCGCTGCTAATTATTGCTAAATAATATGAATACAACACAAGAACATTTATCTATATTAGATATAAAAAACGACATTATTTTGTTAAAAAATGGCGGAGGCGCTTTGGTTCTGCAAGTATCCGCAGTTAACTTTGGCCTTTTGTCAGACCGGGAACAAAATGCTATTATTTCTGCCTTTGCCCAGATGCTTAACTCTTTAAGTTTTAGTATTCAGATTGTAATTTATTCAGAAAGGTTGAATATTTCCTCATATCTTAATCTTTTGGACAAAGCACAAGAATCCCAAATAAATCCGCTTTTATCAACCATGATTGGCAATTACCGTCAGTTTATCCAAAATACAATTAAAGAAAATGATGTTTTAGATAAAAAGTTTTTTCTAGTGATTCCGCTTTTTGCGCTTGAACTGGGACTTACTGCCTCAAAAGAAAGCTTAGAGCGGAAAATCTCCACAGTACTCCTGCCAAGAAAAGATCAGATAATAAGACAACTACACAGGGTTGGACTTAAAGCAACTCAATTAACTAATCAAAAACTAATTGAAGTTTTCTATGATATCTATAACGGCCAGTTCATAGAAAAATCCCAAATTCCCGTTACTAAACCCGGGCAAATTGAGGTAAACCTTAAAAAACCGAAACCAATAACCAACCAGCCACCTAACTTACAAAGCACACCAGCGCCTGCTAAAACCCGAGTATCTGGAATTGCTTCGCAAGCATCAAGGAATCATCCGTTTGTAGTAGTAGAACTGGATGATAATGTATGAAATTTACAATTTACAATTTACAATTTTCATTGAATTTTAAATGATTCAATGTTTTAATGTTTAAAAATTGTAACAATGAGATTTGATTGAAAATTAAAAATTGAAAATTAAAAATTTATAAAGTTATATGAAAATACCCAGTCTATTTAATAAAAAACTCAAAGCCCCGGAAAATACTCAACCTCAATTGACCCTTGAGGATGTACTGGCTCCTTCTGAAATTGAAGTTGATTTTAATCATTTGCGGGTAGACGGCAGGTTTTTTAGAACCTATTTTGTTTCCAGTTACCCCAGGTTTGTCGAGCCTAATTGGCTGGAACCAATTGTATCTTTTGACCACTCGCTTTTGATTTCAATGTTTATCTACCCTTCAGAATCTGCCGGAGTTTTGGATCAATTAAAACGGAAAATCGCTGAGATGGAAGCAACAATCCAAACAGATCTGGAACGAGGCAGAGCAATAGACCCCACTGTTGAAGTAGCTTTGGGAGATGCTCATAGCTTACAAGACCAATTAGTAAAAGGAGTGGAGAGATTTTTCCAATTCTCTCTATATATGACAATTCCAGCTGCCTCAAAAGAAGAATTGCATAATACTTCTAAATTGGCTGAATCTACGCTTGCTTCTCTTTCTATGACTGCCAGGCCAACTACTTTACAAATGGAAGATGGGTTTAAATCAACCCTTCCCCAAGGACAAGATCTTCTAAATCTAACCCACAATATGGACACTACTTCTTTGGCCACAACTTTCCCTTTTGCCTCATCTGAGCTGACTGCCAATGAAGGAATTATGTATGGGATTAATGAACATAATGATTCTTTAATTTTGTTTGACAGGTTCAGTTTAGAGAACGCGAACTCGGTTGTATTTGCCAAATCTGGAGCCGGCAAAAGCTATTTAGTAAAACTCGAGGCGCTTCGGTCATTAATGTTTGGAGTGGAAATTATAATAATTGACCCTGAGCAAGAGTACCTGCCTTTAGCTCAAGCTGTAGGAGGAGAATATATTAATTTTTCCCCTTCTTCCCCGGTAAAGATAAATCCTTTTGATTTATCAACCCAATTTAGCTCCGGCGAAAACGAGCTGGGAAGAAAAATTCTTTCTTTAACTGTTTTTTTGAAACTGGTTTTAGGAAATTTAACAGCTACTGAGGCAGCCATCTTAGACCGGGCTTTAAAACAAACTTACCAGTTAAAGGGTATTACAGATGACCCTAAAACACAAAATAAACAGCCACCTTTAATGGAAGATTTATACAAAGTTTTAACTGGCATGGAAGAACCTGCTGCCATGGAACTTTCAGCCAGACTGGAAAGATTTGTCAAAGGCTCTTTAACCGGAATATTCTCTGCCCAATCTAACATTGACCTTAAGAACTCTTTCACAGTTTTTTCGGTCCGTGATTTACCTGATCAACTAAGACCTTTAGCCATACATATGATACTCGATTATATTTGGACAAAGATCAGGGGCAAGCTAAAAAAGAGGCTTTTAATTGTAGATGAGGCCTGGTATTTGATGAGAAACCCTGATTCAGCTGAATTTTTGGTAGATATGGCTAAAAGAGCCAGAAAATATTACTTAGGATTAACTACAGTTACCCAGGACATTGAAGACTTTTTAGGATCAGAACGAGGCAAAGAAATAATCTCTAACTCTTCAATACAAGTATTGCTTAAACAAGCCCCGGCTTCAATTGACCTTTTGGCTCAAATCTTTAATCTGTCAGAGGGAGAACAAAGATTGCTTCTTTCAGAAGGAATAGGACAGGGCCTATTTTTTGCCGGCAATACCCATGTAGCTATGAGGATTGTTGCCTCCCCCCAGGAACACCAATTAGTTACTTCCAACCCGGCAGAACTTATGGCAAGGCAGGATGTTTAGTGATAACCTAATCTTATGGATTATTTAAAGCATACTGACTTTAAACAACTTAAAGCCTTCTTCTTAGCATTAGATAAGGTTAATTTTAATCTAAAACAAATCCCTCCCACTGTTGTAGTAAATGGAACCCCTGTAAATAAAGCCGATTGCCTTACATTGCTTCGCAAATTTCCAGAACTGCAAGGACAAAATGATGATTATATAGCTAAGTATTTAACAGATCCCAAAAAAGTAGAGCTTCTTTTAGGTAAACTGCCTTCAGAACAACGGATTGAACTGGAGAAAACAATAGGAAGAAAGCCTGCTATAACAGAAGCAACTGAGCAGGTATCAAGCCCAGAGGAAGCCATGGCTTTACAAACAGCAGGAGAACCTGTTAATACCATGGCCGGACAAACTGATGCTCCTTTATTTCACCCTCCAAATATTCAGTCTGTTTCTCAACCCCGTGCGCCTTATACAATACCAAAGGAAAAACCAATTGGGCCTGTGACCCGTAAAGCAAACAGAATTGCCGGAGTCGCCAGAGCCGGACTTGAGACTGCTAACCCTTTTCTAAAAAAAGCAGGCAACAGCTTAGTAAAAGGTCTTGAAAGTATTGCCCCAGGAGGAATAGGAGGAGGAATAGGGAGCAGAAGCATCTTTGGAAAATTCAACAGGTTGGGTAGCGGGCGCGCAGGATCCTTAGTTGGCAAGGCTAAAGCCAGAGGAGGAGGATTGATATTTTTATTTGGGATATTAGGTTTTATGACGCTGGTAGGGGGACTAGCCATTTCAGGAGCCAACCAAACAGGAACTACCCTGCCAGGCGTAGCAAGCCCGGTTGGATCTGTTTGTCAGGACACATCGACTAATAAAAATGAGTCTTCCTGTCATTATCTAAACCCGTCAATTGACATATTTAATACATCCATTTCACAATCCTCAATCGACTCGTACATTTCTAAATATAGCTCCGTATTCACAAATTCTGGTAAAGGGGATCTTGCGGAATTTGCTAAAAGAGTTAACTATATTGTTACTAACTCACAACAATCAGGATTAAATCCTGTTATCTTCTTGGGATATTGGAAAACTGAATCAAATTTCAGCGCCATGGGTTCAAGAGACTTAGGTTGTATCGGTGATAATTTTTATGAGCAAGTTGACTGCGCATTAGGAATTAATACATTTAGTGATCCAGCAAAAAACCCAATAGCCAATTGTGCTAGAAGCAAAGACTTAAACAGCATTGCTTGCACCTCTCTTAAGAGCATACGCACTGCCTTTGATAAATCTAACCCGGTAAAGTATCCAATAGCCACCTTCGATGACTTTGCTGAAAGCTATGGTCCTTATAGTGATTTAAGTGAGGGCTTACATACTAATTGTACCCAT
>CAYMZB010000036.1:0-4021 GCA_964394845.1 uncultured Gammaproteobacteria bacterium | reverse complement strand
GTGTCTGCATATATTCCAACTAATGTGATCTCAATTACTGATGGGCAGATTTATCTGGAGTCTGATTTATTCTTTGCCGGATTCAGGCCTGCTCTTAATGTAGGAATCTCTGTTTCCAGAGTAGGCGGTGCAGCACAAACTAAGGCTATGAAGGCAGTGGCAGGAAAATTAAGGTTAGATTTAGCACAATTTAGAGCTTTGCAGGCTTTTGCCCAATTTTCATCTGATTTGGATCCTGATACAAGAAGGCAAATTGAAAGAGGAAAAAGGATTACGGAGGTTTTGAAACAGCCTCCTTACTCCCCTGTTCCAGTAGAAGAGCAAATTATTGTGCTTTGGGCGGTAACAAATGGATATATGGACGAAGTTGAGGTTGAAAAAGTACGGGAATTTGAACAAAAGTATGTTACTTATGTAAAACTCCGGGAGAAAAAGCTACTTTCTCAAATTGCTGAGCATAAAGTCTTGGATGAAAAGATGATTAAGAACTTAGAAGAAGTAACTAAAGAGTTTGCAAAAAAATATGTCTAATACCAGAGAACTTAGAAGACGCATAAAGTCAGTAAAAAGTACTGCTCAGATTACAAAGGCCATGCAAATGGTTGCAGCTGCCAAGATGAGAAAAGCGCAAAATCAGGCTATAAACGGAAGACCCTACTCATTTAACTTGTCTTCCTCTTTAAAAAAACTTCTTCCTTTGGTAGAACTGCAATCCCATTCTCTTTTGCAAAGCAGTGACAATAAAAAATCCACAGTCATAGTTTTCTCTACAGATAAAGGTCTTTGCGGAGCGCTAAATACAAATCTTTTTAGATTGTTAAACTTAAATTTACTGGATTCGAGTAATAATTTTATTACTGTTGGTAAAAAGGGCAGAAATTTTATTGCCAAAATGGGAAGGAATTTAATTGCAGATTTTGAAAATATAGATATTATAAGTTTTAGAATGGCAGCACAACTATCCAATATGATTATAGATTCATTTAAAGCCAAAGAAATTGGACAAGCTTTTATTGTATATCCACATTTTGCCTCTAGCCTTCGCCAGGAGCCAAGAGAAGTGAAGCTTTTACCGATTAGGCTGGAAGATATCACCAAATATATTCAGGAAGAAGCTTCAAACGGGTCTTCTAAATCAGAGTATCTTTTTGAGCCAGATCCTAATATTTTATTGGATTATATTTTAATACACCATATTCAAGTTAAAATTTATCAGGCAATGTTGGAGACAAAAGCCTCTGAATATTCCGCAAAGATGGTTGCTATGCAAAACGCAACAGATAATGCCCTAGAGCTGGTAGATGATTTAAACCTTGCTTATAATCAAACACGACAAAGTGCAATTACAAGGGAGTTGCTGGAAATAACAACAGCTCAGTTGGCAATGGAATAATATGAATAAAGGAACAGTTACACAAGTTATTGGTGCAGTTGTAGATGTTCAATTTGAAGCCGGTAAATTACCGGAGATTTACAATGCTTTGGAGCTTGCTATAGGCAAGGACAAATTAGTTTTGGAAGTCCAACAGCATTTGGGTGAAGGTCAGATCAGAGCTGTGGCTATGGGTTCAACAGATGGGTTAAAAAGGGGAACAACTGTTTTAGATACCGGCGCTCCTATTTCTGTACCTGTTGGAGAAGGAGTTTTAGGCAGATTATTTAATGTTTTAGGTGAAACTATAGACAAAAAAGGTGCAGTTAAAGCAAAAAAATACTTGCCTATACATAGAGCTGCTCCAGGCTTTGAGGAACAATCTGTAAAATCCGAGGTTTTTGAAACAGGAATTAAAGTTATAGATTTGCTAGCTCCTTTTGTAAAGGGCGGAAAAGTAGGATTATTTGGAGGAGCAGGAGTTGGTAAGACTGTTTTAATTCAGGAGTTAATTAGAAATATTGCTTCAGAACATGGGGGGTATTCTGTTTTTGCAGGCGTTGGTGAGCGAACCAGAGAAGGAAATGACCTTTATCATGAGATGATAGATTCCGGAGTTATAGATAAGACAGCTATGGTTTTTGGACAAATGAACGAGCCCCCTGGAGCCAGACAAAGAGTGGCATTATCTGCATTAACAATGGCAGAATATTTCCGGGACGAGGCAGGTAAAGATGTATTGCTGTTTATTGATAATATTTTTAGGTTTTCCCAAGCAGGGTCAGAGGTTTCAGCGCTTCTAGGACGTATCCCTTCTGCAGTAGGTTATCAGCCAACTTTGGCAACTGAGATGGGGCAATTGCAGGAACGGATTACTTCTACCAAAAAAGGATCAATCACTTCTGTTCAGGCTGTTTATGTGCCGGCAGATGATTACACAGATCCGGCTCCGGCCACTACTTTCGCTCACTTGGATTCCACAATTGCTTTGGACAGGTCTTTAACAGAACAAGGATTATATCCTGCAGTTGATCCCCTAGCTTCCTCATCAAGAGCATTGTCTCCTGATGTTGTAGGAGCGGAGCATTATGATGTAGCTGTTGGAATACAAAAAGTTTTGCAAAGATATAAAGATTTGCAGGATATTATTGCTATTATGGGCATTGAAGAGCTGTCAGATGAAGATAAACAAATAGTTGCCAGAGCCCGGAAAATTCAAAGATTCCTGACCCAGCCATTTTTTGTTGGAGAAACTTTTACAGGCAGAAAAGGAAAATATGTTTCCATTAAGGATACAGTTGAAGGGTTTAAAGAAATTTTGGAAGGTAAATATGACTCAAAAACAGAGCAAGCCTTCTATATGGTAGGAACTATTGATGAGATCAAGTAAGCTTAAAAAGGTTTCTTAAGATCTGGAATCGCCTTAAGAAAGGGATTGTTAGATAAGCTTGCTGTATCTTCTCTTAATACTGAAATTCCTTCCACTACATTTAAAGTTTGTTCAGTATTTGAGGTTGGTGTAGTCAGATCTTGAGAGGCAGGTATAATTTCAACTCCTGTAACTGGATTAGGCGGTGAAAGTTGGTGGGTTATAGAAATGGTTTCTCCTCTGCTTTGCCAGGCTAAAAGTTTACTTTCATTTTCTGCAACTTCTCCGAGCTTTCCTTGCCAGCCTTCTATTAAGGAAGCATCTACTTCTCCTTTTTCCACTATATCACCTATATATTCTCCGGCATTGGCAATATGTTCAAAAGGCATGCCAGCTAGGGCATAAGCTTTTATAGTATTAATGTACTGGGAATAATTTTGATTTGCAGCAGTTACCTTAAAGGATTTAGCCCTGATAACCGAAGACTGTTGTGAAGCCTTTTGGATAGAAGATTTTTTGAATGTAATTACATTCTTCCCTTCATTCATAGAAAGGTATTTTACTCCTATTGGACAATAGGTTCAAATATTCATTTTAAATTATTAAGGATATAAGATATAATTAGACAATGCAGCTACATTTAAAAATAGTTACTCCGGAAAAGTTAATTTTTGACCAGGAGGTTTCACAGGTTAATGTGGCTACCGAGCAGGGTGAAATAGGTATACTTCCAAATCATGCAAATTTAATGGCAAAGCTTCAGCCAGGAGAGTTGATAATCAAAAAAGGCGACAAAGTAGACTCCATGGCTATTGGAGACGGGTTCTTGCAAGTTAGTGGAAATACTCTAACAATAATGACGGATTTAGCAACATATGCTCAGGATATAGATGAAAAAGCTGTAGAAGAGGCTAAAAAAAGAGCTGAACAAGCTTTGTCTCAAATTCTTTCAAATGAAGAATATGCAGAGACTTTAGCCAATTTAGAAAAATCTTTGGCGCAACTTCGGATTAAACGCAGGCACAAGGTGAGATAAAATGGCAAATACAGAAAGTCAGGATCTTTCAATAATTATCTTAAACTATAATGTTTCCGATTTACTAATTAATTGTTTAAACTCTTTATTTAAAAGTAAAACAGCAAAAGATAATTGGCAGGTGATTGTGGTGGATAATGCCTCAGAGGATGGATCAGTAGATTCTGTAAAGAAACAATTTCCCAAAGTTGAATTAATCGTAAATAAAGAAAATCTCGGATTTTCTGCAGGGAATAATGCAGGG
>CAYMZB010000035.1:0-9461 GCA_964394845.1 uncultured Gammaproteobacteria bacterium | reverse complement strand
CAAATTGTGGGAATGATAATGGCACTTGCTGGTATATTTATAACTGTATACTTTAAAGGGAAATAAAAAGATTCCACATTGCATCAAGTTATTAGAGCGGATATAAGGCCAGATGAGGAATTTGTTCAAAATGCTTATTATTCAGAGTTAACACTGCAGCATTTATCGATAAGGCCGAAGCAGCAATAATGTAATCAGGTACTTGAATACGATGTTTTGCATCCCGCAAAAGCTCACCTGCAATTTTGGCTATGTTTTCATCCAGTTCTACTTTCTGGAAATTATGTAAAAGCTGATAGATTTTAACAACTATAGAAGAATCCTGAGTACTTTGACCTGAAAATAATTCAAAAATTACTATTGTCGGTATAAAAAGTTTTAAATCTTCTCCGCTTTCAGCTATAACCTTTTTCCAAGTATTACCGCCTCTCAAATGATCTATCAAAACACTTGTATCTATTACCAGCTTCATTCTGTCTTTTTAAATTTTAATCCTTTGTCCCACTTGCCCAAGTTAGGCCATGCTCTTTTTCCATAAAAAGGATTGTCTTTTTTTGGATCGTAATTCTTTAAAATTCCGTGGGTAGCTTGTGAAGCCTTTTTTAAGGCTATCCAATCAACTGTCTGTTTTTTGGGAGAAATAATTGCCACTTCTTTGGCATCTCTTTCAATAATAACTTGTGTTCCCGACGCAACCTGGTTTAAAAGCTCAAAAAAATTATTTCTGGCAGATGTAGCTGAAACTCTAATAGTACTCATGCTTTTATATTATCATCTAATGTACACTTTGTCAATAGTAAATCTATATTTTTTGTTTGATTTCCTGCGCCAAATTTGGATTCCACATTGCACCAGTTGCACTCATTACACAATCTGCTCCAGCTTGCAGATAGTCAAAATAATCTGATGCATTTGTAACCCCACCCACACCAATAATTTTAGTTTCTATTCCAAGACTCTTTTTTATCTTAACTAATTTTTTAACCATTTCCAAACCTGCCCACTTAATAGCAGCTCCGCAAACACCACTTCTTGCCCTCATTTTTCCCGGCAAAGCTTGATTTCCATCTTTATCTATAATTTCAGCTTGTATAGTATTAATCGAGGAAACTGCCTGAGCATACTTTGAAGCAATTTCTAATAATTTTTTAATATCATCATTATTTTTATAATAACCAACTTTTAAAATTAAAGGAGTATTTCCTATCTCATTCCTAATTGCTTTGCACACTTTTTCCGTCATTTCTAAGTTATAGCAAACTAATCCTTCGTTACCAATATTCGGACAGGATAAATTTGTTTCTAAGATTTTAGCACTGGTTTGATATGCAAGCTTAGCAGTCATAGCATAATCTGTGACAAATTCATCAGAGGTTTGATTCTCCTTAACTGTGCCCATAAAACTTAAAACCAGAACTTGTCCCCCTCTTGCATAAGAAATAGCCTTTTTGCAATCTTCCTGCCAAACTTCCGGTGCCTTTGATGGAACACCAAAAGAGTTAGTTATGTTTAGAGGCTCAGAGTAATTATT
Source organism: uncultured Gammaproteobacteria bacterium (assembly GCA_964394845.1). Classification (GTDB taxonomy): domain Bacteria; phylum Patescibacteriota; class Microgenomatia; order Daviesbacterales; family UBA10151; genus CAYMZB01. The sequence goes on along the minus strand of CAYMZB010000035.1, from coordinate 7,930 downwards.
GTCTGCAATAAGCTTATCTTGAGCCCTCTTGATGGTTAAATCACCTTCGACTTTAACAGCCAAAACATTGGGAAAAGGATGACAAGGATATACTCCGCTGCGGACTGTTTTATATACACAAATATCAAATCCTTTTTCAAATGCACCCTTACAAAAATTGGAATTTATAAGCGGACCTGCTGGAATTCCAAAAGGGGTATAAACTTTCTGACCTAAAAAGTCATGTTGGGGTTTCCCATCAGTCCTTCGACCCATTCGGTTAACACTCAGGGTCGTACTGAGTGGAATCGAAGTACGACTTCGCTCAGGACCTTCGGCAAATGCACCAAACGGACCTTTATCGTAATTTTCATCATAAGTTTTACTTGGATCGTAAAAAGGAGTCTTAAGCATTATTCGTATATTAACACAACCTGATTTACTTTATAATTTTCAAACCCAGTAATTCTTTTATATTATCAATTACATAATCCGGATAACTTTCAGAGATTCCTTTTCCTCCAAAACCATATGTTACTCCAACAGTTTTTACTTTGGCATTCTTACCTGCCAGAATATCATTTTCCGTATCACCTACCATAAAAGCTTTTTCTGGTTTGACCTGCAAAGACCTCAGTGCAGTTAACAGATGATCCTGATGAGGCTTTGGATTGGTCACATCATCTGCTGCAACTACTACATCAAAAAAAGGCAAAATTTTAGTTAATTTTAAACTATATAATAGACTTTTCCGCATTCTATTACTGACTGCAGCCATCAAAAATCCTGAAGCCTTTAAAACCTTGAGAGTTTTCTGAGTTTCTGGAAATAGTTTAATCAGATGATAATTTTCTTTCTGAAACTCTTGATGAAGCTCTGAAAGTTTAATTGGATCAATACCGGACAAAAGGGTTTTATAAAATTCGACAAGAGGCTTACCCATGGCCTTTTTAATAACTTTTTCTTCAGGGTAAGGATACCCAGCCTGAGCTAGGGTATATTTGACAGCATCAAATACAAAATCCCTGGCATCCAACACTGTCCCATCAATATCAAAAAGAATTGCTTTTTTCATTTTTTAATTTTAAGACAATGCTCTTTTAACCATTTGGCAATTTGTTCAATATCCAAATGCTTATTTTCAACTTTAAGCGGAAAGTTTATTAGTTCTTCTTGATCTGCTTTGAGCTCATATCCATTAAGATGTAAAAATCTGGCAGTTGAAGTGAGAGATGTTCTTTTGTTGCCGTCAGCAAACGCATGATTAAAGATTAATGAGTGGAAAAGTGCAGCTGCTTTATCAATTAATGTTGGATATAAATCCTGACCTCCAAAGCTAGCTTGCGGTCTGGCAATTGCAGATTGGATAAGCCCTAGATCCCTTATCCCAAAACTCCCGCCATATCTTTCCACCATATCATCATGGATTGCTAAAACCTCATCCAAGGTAATATAAGTCACATCTGTCATTTATTAGCTAGCTCCTGAAGTACAGTTTTATATTTAACATTAAATTTCTTCAGCCAACTGTAGAATTCCGGTGTAACACCAGCTCTGGTAGCAGTTTTTGTTTGCTGAATCTTCAATGCTTCTAATTCAGTATCCTCTGTTACTACCACTTTTTCTCCTACCTTCCATCCGACTTGTTCAGCAAAAGAACTTGGTATAGTAACAGCAAGCGAATTACCTACTTGAATAATTTTTTGTAACACTTCTTCACCTCCCCTTAGTTATAACGGTATTATAACACATTTTACCTCAATCCCCCTGTCACTTTAACTTTTGCAAGTAAATTTAGATTGTTTAGCACTTCTCCGCAGCCCCTTACAACTGTCGTCAGCGGATCATCTGCCACATAGACCGGTAATTTTGTTTCTTCCGCTATCCTTTTATCCAAACCCCTGATTAATGCCCCGCCTCCTGCCAAAAAAATACCCCGTTCAACTATATCTGTTAATAACTCAGGCGGAGTTTCTTCCAAAACCTCCTGAATTGACCCAATAATCTGTGAAATAATCGGTGTTAATGCTTCCCGAATTTCTGAGGCCATGATTTTTAAAGATTTTGGTAGACCAGTTGATAAATCCCTTCCTCTAACCACAGCAGAAAGTGAATCTCCTTTTTCTATTGGATAAGCTGAACCAATTTCAATCTTTACTTCTTCTGCACTTTTTTCTCCAATTAACATCCCATATCTTGTCCTCATATAGGAAACTATTGCTTCATCCATTTCATCTCCCGCTACCCTTAAAGATCTATTAATAACCATTCCTCCTAAAGAAATAATTGCCATTTCTGTTGTGCCTCCTCCAATATCCACAATCATAACGCCATACGGCTCCTCAACAGGCAACTTTGCTCCAATTGCTGCTGCCATTGGTTCTTCAATTAAATAAGCCTGCCTTGCCCCTGCAGATAAACACGCATCCTGAACTGCTCTTCTTTCTACTTCAGTTACACCTGAGGGAATTCCCACAACAATTCTGGGCTTTGGAATTTTAGGAAAAGACCATCTGCTAGAACCTGGAGTTTCATGAACTTTACGAATAAAATAGCGCAGCATCGCCTCTGTTGTTTCAAAATCAGAAATTACCCCATCTCTAAGCGGTCTTATTGCCTCAATAGAAATTGGAGTCCTGCCTAACATTCTTTTGGCTTCAGTTCCTATTGCTAGAATTTGCCTGGTTTTTTTGTGAAGTGCGACAACAGTCGGTTCTCTTATTACAATCCCTTTTCCTTTTACTAAAACAAGAGTATTAACTGTACCTAAATCTATACCAATATCAAGTGATAAATATTCCCAAATCTTATCGAACATGAGGGGAGTTTAACACACCTTAAACTTTTAGGAAATTACCAACCACCAAACCAATGACTGTTGCCAACCCGCCAATAATAAGCATTTCAATTGCACTCCTGAGAGCCCTGTGTTCAACAATTTTGCCCTTAAAAAAACCTATCACAAAAAGGCCTGTTAATGCAACGGAGATGCTGATAACCCTGGCAGTATCAGGAGGGAAGATTAAAAATGGAGAAATAGGAATTAAACCTGCGCCCAGATATGAAAAGAACATAAGCAAAGCCCCCATAATTAAACTGTCTGTATGCTTGCCTGATTTATCCATCTGGTGAACTGCTTTTTCTGAAGAGTATTGGCCTGCAGCCATAGAAGAAGCCTCCACAGATACTGCCACAAAACTTGCCAGAATAATAATTGCCCGATCAGGAACCCCGGCGCTGATCCCTACCACCACTCCGGTGGTAGAAACCAGCCCATCCTGCAACCCAAACATCACGCTTCTAAAATAATCCTCATGCAAATCAATCTTCATCCTAAATAATAGTATACCAAAAAAACTTTGATTCTGTTAGGATAATCTCAAATGCCTGAACGGATTATTTCCTACTCATTTTACCTTTTATTTTTCTTAACTCCCCTGTTTTGGACTTCTCTAAATTACGAACTTTTTGAATATAACAAGATGATTTTAACTTATGGATTTACTGTAATAATCGCGGGAGCTTGGCTTCTTAAAATGATTAATCATAAATCATTAATCTTTAATCGGACACCGCTCGATATTCCCCTGTTTTTATTTTTAGGAAGCCAGATTTTATCAGCTATTTTCTCAATAGATCAGCATACTTCCATCTGGGGTTACTATTCCCGCTCCAATGGCGGTCTGTTGTCTCTGGTGTCTTATTTATTGCTTTACTGGGCTTTTGTTTCCAATATGGGACTGCCTCAAGTTAAAAATATCTTAAAGTTTGGCTTGTTGTCAGGATTTATCATTTCTATTTGGGCAATTTTTGAACACTTCGGGGTTTCTTTATCTTGTGTGATTTTAAGAGGAGAATTTAATGATGGTTGCTGGATACAGGATGTGCAAGCAAGAGTCTTTGCCACCCTCGGCCAACCAAATTGGCTGGCAGCTTATCTTTCTATGCTTATCTTTCCTGCTTTGTACTTCCTTATTACTGCTCCTACCCGCATACTACAAACTACATACTACATACTACTAACTACTTTGTATTTAGCTTTTACTTTTACTTATTCCAGGGGACCGACTTTAGGGTTGATTGGCGGAATGGTGGTATTTGTACTTTGCATGTCATTCCTGCGAAAGCAGGAATCTATAAAAATAGAACATGGATCCCGCATCAAGTGCGGGATGACAATTCTTTTGAGCTTTTTATTAATTAATCTCCTTTTTGGATCCTCTTTAACTAGCTTTAGATTAGTCTCCAAATTTGCTGCTCCCATAAGACCCGGGATCGCTCTTCCCCCACAGGCTAACGGATCCGGCACTCAACTGGAAACCGGCGGAACAGAATCAGGTCAAATCAGGTTTATTGTCTGGCAGGGAGCTTTAGATATTTTTAAAAACTATCCTTTATTTGGCAGCGGTCCGGAAACCTTTGCTTATTCCTATTATCAATACCGGCCTGCCTCGCATAACCTCACTTCAGAATGGGATTTTTTATATAACAAAGCTCATAATGAATACTTGAATTACCTGGCTACTACAGGGATTGTGGGATTTGGTGCATATATTTTAGTAATTGGAATATTTATTGTATTTTGTATTAAGTTTCTTATGTTAAATATCAGGAAGAAAACAGATGACACAAGCTCTTTACTGCTTACCGGAGCTTTACTTGGAAGCTATGTAAGCTATCTTGTTTATAACTTTTTTCTATTCTCTGTTGTAATAATTGCTATTTTTTTCTACTTATTTCCGGCTTTAGTTTTCACTGCAACAGGTTCTACAAAATTATTGAAATTACCTTCAATCTTAAACTGGCTTTATCACAGCTCCTTATCTATCAAAATAGCCAAGGGTATTGTAGTTATAGGTACTCTTTTTTCGCTATATTCAGTTTTCCAGCTTTGGTATGCAGATACAATTTTTAGTCAAGCCGAAAAGGCTTCGGATCTAGGAAACCCGGGAAAAGCATATAATCTGTTCTCCATTGCTGTAAGTTTAAATAGTCACGAACCATTGTACAGATCAGAGCTTGCATACTCTGCTGCTGCCTCTGCAGCTGCACTAAAAGAGACAGATGCAACATTATCAGCTCAGTTAACAATAGAAACCTTAGCCGAGTTAGAAACTACTTTAGCCTCTAACCCAAAAAATGTTTCTTTTTGGAGAAGCGCTGTAAGAACATACTATGAATTAGGAAGTTTAGATGAAAAATATATCTACGAAACACTTAAAACTCTAGACCATACTATTAAACTAGCTCCCAGTGATCCTAAACTCTATTACAATAAAGCTTTAATTCTAAATACTTTGGGCAAAAAGGATGAGGAAATTCAAAATCTGAAACAGGCCTTAAAATTAAAACCAAATTATCTGGAGGCAGAAAACTCATTAAAAGAAGCAACTGCTGCAGCCAAACCATGAAATCCTTGAGTAACATATTAGGTGAAACTAAATTTAAAGAGAGACCGAAAAACTTAAGTCGTGAATTTCAAGTTTATGGAGTCTATTTAGCAGAATCTTTAGACGATACTAAACATTATTCCCTGTATATCAAACTTGCCAAAAACTATAGCCGGGGGCTGTTAGATGAGGCTTTAACCTATGCTAAAGGATACACTGCAGCTAAATCTAAAGCCAGGGTGTTTATGTGGAGGCTGGCTGAACTGCGTAAAGTCAAATAATCTGTTAAACTAGGAGTCATGGAAGTAGTAAAAGCGCCTGATCCCAGGCTTAGAATTAAAACAAAACCTGTTAGAAAGATAAACCAGGCATTAAAAGTTACCTTAAAGGAGATGGTTAAATTAACTAAAACTTTTAAGGATCCTGAGGGAGTTGGTTTAGCTGCTACTCAAGTTGGCCTTGATGGTAGTTTTTTTGTTGCTAAGAATGACAATAAATTTATATCAATAATTAACCCTAAAATTTTATCCACCGGCAAAAGGACAAAAAAGTACTTTGAAGGATGTTTATCTATCCCTAGTATCTGGGGTGAAGTTAAAAGACACATAAATATAAAAGTTTCATACCAAAACCCTGAGGGAAAAACTACTACAAAAAACTTAACAGGCGTCCTTGCCTGGATATTTCAGCATGAGATAGATCATTTAAACGGAATTTTATTTTCTGAAAAAGTCTTAGAACAAAAAGGGGAATTCTTTAAGTTTATCGGCAAAGATGCAACAGGCAGAGATATATTTGAGGAAATCACAATTTAACTCAAAAACTCAAATGTCAAAAGTCAAAACTTCAACTCAAAATTCAAAACTTAAGATAAAGTTCCTTGGTACGCCATCCTTTGTTCAGGGAGTTAAACAAAAACTTGGGAAACTCTTTATTTTAGTTGATTCTCTATATGAGGCTCATTTAGCAGTAATTGCTGCATACGGCAGGATTTTAAGCAAAGCAGAATTAAATACTCCAAAATACGGCTGTATAAATATCCATCCTTCGCTTTTGCCAAAATACAGAGGCCCTTCGCCTATTCAATCCGCTATTTTAAAAGGCGATAAACTTTCCGGCATCACAATTATTAAAATGGATGAGAAAATCGATCATGGGCCAATAATTTATCAAGAGCAAATAGAGCTTTCTGATTATGATAATTTCGATACTTTGAGTAATAAAATGTTCCTGCGTGCTGGTGAAATTTTGCCTGGTGTAATTAATGATTTATTACAAGGAAAAATTAAGCTTTCAGTACAAAATCATAGATATGCCACTTATTGCAAGCAATTAACCAAACAAGATGGGTATTTTGACATCAATACTCCTCCATCACCGGAAATTTTGGATAGAATGATCAGGGCATTTTACCCCTGGCCAGGAGTATGGACCCGCTTTCGCCAAGGCTTCAGCGGGCAAGCCCGCATTGTTAAATTCCTACCTAATGGGTTAATCCAGATGGAAGGGAAAAAGGTCATGCCAATGAAAGACTTCCTAAACGGCTATCCTGATTTTCCAATTAAACAGTATTGATGCCTTGACATTCCTCATTATTAATGTCTTTAATATAAGTAGAGCAGATTTAAATGCTATACTTTCAATCTAATCCAAAACACCAAAAAGGCATGGTTCATGCCTTAGTTCTGATTATCTTCCTTATTATTACAATCATTGCTTCAGTCTATTTAGTCACTAATTTCAGAACCATTTTTAAATCCAAAGCCAGTAATGATCAAATTAGTGTAGTTACTGGCGTACACGCCCTTAAAGATACCTCCGGCAAAGTCACCACTACCTCGCCTAAGGTAGATTTAGATATCACCTCACCTTTGGCTCCCCCTGATACATCAGTCTCCGGATCTATCACTACTACTCAAAATCCCTGCGCAATCACAACTTCAGGCGAGTGCAAAATCACTGTATCTTTTACCGCCAGCCAGGATGCAGCGCTTTGCATACCAAGCGCTGCTGACCAAAACGGCGCTGCCAGCTTGCAACAAGGGGCTATTGGTAAAACCGGCCAGACTACTTTGACCTTAACCCCCAGCCATAATGAGATTATTACTATTTTGAAACTGAATAATTGTTCAGGACCAACATTGGATAAAGTGATTCTAGCCTCAACAGGGCAAGTATATCAAGGACAATAATGTTGAAAATGAAAGATAGTCAAAAAGAAAAAGGCTCGGCAATGTTATTTTTACTTATACCAGTAGTGCTGATACTTGTGACTGCAGGAGGTTATTTTTATTTTGTCAAAGGCACACAAAACAAACTAACGTCTTACCTTAATACAGTTGTACCAGGCCAAAGTAAAAAAGAATCTGCTAACACAGAAGCAACCAGATCAACCCCACCAGTTATAAAAAATTCATCTCCTGTACAAAATACCCTCTTGTCTTTAACAAATTCTCATCCTGGTACCTATCAAGTGAGTGTAAACCCTGATTTATCTTATACATTATATTACCGGGGTAAAGTTTCAAAAATGGAGTTTGACGAGAAATATGCAATTTATA
>CAYMZB010000034.1:0-6712 GCA_964394845.1 uncultured Gammaproteobacteria bacterium | reverse complement strand
TACCTTTATAAAACAACTCCTACTACTTCACTGCAAAGTTCTAAGTCAACTTCCCCAAAAACACAGGAATCACAGGATTATTCAAATCAAAACCTAGGATTTACTTTTAAATATCCAACAGGTTTAAGCGTAAAGGAAGGTTCAGAAGAAGAATTTAATAAAAGAGGAAACGGAGATTTTAGAAAGAATTTCAAAAGGTATATTCAATATGAGCCGGGTAAATTTTTAGGAGCAGTGGTAGTTTTGGATAAAACCGGTTCTTTTGATGTTAATCCACTTACTCTGTGGGTTTTCGATAATCCTAATGATTTGAGCATTGATGATTGGTACAAAAATTACTGGTACTATCCTTTTGTTTGGGGAGATTTTACCTACACCGGAAAAACTATTTTAGCTCCAAAAGATGAGGCTACAGTTTCTGGAAAAGTTGGGAAAAGTGGAGTAATAGATTACCAACCTGGCAAACCAAAATTTGTTTATGTGCTTTTCGATAAAAAGATGTATTTGTTTAGAGTAATTGGAGATATTGGGGATAAAATTTTATCTTCTTTTAAATTACTAAAAGCAGAAATAAAAAGTTCAGGAGGTTGTAAAGCAGGAGGGTGCAGCGGTCAACTTTGTGTTGAGAGAGATGACAGCGGAATTAGTACTTGCGAGTGGAGAGAGGAATATGCCTGCTATAAAGGAGCAAAATGTGAGAGACAAGCAGATGAAAAATGCGGCTGGACAAAAACAGAAGAATTAAGGCAATGTTTAAAGGAAAAATCTACCTCAAGTAAATTTATTCTTTAATTTTCTTTAGTCTTTTTAAAATATTCTGGAAATGTCCAAGCAAGTGTTTTTGGATGAATAATTCCAATTCTTTTAAAATTTTTCAGTTTAATTAAATCTTGATCAGAGCTGACTATTAAATCAGCATTTCCTGCTAAAGCACATTCCAAAATTTTGTTATCATCAGGATCACGGGTGATTTTTGATATTTTCATCTCAACTTTTACAATCTCAGAAATACTTTTTATTTTATTTATAAAAAAATTGACATCAGATTCTGATTTATCAAATTTAGAAAGTAGTTTCTGTTTTAATTCTTGTAGGATTTCTTCTGATGTAATCAGAATAATAAAACTTCTAGTTTCAGCAAATTCGAGAATATTTCTCGTAAGTCCGCCTTTTAGGGCTGAAGCAATAAAAACATTGGTATCAAACACTACCCTCATCCAGCAATTCTTTCCACATCATCGTATGTTTCGATTCCCATCCTTTGGGCGATTTCTTCTCCCCACGCTCTAATCCTAAGCCAGTCCTTCTGAGATTGGTAGGAGTGAAAAGCTGCTCTTAAAAGCTCACTTTTAGTTTTATTCTCTTTTTTTGCCAAAGCTGAAATTTGTTTTTCTAAATCTTTTGGTACGGATATATTAATAATACTTCTTTGCATATGTAATAAATTGTATTACAGTGAATTGTCATTGTCAACTCTACCTTTAAATTTACTGATCAAAATCTATTTATTAATCAATCACCAAGTATGTACATTTACACATTCCAAGTCGGAAGTGCTCTGTAAATCAATAACAAACGCCAGTCTAGCTTTTAAATTTCCATGGTGGTAAAATTAGATCATGCAAGCAATTGATATGATCAAAATTTATAAAAATTACAAAGGCAAATGGGTAGCAATGACAAACTACAATACGAATCCAAAAGTTGTAGCATCAGGTAAAACTTTGGATGAAACTCTTAAAAAAGCAGAGGAAAAAGGATTTAAAAATCCAGTCGTAAGTCAAATACCTAAAAAATTAATGTACTTTGTGGGTATCTGTCAACCCAAGTGAAATTTAAATATCGCAAACTTAATTTAAAAGACCCCTTCTCCCGAAAAAATTATATTTTAAGACCGATTATTCCAGTTAGTTTGAAAGGTAAAAACAAGTCTGTACATTATGAAGCGCTCATTGATACAGGAGCTGACTTCTGTATATTCCCTTTAGGACTAGCTAAAACTCTTGATATTGATCTCACTAAAAATAGTTCTTTAAGGTTTGCCGGTATAAATGGCGAACCCATGGAAGGATTCATGGGTGATATTAAAATAGGATTGGGTAAGGAATATGTATTTACTAAGATTGTTTTTGCCCAAACAACTAATGTTGTCGGCATATTAGGTCAACGAGGTTTCTTTGATCATTTTGACGTAAAATTGAGCTATCAGAAACAAGTAATAGAAATAGAACCAGATAAAATATCTAATTAGGAATAATTAAATGCAAAAGGGGCAAACATTAATTTTGCTTTTGGTAGGGTACTGGTTATAGTTGGGGCAGTAACTTTTATAATGCAAGGTGAAACAAGAGATTGTAGTCGTTAATCCATGAGGTAAATATCCACAAACCTTGCTCTCCAGCCGGCAGTTTTGGCATCTTCAAAACCCAGGTCAATAATATTGCCTTTAATGGCGCCGCCAGTATCTCCGGCAACAGCCATTCCATACCCGGGGATATACACCTTGCTTCTATATTTGATTACTGTGGGATCTACAGCGATTACCCCAAAGCCTTGTTTCATTCCAATTGACGTCCACTCATTACATCCGAGGCAATGTGAATCATAATGAGTAGCGTAAACTCTCATCTTTTTCCAGTATTTAATTTCTCCATCCGCAGTATCTAACGTTTTCCAAACTATTTTTGTACCCCGCAAGATTTTTTTGTCTTTTGCAGGAATGGTTTCAACAGAAACAATTTCTCTGCTATATTCTTCCCCATCTTTTGTATTAGTTATTTTTACAATTTTAGTTTTCTTACCGTCATTACCTTCATCTAAAACTTTTTCTTCTCCGGTTTCTGTTTCCGGATCATCCTGATAAACAACTTTTTTAATCAGGGTTTCTGTTTCTTCCTGCAACTTTTCAATAAAAGAAGACTCTGTAATTACTGGTTGGTCAACCGGAAGGGTTTCAGTAGGAGATGGAGTAGACTGACCTAAAACAGCAGGGGCTGTAAAAAAAGTTTTGGCAAAAAAGGTAACAGCAATTATTAAGATAATCCCCAGGTATCTTTCAATCATTAGGCATTTAACCAATCATCGTCATCACGACTAGTGCTAACATTATCTAAATATTGATTGCTATCTTTAAAGTTAGCGTTAGAAGAGATTAAATTTTCTGGTATATCAGCCAAAAAACGGGAAACTAAGTTACTGGATCTTGTTCCAAAGTATAATCTTTGTCTGGCGTAAGTTAAATACAATTTTTCTTTAGCGCGGGTAATCCCTACATACATTAGTCTTCTTTCTTCCTCAAGTTGAGCAGTATCCAACATTGCCCGGGAATGAGGAAATAAGCCTTCCTCCATTCCTACTATAAATACAGTTGGAAATTCTAAACCTTTGGCGCTATGTAAAGTCATTAAAGTGACTGATTCAGACTGTTGAGAAGAATTAATTTTACGGTTGGGGATATTTCCATTTTCAACAAGGGCAACATTTTCCAAAAATTCTGTTAAGTTAGAAAACTCTTCTGCAACTGACCTAAGTTCTTTTACGTTTTCGATTCTACCTTTGCCCTCAATAGTGCCATCATCTAAATATGCAAGATAACCTGTTTTAGTTAATATTAAGTCCAGTAAGTCCAGTGTAGAATATTTATCTAATTGAGATGAAATTTCTGAGTAAAGTTCCATAGTTTTAGCAAGTCTTCCTTTGCCAATTTTTTCAGCTCTTTTTAAAGAAACAGAATCTTTTGGATTTTGCATCAACCGCAAATATGAAAGAACATCCTTAATTTCCTTTCTTTGATAAAAACTAACCCCGCCTATAAGTTTATAAGGGATGCCGGCTTTTAAAAATTGTTCTTCCAGGACACGGGATTGAGCATTAGTTCTATAAAGAACAGCATGGTTAGATAACTTAGTTTGGTTTAATTGAGCTAAGATGAAAAGCACTTCTTCTGTTTCGTTTCTTACTTCTACTATTTCAATTTTTTCTCCTCCCCTGCGGTCAGTCCAAAGTTTTAAGATGGGATGAGAGCGATTTTTAGAAATGACCCCGTGTGCAGCATCCAAAATATTCTGAGTGGATCTATAATTTTGTTCTAAGTTAAAAACTCTTGCTTTTGGATAATCTTTCTGGAAGTTAACAATGTTTCTAAAATCAGCTCCCCTGAAGCTGTAAATCGATTGGGAAGCGTCTCCGACTACGCAGATATTTTTATGGCGGTTGGAAAGATATTTTGAGATTAAATATTGGGCAGGATTAGTATCCTGATATTCGTCAATTAAAATATATCTAAACTGGATTTGATAACGTGTTAAAATAGCAGGATCTGTTTGGAATAGCTTGATGGTGTAAAGAAGTAAATCATCAAAGTCCAAAGCGTAATTACGCTCTAAAATTTTTTGATATTCCGGATAAATTTTGGCAACAAGTTCTTGAAAATAGCCTCTGGCGTATTGGGGATATTCTAATGAGGAAATTAGCTCGTTTTTGGCTCCTGATATGGTAGTGCGGACACCGTGGGGTGAAGTTTTCAGTACGGGAATATTAAGATTTCCCATTGCTTCTTTAATAGCATCTAAAGCATCTGACTCATCATATATTGCAAAACCAGGGGGTAGTCCCAAAACTTTCCCGTCCGAACGCAAAACCCTGGCGCAAAAAGAATGGAATGTCCCCATAACTGGTAAGGCAGGCAGATTGCCTACTAACTTTTTAATTCTTTCGATCATCTCCCCAGCTGCACGATTTGTGAATGTCATGACTAAAATATTCTCCGGGGGTATTCTTTTCCCGGAGACTAAGTAGGCGACCCGGTAAGTGAGAGCGCGAGTTTTGCCGGAACCGGCTCCGGCTAGAATTAAAACTGGTCCTTCTGTTGCCTCAACTGCTTTTTGTTGAATTGGGTTCAGATCATCCAGCAAGTTTACACCGAGCTTTTGCGAGGTGGGCATAGTGCTGGATATATTAGCACTTTTCGCTGGTGGGTAGTAAATTATTCGGGTTTCGTATGGTTGACAAATAGATATACTTTGGATATACTTTATTTACAATGAGTTATCAAGTAATTAGTATCAAAGTTGATCCTGTAATCAAAAGTGAGGCTAAGCATGCTGCTGATGAACTTGGCTTATCTTTATCTGCTGTCTTAAAAGGGTTTTTAAAACAGTTTATTAGAACCAAAACAATCACTTTTAGTGCGGTTGATGAACAGCCAAGCGATTATCTTATTCGAGCAATAAAAAAAGCAAGAGAGAATAGAAAAAAGGGTAAAGGATCTCCTATATTTGATAATGCTAAAGATGCTATAGCATTCCTTCATAAGCAGGGTGTATGAAAGTACAATATGACTCTGTCTTCATCAAAAAGCTTAAGAAGGCAGATGTAAGAATCTGTAGAGCCTTTGAGAAAAGACTAACTATTTTTCTACAAAATCCTTTTGACTTACAGCTTAACAACCATGAACTTTATGAAGAATATGTTGGTTTAAGAAGTATTGATATTACGGCAGACTGCAGAGCGATTTATGAAGAGATCAAAAAAGATGATGAGGAGATTGCCTACTTCACCATCTTTGGGACGCACAAGGAGCTATACCGTCAAAGCAGTAAAGAAAATTAAAGCATTAATTTAGCCGGATGGAGCTTTCTTTTAAAAGGATCAAGGATTAAGCCAAAAGCTCCCAAAGTTAATGCGCCCATTAGAGGACTATCTGAGACTTGTCCCAACACTACAGGAGAAGCTATTTTTCTCCCTTCAAAAACAGTATAAGCGCTGCCAATAGACCTGGTGATAGTGGTGCCGTCAGCCAAAGAAAAATCTTGTTTAAATTCCGCCTTTAGTCCTAATTTTTCTACCATCCTTTTTGGTAATACAGTGTAAAAAGCGCCGCTGTCTACCAGAAATTCTCCTTTAACAGCCTTAGAAGGTTTATCTGGATTTATAATCTCAAGAATAACTTTTGTCAGTCCCATAAGCCAACTTTAGCAGAAAAAACATCAAGCTGCCAGCACTGTTAAATTAATAATCTGATATATGTGACATCTTAGATTCTGCTTAACATATCTTTTATGATGATTTTTAAATCAGACTCTGGAAAACTAACTAAGATACTGTTATTATTTAACCCTTATGGTTAAACTTTTAGATTTTTGGGCTGTTTGGTGCGGACCCTGCAAAATTATGAATCCTATTATTGAAGAGTTAGAAAAAGAATTAGCTGGTAAAGTAGAAGTGGTCAAGATTAATGTAGACGAGAAACCAGAGGAAGCACAAAAATATGGGGTGATGAGCATTCCTACCTACATTGTTTTAAAGGATGGTAAAGAAGTAGGTCGGAAAATTGGGGTCACCGGCAAAGCTGATCTTTTAAAATTACTTCAAAGTTGAGATTTAAAGATCAAGTTATCCAAATTGTTAAAAAGATTCCCTATGGCCGGGTGACAACCTATGGTACTGTGGCTGCTTTAGCTGGATTACCTGGAGGAGCCAGGCTGGTGGGAGGACTTTTGCATTATCAGGGGGATAACACACCCTGGCATCGGGTGATCAACCGTCATGGATTTATTTCCACCAAATGCCTTGATCATCCAAAAAACTTGCATAAAGCATTGCTTAAGCAGGAAGGTATTAGAGTTTCGCGCGATTTCATGATAAACTTGGACAAATATGGCTGGTTTGACTAAAAAAATTTGGATTATTGCTAATTGGAAAAGTAACAAGA
>CAYMZB010000033.1:0-28039 GCA_964394845.1 uncultured Gammaproteobacteria bacterium | reverse complement strand
TTGTATTCTGCTATTTGATTCTTATCTTCTTCTATCCCAAAAGAATCTAAATAAATAAATACCGGATTACCTGCTACTGTTCCGGGATCAGTTGCATGAATTCTCTTAGGATCTGTATACATACTCATCACTTTTTTCTCTACCTCTTCTGCAGAATCAGATAAATAAATAGCATTTCCTAATGATTTGCCCATCTTCGGATTTCCATCTATCCCAGGTAGTTTCCCAACTCTACCAATTAAAGCTTGCGGTTCCGGGAAAAGATTAGGCGTTATTTTATTAAACATCCTGGCAATCTCTCTGGTCTGCTCTAAATGAGCTTCTTGATCCTTACCTACAGGCACTAATTCTCCTTTGACGCATAAGATGTCTGCCGCTTGATATATCGGGTAATTAATAAAACCCAGGCTAAACTTATCACCCATTCCTTTCATCTGAATTTCATCCTTAATCGTTGGATTTCGTAATGCCCTATTATGAGAAACATACATACTGAAAATTGCTGCCAGCTCATAGATTTCCGGAATTTCTGATTCAATAAATATTGTAACTTTTTTAGGATCCAGCCCAACAGACAAATTATCCATTGCAACCTGCAAAGTATTTTCTTTTACTTGAGCATATCCCAAGTTAGTCGAATCTTGGGTTTGACCAGCAAGCGCATGAGCATCAGCTAAAATAATAAAGGTTTCATATTCATCTTGAAGCTTTACTCTATTTTCTAATGTTCCTACATAATGTCCCAGATGTAATTTTCCAGTAGGTGTATCTCCAGTAAGTATTCTTTTCATTTTACCTATTCTTTAACTAACTCTTCAGCAAGTTTTAGCCCACATTTTCGGTAAAAACTATCATAGGCAAATACAGCCTCAGCTTTTATCTTTTTAGCAATCACTACCACCGAACAATCAATTAAGGTATTTTTCTTAGTTCCCAACGGATCGAATAATGCAGCTGATTCTTTTAAAATATCCGTATCAACTACATGCAGCAGCATAGAATCATTTTTGATCATACCAATAAGTTTATGTGTTACTGTAGGTGTAGGTAAAACACGCTGGAACAATGATATTATCTCAAAAAGAACTGAAGTAGGATAAATGAGTTGGAAGTTTTGAGTAATTAACTGCCGAAAAGTACGTGTTGCTTTTACATTTAAGGAGTCGTTAGGGTTATATAAGGCAAATATAGAATCCGAATCAACAACTACACTCCGAATCATGAATATAAAATTTCGTTTGCCCTTTCACGCAAATCAGACGGTAATCTTTTTAGTTCTTCTCTACTCTCGCCTGCCAACTCAAGCATATCCAAAGAAGCTTGGGCAGCTTTAATTTGTTGGATCTTCTCTAAATCTTCCAGGCTAACAATTGCAGCCTGAGGTTTATTATTAGTAGTCAAAACCACTGCCCGCTTTTTTTTCTTAACATCTTCAATAATAGATTTATAAGACTTTTGTAGATTTCTAGCTGGTATAAAACTAGTATTTAACATATTTTAATTATACTGCTTATTATATCATATGTCAATATCAATAAGTGATATCATATTGAAAAATAAAAACTATCTGAGGCCAGTCTATCCCCTGTTAAAATTTGTTTCATGATTAATACGGATTATATTTAACTTTTGCTATCGTATCACAGAATACAAAAAATTGTTTTATTCTTAGAAACCAAACCTATTTCTACCTTTTTTCTTATGTAATTGCTCTGGCTCTGATGGTTGTTCTAGCTTCCAGCTAAAGATACCATATTTATTAGAACCAAACTTTTCCGCTGGAATAAAAATCCGACGAGTTTCTGTACGTAATTCCACCAAACCCTGATCAGATAAAAACATTTTCGCTTCCTGTGGTTTGAATGGCCCCGACAACTTATATGTCTCTCCGCCTTTTGTTCCTAAATCCTTTTCAATAATTCCTATACTCATAAATTCTCCTTAAAAAGATCCAATAAAAAACCGCCTCTTTAAGAAGCGGTTTGGGCGAGATTATTCCCGTTTAACAGGTTTCTCCCTTAAACCGCTGTTTTCTTTAATAAAGCAAGTTTGTTGCTTTGCAATAAAACGTCTATTTAGGTTTGTATATTTCATATGCTTTTAAAAAAACAAAAATCCCCGAAAGGAATATTTATAATCTAATTATACACATATTTGAGCTTGTTTTGTCAAGATACAATCAGTTTACTACGTTCAGTTAATCATGAACGTAGTTTACATGATTGTATCAAGTATCCAGTTTCCTGGGGGGAATACCATCGTATTCTATTTCCTCATCAGGGATTCTTCTATATGGTTTCTCTCTCATCAGCTCCTCAAAAATATGGGCCACTAATCCTACTACCCTGCCAATAATAAAAAAGCCTTTTCCTAATCTATAATCAAATCCCATATCAGATACAACAGCTGCTATTGCGCCGTCCACATTTATGGGAATCTTTTTGCCTTTTTTCTCCTGTAAAACTTTTTCCACTGAAACTACCAGATCACAATACTCTCCATAAAAACCTAATTTTTTAGCTTTGGCAAAAATCTGTCTGGCTCTTGGGTCCTCTGTATAAATTTTATGGCCAAATCCAGGAATCCGTTCCCCTGAAGAAATTACTTTTTCTACTAATTTTTCTGCTGTTAATCCCATTTGCAAAAGCCTTGCACATTCCTCAATTGCTCCCCCATGGAATTCTCCCACCCCTAATATTCCTGCTGCCACTGATGCTTGCATGGGATTGCCGGCAGAAGCAGAGTTTCTGGCATTGTTAATGGAAGGCGGACCCAAACCATTATCAATAGTGGAAATTAAAATAGCGTCCAGCATAGCTTGCTCATTATCTGTTGGCAGCTCGCCTTTCAACTCAAGCCAGATTGCATCAGTGAAGCTGACTTTATCTATTAAATCTGTGATTTTATACCCATGAATATGTACTTCCCCATCCACAATCCCTGATATGCTAGTTTTCCATTTTTTATCCATAATTTTGAATTAACATTGGTATTTCATCCGGAGTTTTGGCAATAACTACTCCAGCTGATTTTAAACTGGCAATCTTTGATTTATAACTGCCTTTTTCTCCGTAAACTATTGCTCCTGCATGACCAAGCTTAGTCCCGGAAGGCAGCCTTTCGGCAAATAACCCTGATATAAATGCTACCACTTTTTTTGTAAATTTTCCTGACTTAATAAGTTCTGCTGCTTCTTCCTCATAAGTACCGCCTATTTCACCAAAAATTACCACTGCTTTTGTTTGCGGATCGTTTTCAAAATCCACCATCAAATCCGCAAAACTGCTGCCTACCAAAATATCTCCGCCAATACCAATTACAGTTGATTGACCCAAACCATTCTTTGTTAAAATCCAGGCGGTTTCTGATGCCATCCCCCCGCTTTTAGATATTACTCCAATATTACCTTTTGAAAAAACACCCCTGGGATCATCTCCGCCTATTGATCCAATTTTTCCTACCCCGGGAGAAATAATTCCAATAGAAGAAGGACCAACAATCCGCACGCTAGTTTTCTTAGCCAGCGCTATTACCCTGGCAGTATCGGCAATCGGGATATGTTCTGTTAAAACATTAATTAAAGGGATTTTGTTATCAATTGCCTCTTTCATTGCTCCATAGGCTGCGAAATTGGGAACTGCGATAAAAGAAGCATTAATTCCCGGGTGATTTTCCAAAGCTTGCGCAACACTGTTATAAACAGGAGTCCCATGCACTTCTTGTCCGCCTTTTCCAGGAGTTACTCCTGCTAAAGTTTTTGTGCCATAATTTCTCATCTGTAAAGCCACTTTAGAACCTTCTTTACCAGTTATACCTTGCACTATCACTCTAGTTTTTTCAGTCACTAATATTGCCATATGCTAAATCCACCATTATTTTGGCAGTACTTGTCATTGGCGTTTCCTTACCAAAAATATGAAAATTAAATCCTTCTTCTTTAGCAATGCGTCTCAAAGCTTCAAACGCTTCTTTATCTCTTGGACCACCTCGACGAATCACAATTGGATAAACAGGCTTTGGTTTTATTTCTCTTAAGCCTTCTACAAAGCCCATTAAAGTTTCATAAATATCAGTAAAATTGGCTGTCCCTCCCACAAACCAGCAACCCTTAAGCCCTTTCTTAGATAGAACAATTTGAGTTAACTTTTTCAATTTTTCTCCGGGGGGATTGCCGGAATATTCTGTATAATTGGCTGGCTTGCCTCCAAAGGCCAAAAGCGCATCCATATTAACAATAGATCCTCCGCCTCCTGCTGCAATTACTGCTATATCTCCATCCAAATCCCAATAAACAGAACCCGCAGTGCCTTTGTGGTCTTTTTCATCAATTTTTCTGGCTTCAATTTCTGCATCAGTTGAAGGTCTGCCAAAAAGATTTCTTTCAGTAAATTGAATTTCCCTTCTAAAATCAGCGTCATCATCTAAAATAACTTTGGCATCCAAAGCATATACTTTCCCCTTTTTAGTAATAACCAGAGGATTAATTTCAGCCAATTCACAGTCATACTTTGTAAACACTTCCCACAGCTTTTTAACTGTCTCAACTAATTCTTCTGGCACATTTTCTCCATTATAGCCTTTGAGAATATCCAAATGGTAAATGTCCGCACTCTTCTCCTCTACCCCAGTTCCACCTTTGCCAAATGTTAAAACAGGACCTCTGATTTTTGTACTATATGAAAAAGAAAGATAATATTCTTTGTCGTAATCTACCATTTCCTCTATTAAAACTTTTTCTACTTTCTCTCCATTAATAGTCTTCCTGAACAATTTTTCTACTTCACCCTTAACGCTTTCCTCCTTATCCTTAACACTGACTATTCCACCGGCCTCTGCTCTTTTTCCGGATAAAGTTTGTGTTTTTAAAAATAGCGGAGCTTTGATTGTAATCTTTTGGTCTGAAGAATTAATTAGTTGTGAGTTAGGCACATTTATCCTGCAACTTTTAAAAAGTTCTTTTCCTTCAAATTCGTATAAAAGCATAATTTTATGATATTATACCCTCTCAATGCTTGCAGTTGTAAAAGAAAAACCTAATCCAGGTGTAACTTTAAAACAAATACCTGTCCCTAAACCTCAAAAAGATGAGATTTTAGTAAAAGTTATTTATGCCTCAATCTGCGGTACGGACATTGGTATTTATGATTGGATTCCCTGGGCTGCTGCGCATATTAAACCTCCTACAATAATTGGACATGAAATGGTGGGAAAAGTTTTAGAAATTAACAGTAAAAAACAGACTAGCATCAAGATTGATGATTTAGTATCTTCAGAAACACATATTTTCTGCCTGAATTGTTACCAGTGCAAAATCAAAAACTACCATATTTGTGAAAATATGAATCTTTTTGGGATTGGACGAGACGGCGGCTTTGCAGAATATGCCACTATCCCCCTTAAAACTACCTGGAAAAATGATCCTTCTATCCCTATTGAAATTATGAGCGTCCAAGAACCCCTAGGCAATGCTGTTCATGCTGTAACAAAAGCAGAAGTAAAAGGGAAAAAAGTATTAGTAATGGGACTTGGCCCTACCGGACTTTGCGCAGGAGCAGTATCCAAAGCTTTCGGTGCAAAAGAAATTGTCGGGATTAATGATGAGCCTTATAGAAGAAAAGTTGCTAAAGAAATGGGTTTTGACAGAATTTTAGAGGCTCTTCCTGAAAAGCAGTACAATACATACGATGTAGTTTTAGAAATGAGCGGCAATAGATTAGGTATAGATATAGCTTTTGATGCTGTCAGGATTGGAGGAAAGCTTATTGCTTTTGGCATTCCCAAAGAGAAGATCACTATAGATTGGGGGAAATATATGATAAATAAAGAGTTAACAATTTTATCTGTTTTTGGAAGAAAGATTTGGGAAACCTGGGAACAAACAAGCAAACTGCTGAAAACAAAAAAAGTTGACCTTTCCCCTTTAATTACCCACAAGTTTAAACTAAAAGATTTTGAAAAAGCTATGACACTTATGAAAAGCAGACAATGCGGCAAGATTTTGTTAGATTGTAATTCATGAAAACTGAAGATTTTTACAATAATCTGGCAGAAATAGTAAAGAATGGGAAAATACCCCGTATTATTGAATCAGGGGAAGGTGCATACCTTACAATTGACGGCAGAAAAAAACTTAATTTTTGCTCCAGTCATTATTTAGGACTTGCAGTAAATGATAGATTAAAACAAAGAGTCAAAGAAGCAGTTGATGAATATGGTGTTGGAACAGGTTACCGGACTCTTGCCGGCACACATACTCTACATATCCAATTAGAACAAGCTTTAGCCAGATTCAAACATTCTGAAGCGGCAATTGTTTTAACAGGGGGTTATATGGCCAACTGCGCTGCAATTCAAACAATAATTGACAAAGAAGATATTGTTATTTCAGATGAACTAAACCATGCATCAATTATTGACGCTATACGGCTTTCTCAAGTAAAAAATAAACTGATTTATAAACATAAAGATACTGGAGAGTTGAGAGAAAGACTGAGAGAAGCAGTAGAAATTCAAAAAAACCCTAAAGAAAACAGTGAAACTCCCATTATTTTGATTGTGACAGATGGGGTTTTTTCCATGGATGGGGACTTAGCGCCGTTACCGGAAATTGTCGAATTAGCCAAAAAATACGGAGCTTTAACAATGGTTGATGATGCGCACGGAGAGGGAGTTTTAGGAAAAGGCGGCCAAGGCATTATTGATCATTTTAACTTACATGGACAAGTTGACATTGAAGTAGGCACTCTTTCTAAAGCCTTCAGCGTAATTGGCGGGTTTATTACCGGCAAAAAAGCATTAATTGATTTTTATAAACAAAAAGCAAGACAATTTTTGTTTTCCAGCGCCTTAACTATTCCTGACACTGCAGCAATCTTGGAAGGGCTAAAAATTCTTGAAGAATCAGATGAATTAGTGAAAACCTTGTGGAATAATGCTGCCTATCTTAAAGAAGAATTCAAGAAACTTGGGTTTGATACTGGTCAATCAGAAACACCAATTACTCCAGTTATGATACCAGATGAAGATTTAGCTGGGGAGTTTAGCGCCAAACTTTTTGAAAAAGATGTTTTTGCAACACACATTGTTTTTCCAATGGTTCCTAAGGGTAAAGCCCGTATTAGAGTAATTCCTTCTGCCTCGCACAGTAAAAAAGATTTGGACTTTGGAATACAGATGTTTGCAAAAGTTGGGAAAGAATTAAAAGTCATCTAAAGCTTTTTTCTAAATTGTTCGTATGATGTTAAAACCGGAGTGTGCTCACTTTCCTGATATTCTTGTTTAACTAAAATCTTAGTATTATCTTTTACATCTTCATGTAAGATTACTCCTGGTCCTACTAAAGAATTTGAACCTATTCTTACTCCCGGCATAGTAGAAGCATTTACTCCTATTCTTGAACCTTTGCCTGCAATTAAACCTAATTTATGCCTTCCAGAATCAATTTTTTCTGAACCTACTCTAATTGTATGATCATCTAATCTTAAATTTGCCAAAACTGCTCCTGAACCCATGCCAAAATCTCCTTCGATTACAGAATCACCAATGTAATTTGTGTGAAACCAGGAATTTGAACCAATATATGATCTGGTAATATCAGAATTAAATCCTGTTACACTACCCTTCTCCAGGATTGATTCTCTAATCAGGGAATTATTTCCTACAATACAATTTTTACCAATGTAGCACGGACCTTTAATAACCGCTCCTTCAAATACTCTTGCTCCTTCTTCTATAACCACTTTTCCTTCAATTATTGCCTTTTCAGACACTTTTGCCCCTGAGGAAATTTGTTGTTCAATAGTAGATAAAAAGTAAGCTGTGATATCTAAAATATGCCAGGGATATTTTAAAGGCAGCCATACTCCTTCATATTTTGTAAACCTGACATCCAAACCATCAGAAATCATTTCTGCTATGGCAACTTCATACGCATCATCTTTTTGAGTTGAGGCTTTTTGCAAATATTCTATTAATGCTGGTCCATCTTTGAAATAATCCACCACTAATTTAACTAAATCAGAAGGTTCCTGACCTTCTCCTGGTTTTTCTACAATTCCAGCAACTTTATCTCCACCCACCTTCAAATACCCTCCCGGGAAGTACTTGTCAACGTGAAGACCAGGTAATACCACCTCAGCTTGGGTATCAGAAGCTGTAGTTAGAATATCCTGATAAATTCTCTCTTCCAAAATATCCTCTGCATTAATTACTAAAACTTCCCCATCTATCAACTCTTTTGCAGATAAAAGTGCGTCTGCCATGCCGGAAGATTCATTTTGAATGGCAATTTGAAATTTTATCCCTAAACTTGAGGCTATTTTTGAAACTTGTTCTTTAGAAGATTGTTTGGTAATTATAATTACTTCATCAAAATTTATCCCATCTGCAATTCTTTCAAGAGTATAGTGAATCAGTGGTTTACCCAAAAAGGGCAACAGGTATTTTTCCTGCTTGATAGGCCACATTCTTTTACCTTCTCCCCCAGCTAAAATTATTACTTTCATATTATTTAACAATATTATTTTATGGATTCCGTATCAAGTACGGAATGACTAGTTGTGTAGCAGGGGTGGGGCTCGAACCCACGAACCTCGGCGTTATGAGTGCCGCGCTCTAACCAGCTGAGCTACCCTGCCATAAAGGAATTTTATCACAAAAAGGGAATATTTTTGGTATACTCTTAAGATAATATGTCTGAACATGAGAAATTTTTGGAGAAAATTGCCGGCGCACCGGCAGATGCGTTAGATAAAACCATTGATGCTTCAAGACGGATCAGCCGGACATTTATTACCAGAAAACATATCGGCCAAGCAAAAAAATACTGGAAAACCTTAGGCCCGGGACTAACAACCGGCGCTGCTGATGATGACCCCTCAGGCATCACCACATATTCGCAAGCAGGGGCGCAATTTGGTTTTCATTTTTTATGGCTGGCGGCATATACTTTTCCGTTGATGGCAATGGTGCAGGAAATGTGCGCCCGGATCGGCTTAGTAACAGGCAGGGGCCTGGCAGCAAATATCAGGCAATTTTATCCCCGCTGGGTGTTGTATATTTCCACATCGCTTCTGTTTTTGGCTAACACATTAAACATCGGCGCAGATTTAGGCGCCATGGCCAAAGCAACGCAACTGCTTTTCCCCCACTTTAGTTTCACCTCTCTAATTTTAGGCTTTACCATAATTACTTTATCCCTGCAAATATTCACCACCTATGAAAGATATGCAAAATACCTGAAATGGCTGGCTTTAGTACTTTTATCTTATGTTTTTTCCGCCCTCACTGTAAACATAAACTGGGGTGAGGCATTGCAAAAGGCAGTGATACCCACGCTTGCCATATCCCGGGATCAAATTTTTTTAATTACCGCTATTTTAGGAACTACTATCTCGCCGTACCTCTTTTTTTGGCAAACTTCACAAGAAGTTGAGGAGCAAATCCTAGGCGGGAAAACTACTTTAAAGCTCCGCCAGGAAGAAACTACACCAGAAGAAGTTAAAGATATGCGGATAGATGTCTGGTCAGGGATGTTTCTATCAAATTTGGTAATGTTTTTTATTATAGCAGCCTGTGCTGCTACACTTTTTGCTCATGGCATTACCAATATTACCAGCGCTGCCGAGGCTGCTGAGGCCTTGCGGCCAATTGCCGGGGAGAAGACCTATCTGCTTTTTGCATTAGGCATTATTGGAACCGGCATGCTGGCAGTGCCGATTTTAGCAGGATCTGCCTCGTACGCCCTGTCTGAAAGTTTTGGTTGGAAATTTGGGCTCTATAGAAGGCTGCGGGAAGCCAATGCTTTTTATGGAGTCATTATCATTGCAACCGGCATAGGCCTTATCATTAACCTCTTTGGTTTTGATCCTATCAAAGCATTGATTTACTCTGCTGTTTTTAATGGGTTAATAGCGCCGGTTATCTTGATTCTGATAGTTTTGATGAGCGGTAATGTTAAAATTATGGGCAAATGGGTTAATAACAAGTTGACTGCTATTGTTGGATGGAGCATTGTGGCTTTGATGATGCTTGCAGGAGCTGCCACCATCATCTCTTTACTGACATAAGCGGAGCTTTCTTTTCCTGCTCCAACTTTTAATCTCAATTTCTCTTTTTAGAGCGTCCGAATGAGTAGCTAATTTTTCTTGGTAAACTAATTTAATGGGCTTGTGGGACCTGGTATACCTGCCGCCTATACCATTTTTATGATCGAGGAATCTTTTTTCTAAATTATTTGATACTCCGGTATAAAGACTGCCATCTGCGCAAAGCAGAATATAAACAAACCACATAATATATATTTTATGCTACAATATGCACGCGGGGAAGTGTAACGGCTGCACACAAGGCTCATAATCTTGAGGCAGCGGGTTCGACTCCCGCCCCCGCAACACAATGGTAGTTTCAATTGTTAGAACAAGCTAAAGATTTTAATCTGCGAGTTTTTTAACAAATGGCAAATTAACTAGTAGATTCAAAACACATAAATTACAGCTCAATTTACAAGAAGATAAACAATGGAAAGTATATAAAACTTACTGTCCAAAATAGTTTCTAACATCATTCCATCTCTTGTGTCCGCCTCATAATCTCCTCTAATTTTTTAATACCTTGGGTGATAACTATGCCAAAAGAGGTTCTAATATCCTGAATTTGAGCTTTCCGAAAGATCTGAAAAAGCATATAAAAGAGCTTTAAAAGCACAGGGAGAAGGAAAATTAGTAAGAGTTGATAATATTGATGAATTCTTCAAAAATCTCTAATTTGGATGAAATTTTCTTTAGAACCTGAACTCTTCAAAAAAATTAAGGAAATAACTAAGAAAAATCCTAAACTCTCTAAAAAGATTCAAAACAACTTAAATTCTTCTCTGCAGATTCCAAACACCCATCTTTGAAAACTCACAAACCAAAAGGTAGTTTATCATCACGTTGGAGCATTGCTATAAAAGGAAATATAAGGATGATTTATCATCTAAGCGGGAAAGAAGCAATATTTTTTGATATAGGCACTCATGACGAAGTTTACAAAAAGAAATAGGTTCTAACAGCTTGTAACGCCCTCTATTTTTACCTAAAAAACACTTTCCACCAGCCTAACCAATTAGGAACTCTGACTTCTACTGACTGACTAACCCCCATTATTAATTTGAGCTTATCTTCAGGAATAATTACTACTGTCTCCCCGTTTTTCCCAAGACCAAGCTTATCTCTAGCCTGCTGCTCTATAAATTCCGGTAACTCAGTCTGAAAAAGTTTTTCTTTTAATTCTTTGTTTTTAACTTGCAAATGATAAACTTTATCTGCTGCAACCGATAGTCTCTCCCCTGATTTGAGCGCATCAAAAATTTGCACTAAAAGGTTATAAACAATAACAAAAACAAGTAAAATTATGGCTCCTAAGATGATTTTTCTAGTCATAATCCAATTCTCTTATCTAAAGACAACCTTGACATTAGCATCCTATAACATTACAATACACTACATGGTTTCTTTACGCGACGCCCATCAACAATTTATAGGCCACCTTCAAGGTAAATCACGTTCCTCAGCTACTATCTTAGCTTATGGCAAAGACATTGAGCAACTAGTTGATTACCTTCAGAAAGTGGGTAAATCTAATCCTAATGAGGTCAAAACAGAAGATTTACAAACTTTTATGGATAATTTAGCAAAAGACTCTTATACTCCTAAATCAATCTCCAGAAAAACTAATTCCACTAAAACTTTTTTTAAATTCTTAAAATCTTCTAATTTAGCTTCAAATGATCCTGCAAACGAGCTAATTCACCCTAAATTCGAGAACAAACTTCCAAGAATCCTGACTAAACTTGAATACCGGGCTCTTCGGGATGCTGCCAAAGCTGATATCCGAATGATTGCTGTTATTGAATTACTGCTGCAAACAGGGATTAGAATTGGTGAACTTGCAAAACTAAGAGTAGAAGATATTATTCTTACAGATCCAACTTCTTTGCATGTTCCCCTTTTCGAAGGAACTAATGAGAGAACTATCCCGCTTACTAAACCAGCTGTTGAAACAGTTGGTAAATACTTAGAAATTAGACCAAAAACTCCTTCCCACTCTTTATTTATCACCAAAACCGGCCGGTCTTTGCTTATTAGAAATATTAGGACTGCAATAGATAGATATTTTAGAATTGCCGGAATTAAAGGAGCTAAAGTAAATGATATGAGACATACCTGGGTTGCTCATCAATTACAATCAGGAGTACCCATGACCATGGTTTCGAAATTAGCCGGTCACAAGAGATTATCAACAACTGAAAAATACCTTCAATTTATCCAGGGCCAGAATATTGAAGGTAAAGTTAAATTAGAAGAATTATAAACAGGGCAGAAAGATTAAAAGTCAATCCGCTGGAATCCTCAGTGATCTTAATCAATGAGATATTCTCTAATTAGATTATCTGTGTTATAATCTGAGTATGAAATCTACTAAAAAACTGTCCAATTATGATTACTTTTTAAAAGTTGATACTTCTCCTTATAAGGGTGAGTGGGTAGCGATTGCCGAATCCAAGATTGTTGCCCACGGCAAGGATGCTCAAAAGGTATATAAACAAGCTAAGAAAAAAGGTCCAACAAAAGACGTCTCCCTGGCTAAAGTCCCCACACAGCAAATCTTAATTTTTAAACAAGATAAAGAACAGATTATTTTTGAAGAGCTTTAATGGTGGGCGAACCAGGAAATGTAGGCCCGGAAGGAGTCGAACCCTCGTCATCACTGTATAAGAATGAGGTATTAACCGTTATACGACGGGCCTAAATTAAAACAGCCCTAATTATACCAGAAAAGTATTAAAGCTTTGCTCTTTGTACAATTGAAGCTTCTACTTGCGCTTCATCCCTGCCAAACTTTAACCGTGACAATTCTTTTATGGCTTGACCAATTTGAGGATTTAACATTGCCCTCCATTTAATCATATCTTTAGTTGTATCCAAAGAAAACGGCACTACCGGCTCACCAGCAACTATAGTTTTGATATAAGCATGAGGAGATTCAACATTGACTAGATCCTGCTCAGAAAAGGTTGGGGAAAACTCATGCTGCAAGTAGTTAGCATCAGTCACTCCAACTCTAAAGCCAATCACAGTACCAACGTTCCCGAAAACCGCATTTTTTAAATCCTCGCCAATCTGACCAATAAATTGGTTAGCAACAGTTAAGTTTAATCTATATTTTCTAGCCTCTGATAAAATATCTGCGAATGTTTCTGTGGCAAAATTTTGAAACTCATCAACATACAAATAGAAGTCTCTTCTTTGCTCCATTGGCATATCTGATCTGGACATGGCTGCTGCCAAAATCTTAGGCACCAAAATTAACCCTAAAAAGTTAGAGTTTTCTTCCCCCATTTTTCCTTTTGATAAATTCATAATTAAAATCTTCCCTTCATCCATTACCTTTCTTAAATCAAATGAGGACTGGGACTGACCAATAATATTCCTCATCATTTTATTAGTTACAAATCTACCGAACTTAGAAACCGTATAATCCAAAACTTCTGATTTATGGAAATCCGTAGTTTGGGCAATTTGATCAGTCCAATATCTTCTTACCACCGGATCTGTAACCAGGGGTAATAATTCCTTAACAAAAGTAGCATCAGTCATAAGCCTCATTACTTCTACAAATGTAGCGCCAGGTTTAGACATAGCTGTTAACATGGCATTTCTAACGCCATGCTCAAATCTAGGCCCGATAATTCCGGTTTTATTAGGATCAAAAAGTTTATACATCAGTCCTATAATTGAAGCTACTACAAAATGTTTTTGTTGCTCAGTATGAGCCTCAAGCATGTTTAATCCAAACGGACGAGCCCCATCTGAAGGATCAAAATAGATTACATCCTCTGCTCGAGAAGCAGGGATAAGCTGAAGCAGTTCTTCTGCAGCATCACCATGAGGATCGATAAAACAAATACCTTTCCCTGCTAAAATATCCTGCAACATCATACTTTTCAAAAGCTCTGATTTACCAGTACCTGTCCTGCCAATAATATACATATGACGCCTTCTATCGTCCTCTGATACATAAACCGGACGATCCACTCCCCTAAAAACTGACTTACCAAGATAAAGTCCTGAAGTAGGAATTTTTTCCGGGGCCGGAGCTCTTTTAGAAGATAGCCAGGTAATGTATGGAGTTTCTATAGACTTATTAGGAAAATGGAAAAGTGAAGCCAGCTCATCCGGGGTTAGAACAGATGTTTTTGAAAATCTTGGCATATAACGATAAATAAAATCAGTTAAAAAGCTTTTTTCAGAAACTACTTTTGCTCCTGTAAAGTTATTGTATGGACCACTAAACTGTTCAAAAGCAGCTTTAATGTTAGTTAAATGAGCCTTAGCAGACTCTCCGGAAGTTGATGAAACAACAATCCTTATACTGATCTCAAAGCCGGATTTGGAAATCTTTCCTTCCACTGCTTCAAGCTGTTTAGCATCGGGTGGCGGTTTAGGACTATTCTCTTTTCCCGGATCTTTTTCATGCTTAACCCATTTTTGACCAGCATCCTTCCATTTACTACCTGCCGGGGCAATCAGGAGTTGCATGGCTGCTCCCTCACCAATCTGCATTTTAGCTAAAGCTGAGGTTAAAGAAGATAAAGGATCTGTTGGTAGATCACGAAAAGTTTTTATTGGAAAATAGTCAGCATTTTTCAATTTGAGCTCTGCATAAGCAGTCTGTGAAGTTTCATTAAAGATATTATATTCAGGCACTTCTTTAATATCTGCATCAGGATAGGCTCCGTGAATTTGTTTTTCCAACAAATCCTGATGGGACTTATGACATGAAACAAAGAACTTGATAGATTCGTGAACTGCTACTATTTCAAAGGATAAATGAGGCTGGGGTTTAAAACTAGATAACATACCTCCTGATTTCCTAAGTGAAGTAAAAGTGGCAAATAATTGCTCTATTGCATCAATTTTAATCTCATTTCCTCTGGGGACTTTTATTTGAATTAAAACATATTGTAAAGAGGCCTTTTCTCTATCACGATACTTAATCCAACCTACAAAATACTTTTTTAAAAAAAAGAATACTCCCACAAATACTAGCATTACAGCCAAAACTGCAACTATTGCCATTATTAAACTGACAAAATCCGGCCCGCTACTTTGTGTTACTTCCATAAATTATGCTGCCTTTTCCTGGATTAATTTCTCTTTCATTCTTCTTGCCCTCTCCCATACCAAACTAATCGGATTGTTACTAGCCACCCTATCTCTGGTCGATCCCCCTACGCCACTCATCACCTCTTTAAAAGCACTGCCTGCAATATGAGTTACATCTACCCCTATTTGTCTTAATTCTTCTGTAAGGGGGATAGGTTTTTGCGCATCAGGCTGAATCCCGCCCACTGCTTTATTTAGATCAACGTCATGTTGGTCTGTGGGTTGAATTATTTTTTGTTCTGTAGCAACTTCCATAGTCTAATTATCTCACAAAGTATATAATCCTCCTACTATGTTACTCAAAGTAATCAACAAAAAGCTAGAATCAGGCAATACTTTCAGCTTGATTTTAGAAAAGTCAGCTGGTTTTTACTTCTATGCCGGGCAATATCTGGATGTTAAATTACCGGTGAAGGATAAAAATGGCAATACCAGAGCTTTTACTATTTCCTCATCTCCCAGCGAAAACTTTTTAATGGTCACTATTAAAAAAGGGGTTAGCCGGTTTAAAAGAAGGCTGGAAAAATTAAAAAAAGGAGATACCATTAATACCTCTTACCCAGTTGGCACTTTTACTTTAGATGAATCCACTCCAGCTTATTTTATAGCAGGAGGAATAGGTATTACCCCGTTTAGAAGTATGATCAAATATGCAGTAGATAGAAAATTATCTACACTAATAACCCTAATCTATTCAAACTCAAATGATAATTTTCTTTTTAAGGAAGAGTTAAATCTTTGGGAGAAAAAGTTACCTAACTTGAAGATTATTTATATTGTAACCAGTCGTGATGGCCAACTTACCCAACTGCCATCTGCTAACTACAAACTACCTGTCTATTACCTGGCCGGGCCTCCTGGCCTGGTTGATGGTTTTGAAAAAATTCTTTTGGATCTTGAGGTAGATGAAACCAGCATTAGAACCGATAGATTTGATGGGTATTAGACTGATATACTACTTTACCTATTACCTCACCAATATTAATTGGCCCAAAGTCTCCTGAATCAGTACTCCCTAACTTATTATCCCCTTTTACAAAAACTTTACGATCGACAATTTTTTGAACTCGCTTAACCATTTTTTTTCCATTTACATTTATAATCACAATATCTCCCACCTTTGGTTTTTTGCCTAAATAAGCCCAATTAAAACTTACTACATCCTGACCTGGACTTAAAGCAGGGGTCATACTGTTGCCGTAAACTGTAAATCTGGAAAAAGGGAAAATTTGCATAAGGCTATTTCTTCGTTTGTTTAAATATCTCTGCAATCTTATCTACTGCTTCAATTAATTCCCTGGCTGTTTCTTCATCAACATTTTGTTTATTTTTGGAACAAAGCTTAGCGGTTTTCCAAACCAGTCCATGTAAATTCGGGAACTTTTCCAAGTGTTCTGGCTTAAAATAATCCGTCCATAATATCAAAACTTCTCTTTTGCAAGCTTCGGCATGCTCTTCTTTGACTTTGACCATCCTGACAAAATTATTTCTATCGTTAATTGAAGAGTTATCTGTAGGCAATTCATTTATCTTTTGCACCATCTTTAGTACGGTTTGGGAGGCAAGTTGTGCAGCATGAGGATCATAAATACCGCAAGGAATATCACAATGGGCAAAAGCAGGCTTTGCAGGAAGAAGTTTTATTAACAAATTGATTAATTTAATCACAACTTCTAATATTTTACCACTAAACTTTCTTTGTAGCAATTGGCGGTCTCTGAAACTTTTAATTCTTGTGGGTAGCGACTGAACAAACCGCTATGCAGGGTTTTCCCTGCCCACTAATTTCAATATACTTGACATTATACACCATATATATTATGGTGTATATATTATTATGCAACGTTACCAAATATACTTAGAGCCGGAATCTGTTAATGTCTTGGACGAGCTGGCTAAGCTCACCAGCTTCTCCCGTTCTCGAATTATCAGAGATGTAATCTCCCGTATGGCCAAGGAATATGAAAAAATTCTTGAGTCTAATAGAAAAAAGAGCCTAAAAAATAATTCTCTTTTAAAAATGGCTGGTTTTGCTAAAGGAGGCAGTCCTGGTCTTTCTAAAAGAGTTGACGAAATATATCTAAAAGATTAAATGTCTCAATTTTTTATTGATACCTCGGCTTGGCTAGCGTATTATCTATCGGATGAACCTGATCACATACGGATAAAAAATATAATAAAAACTCTCCTTAAAGAAAACAGAACTATTGTTACTTCAAATGACATTATTGATGAAACAGTTACTTTTCTTATTTATAATAAACCCAAATTAGTTCCAAAGTTTATTGATTTAATTAAGAAAACCATTACAACCAGTTCAGTAATTCAGCTATGGGTTGATGAAGAGATTCAAGTCCATGCGTTTGAATTGGTTCAGAAATTCCAAGAGCATAAACTATCGTTAACTGATGCTACAACCATAGCTTTAGTAAAGAAATTTTCTATAGACTCAGTAATCTCTTTGGATTCGGATTTTATCAAAGTAGGCATCCCTACTCTACCTTAACTCAAGTTGCGCACTTTCTGTCATTCCGATCCGCCAGCCCCCCTAATTAGGAGTTTCTGCGTTTTCCAGATACTCTTCAGCATCAAAGGCAGCTTTACAGCCTGCTCCAGCTGCTGTGACTGCCTGACGGTAATGATAATCTGCTACATCACCTGCTGCAAATACTCCTGCCACTGAAGTTTTCGTTTCTTCTTTCGCTACCACATATCCTTTTTTATTCAGTTCTAATTGTCCTTTTAAAAAGTCAGTATTGGGCTTATGACCGATTGCTATAAATACTCCATCTATCTCTAACTGGTTAATCTCTCCATTTTGGGTATTTTTTAATTTCACTCCTGTCACTTTATCTTGTCCTAGTATCTCTTCTACTCCGGTATTCCAAATAAATTCTACATTTTGTTTGGATTTTACCAACTGCTGTAATGCTACTTGGGCTCTCAGAGTATCCCTCCTATGTACCACTATTACCTTTTTACAAAGTTTGGAAAGATAGGCTGCTTCTCTCATAGCAGTATCCCCACCTCCAACTACAACAACATTCTTATCCTTAAAGAAAAAGCCATCACAAACTGCACAAGAAGATACGCCTTTGCCTATTAATTTTTGTTCAGATGGTAGTCCTAACCACATAGCAGAAGCTCCTGTGGCTATAATCAAGGCTTCAGTGAACAGGTTTAAGGTTTCAGTTTTAATCTCAAAAGGATGCGTCTTTAGATTAACTGAGACAACATCTTCATTAACAAATCTTGTTCCAAACCGTTCTGCCTGCTTTCTCATTTTACCCATCAGCTCCGGCCCTTGTACTCCCTCCTCAAAACCAGGATAATCATCTACATCTGTGGTCAGCATTAATTGACCCCCTGCTTCCCTGCCTCCGACTACCACCGGATTTAAGCCGCCTCTTGAGGCATAAATAGCAGCTGTTAAGCCGGCAGGCCCGGAGCCAATGATTATTAATTTTTCAACTTGAGAATCTAGCATACAAACTCTATCTTACCATTGCAGGACTGGTTGCACTTTTTGTCTTCGTTGATCCTGTTGCTTCTTTTTTTGCTCCCGGGGTAGCAGAACTAGAGGCTGTAGGGACAGGGCTTGCTGTAACTATAACCTGTTCTTCTTGAATTGTACTAACAGGAGATTGGTATCTACTTCTAATCCATACCAAATATCCTGCAA
This sequence comes from uncultured Gammaproteobacteria bacterium, assembly GCA_964394845.1. Lineage (GTDB taxonomy): Bacteria > Patescibacteriota > Microgenomatia > Daviesbacterales > UBA10151 > CAYMZB01. The sequence goes on along the minus strand of CAYMZB010000033.1, from coordinate 9,151 downwards.
TTACTACCAGTACCAGGATTACTACAATAATTGAAACGTTTCTATTCATAAAAGATCACCTCCCCCGGGCATCTGTTGCTTTATATTAAACCTTTTTCACTCTTAAAATCAATGTTGAGGCAAAAAGCCCAAATCCTATCCCTAACGCTCCTCCCCCAATTACATCTGATAACCAATGTTCACCTAAATAAACTCTGGTAAGTCCAATCATAAAAGCCAAACTAATTAGAAAACCAATACTAATAATTTTAAAAAGATGATTTTTTGATTGGAAGATCACCATGCTTAGTAAAATAGTAATAATGAATAAAGTTCTAGTTACATGTCCTGAAGGATAGGAAAAATCAGTATGAACATAAAAACTTGGCAAAATAGTTGGTAAAACACTTCTATGTAGAAAAACAGGTGGTCCAGGGTGAAAAAGTACTAATTTCCCAAATACTTCTCCTACTGAAGCTGGAATTATCATTGACCATCCTAGCACTGGCAAAACCTTAAGTCTTACCAGATAAAGAACAGCCATTATCATACAAAAACCAACTGTAATTTCCGCGCTTCCCAGTAAACTAAGATAAGAAAATTGTTTGTCAAATTTTCTTGGAATATGATCCTGCAGTTTTACTGTTGTATCAAAATCCGTTTGTACCCATTTCTCCTTGGCAACTATATAGGAAAAGTAGATAAAAAAACCAATAAAAAAGAGCGATAGTAATAATAATTTAATTCTCATAGAGGACTTCTAGTTTTATTCTACAGTAATAGAACCAATCAGTGAAGGGTTGAGATGATCATGATAAGTAAATGTCCCGGCTTTTGAAGGAATTAGTGATTTTGTCTCTCCTGGTTTTATAACTCCTAGATTTAAGGGTGTGTATAAAAGATGGGTTGGATGATTATCTGAACTGACTATGTGAGCTGCTGTATCAGTATTTTCCCAAGATATACTATCTCCAACACCCACAGTAATAGTCTTGGAAACAAAGCCGCTTGAGGTAATCTTAACAACAACTGCTTCTTTCATCACTGCACCTTCAGGCGCTGAAGGCGCAGCAGATTCAATTACAGTTGAAACTGGTGTAGGAATAACTTCTACCACAGGCTTTTTTGGACGCATTAAGAGCCAGCCTACAAGTATTAAGGCTAAAACAAGAATTGATGCAATAACTACATTACGTGACATATCTGATTAAAATCTAATTTATATGATTTTTAATAAAAAGTCTACCTCTATTTAAAATCCTGCTTGTTGAATGATCACCAAAAATTTTGGTTACATAGCTTAATTTTGCTCCAATTAAATCTGCTGCTTTCTTATGGTAGCTACTGTCCTCATACCCTTTAGTGACTGCAATAATATCCGGCTTTATTTTTGCTATTAACTGATTATACCTAGATTCAGTTTCCAAAAAGGGAAGACAAACTACAAAGTCTACAGAGCTAAGTGAAGTTAATACTTTAGCCCTATCTTTTTGAGTATGGACAGGACGATTAAGGCCTTTTAGTTTTTTTACTTTTTCATCGCTTTCCAAGAGAACAATCAGCACATCACCGCTTTTTTTTGCCTTTTCCAGGAAAATAACATGACCAGCATGTAAGATGTCAAAACAACCTCCTGCTAAAACAATGCTTTTATTGCTCTTTTTCAGGCTGCTGGAGAGTTTATTAAGACTGCCTAAAGGTATAACCATACCCATATTAAACAGCTGCTTGGAGTTTTTCTCTTGCTATTTTTGCCTCAAGCTTCTTTTTTACAAGACCAGCGCTTTTTTCTTTACGATCAGCAATTACTTTATCAACTATTTTTTGACACCGGGCATCCGGACAAACAGTCAAAGTATAAGTGACAACAGAAGACCCGGATTTTTCCTTCCAGGTTTTACTATCAATTCTTTCTTTTCCGCACTGAACACAAGGATTTAACATAAAATTTAAGTAGCGATAGTATAACAGATTTTGTTGATTTTAGCCAATACTTATTTAATTCCAATTTTCCAAACTGCTTTTTCTCTGAAGGCCGGGATTGTTTGGCGTTTGGCTGCATTCAAAACAACAGGGGTTGGTTTATTCATCTTTACTGCATATTCAGTTGCCTCAATAATTTTGCTTCCTTTAAGATAAGATATTCTTTTATGTAAAGATTCCATAAGAGCAAGCGCAACTATTTTCCCTATTGTTTTAGTTTTTTTATCATCCCTGTATTCTTTGAAAGAATGATAGTAAACTTGCTTTCCTTTATCACGGATAATTATTCCGGGCAGTCCCAGTTTGTATAGTTGGTAATTTATTAATACCCTGCCAATTCTCCCATTACCATCATTAAAAGGATGGATTGTTTCAAAATCCAGATGGAATTTAGAGATTTTATCTATAAAATAACTCATGTAATCACTCGAATATTCAATAAACGCCTTTTCCAGCATTAGTTCAACCTGCTCCGGAGCAGGTGCAATATGAGTACCTACCCGCACATATTCACCTTTCTTACGGAATCTTCCAGCTATACTGTCATCAATATTTCCAATAAGCATTTGGTGCAAAAACAATATAGTTTCTAAAGATAATTCCTCTTGGGATTTAATGGAAATATATTCCATTACTTTAGCCAAATTCTTAGCTTCAAATACTTCCTTAAGACTGACATTTCGCGATACTTCCATCTCAAGCAAGATTTTTTCAGTTTCCTTAAGAGTTAAGGTAGAATTCTCTATGGCATTTGAGTTATAAACAATCTCAGACATCTCAGCTTCATTTATAATTTTAAGTAATGAATCTTTGCCCGGTTTTAAAAGGTCGTATTCTGCTTTTAGCGTTTTTATTCTAGTTTGAAAGGAAAATGAAGTAGACATGAAAGTATTATAACATATTCACGTTGTTTTATCAATTTAGCGTGAATTGACTACCAGTTGCGGGATAAATTCACGTTGTGTATGTCTAAAAATGAACTTTCTAATTTCCTCAAGTACTATAATTGATGCAGCAACAGGAATAATGAGTAACCAGTCATTTAAATCCAGGGGTGCAGTTCTAAGCAGTTTTTGCATTAAAGGGTTGTAGATGGCAACCAATTGAAGAACAATAACAATCAGGGTTGAGCCTATTAAAAACTTATTGGAGAATGGGTTAAGCTGAAAAATTGATTTACTCTCATGCCTACAATTCCAGGCATTAAACCACTGAAAAACTGCCAGAGTTGTCATTGAAATTGTCCAAGCTTTAGTCATATCAATTTGATAATATTTTTGAAAAAGAAATAAGGTTCCAATCATCATAGGCATAGCCATTAAAAACATTCTTTGAATAGTTAATCCATCAATTAGATACTTCTTAGGATGCTCAAAGGTTCCTTTTAGCAAACCCTCTTCTTTTGGTTCCATAGCCAGGGATACATCCAGGAAACCATCAGTTACAAAATTTAACCAAACAATTTGAGATGCCAATATTGGTAAAGGAAAACCCAGTAATAATGCACCGGTAATGGTAAATACTTCACCAAAGCCTGTTGAGAATAGATATAAAATAACCTTTTTTATGGTTTTATAGATGCTTCTCCCTTCTTCGATAGCAGCAATAATACTGGCAAAGTTATCATCAAGCAAAACTATATCTGAGGCTTCTTTAGCTACTTCAGTGCCTATTCTACCCATAGCAACACCTAAATCTGCTGCCACCAGAGAAGGGGCATCATTAACTCCGTCACCTGTCATGGCAATTATTTCACCTCTTTTTTTGTAAGCTCTGACAATTTTTAGTTTGTGTTCCGGGGTAACTCTGGCAAAAACAGATACCTTATCAAGTATATCTGCAAATTCGTTGTCCGGAAGTAAATCAATATCTTCTCCTGTAAGAATAGTGTCTCCCTCATGATAAATCCCTGCTTCTTTGGCTATAGCTTGAGCTGTTATTTTATGGTCTCCGGTAATCATTACCACTCTAATTCCTGCTGAAGTGGCTTTGGCCATAGCGCCGTGGACTTCCGGACGGAGTGTATCTTTTAGACCAAACAAACCTACAAAAGTGAGTTCATTAGCTTTAAATTCCTCCTTTACATTATTTCTTAAGGCAAGAGCTAACACACGAAGTCCCTCTGCAGACATCTTTACCAGCATAGCCTCAAGTTCTTTTCTCTTTTCCAAGGACAATGGTTGGCTTTTACCTTTATGCCATATTTGGGAAGAGATTTTCAGAACTTCCTCAGGAGCTCCCAGCACAGTTGCATTTATTTTCCCATCAGCTTTATTTGAGACTAGGTGATATTTATTTCTATAATCAAACGGTATCTCAAAAACTCTGGGAGATTCTTTCTCTAAAACTTGCTTATGAAATCCTATTTTTTGGGCAAAAACTGACAAAGCTGATTCTGTTGGATCACCGGTTGCCCGCCACAGTCTAGATTCTTTATCTAAAACAATACCGCTGTTAGTAACAAACACAGCCAGCTTTCCTGCAAGAATTAGTTCCGGATGATTTAGCGGGTCAATTTTGATGTTATTTAAACTTATTTCTCCTTCAGGTTTATACCCTTCTCCACCTACACTAAAGGTTTTGCCGTCTATATATACCTCCTGCAGTAGTATTTCGTTTTTAGTAAGAGTTCCTGTCTTATCCACCGCAATCACCCTAGCTTGACCCAATGCTTCAACTGCTTGCAGCTTTTTAACTAAAGCATTGCGTTTGCTCATTCTCCAAACACCTGTAGCCAATACCAATGTCATTACAATAGGTAACCCCTCTGGAATAATAGATACTGACAAAGAGACTACTGTTGCAAACATGTCCTTAATCGGATGACCTAAAATAACTCCTAAAGTAAATATAGAAGCACAAATAGCAAAAACAGCAAAAATGATTAACCTTGTAAGATAGCGTATATTAGTTTTAAGCGGAATTTCTGTATCAATGACAGCAATTTCTTTTGAGATTTTGCCTAAAACAGTATTTATCCCTGTTGCAATAATAATTGCTTTTCCATTACCAGCCACAATATGGGTACCTTTAAAAACCATATTTTTCTGATCTGAGGTCTGTAGATTATGGACTGTTATTATCTCTACATTTTTATGGACCGGCAAGGATTCTCCAGTTAAAGCAGCTTCATCAACTACTAAGTTATTAGATAAAATAATTCTTGCATCAGCCGGAATCTTATCCCCTTCCTGCAAAATGATTACATCTCCCGGAACAATTTCATAATCAGGAATAATAGTTTCTGTATTATCGCGGAGAACCTTAGCATTTGTCTCTACAAATTTTTTTAAGGCCAGGAGGGTGTTTTGCGCCTTACCTTCCTGAACTGTACCAACAACTGCATTAAAAATTAGCACAAAAAGGATGATTAATCCATCAGCAATCTCTCCCATTACTAAAACAATGAAACTTGCAAAAAATAGGACATAGATCAAAGGACTTAGGAATTGACGAAGAAATATTATTGCCAGGCTATCCAGCTTAGCCTCCGGGAGTTTATTAAGACCATGTTTTTCAAGGCGTTTTTTTGCTTCTTCCTCTGTTAAACCATTATTGCCAGAACTGAGCGCATCAAAAATATCAGCGTGGGTTTTTGCATACCAGGCAGTTTCCATAATTAAAATTATACCAGAGGAGTTTCACTTCGTGAAATAAACATTTTCATAATGAGTAAGACTAATAAGTTGATTCTCTGAAGAAAGAATAACTGCTACCACATCAATTCTACAAGGGAGACTAGTACCTTTCATATAGATTGTGGCCATATTTTGCACCTTTTTTAACTTATAAGAGTTAACCATTTCTTCAGGCTGTCCAAAATCTGTTCCCTTTTTGGCTTTTACTTCTACAAATACCAATTTTTCCTTATCTTTTGCAATAATATCGATTTCACCAAAACGATTAGAAAAGTTTCTTTCTAAAACCTGATAACCTTTCTTTTGTAAGGCAGCAGCAGCTAAATTTTCAGCTAAAAGTCCGACTTTGCGATTATTAAATTTCATATGATCTGTTTGTATTGTAAGGCTTCAGCCATATGAATGGGCAAAATTGTTTCAGAGGACGCAAGATCAGCAATTGTTCTGGCTACCTTAACCAGACGAAAATAGCTGCGTGCGGAAAAATCAAACTTATCCGTAGCTAACTTGAGAAGATTCTCTGATTCTTTTTGCAAGTCAGCATATTTTTTAACATCACTGTTGCGCATTTGTGAGTTGGTATAAATACCACGGGTTTCTTTTTTAAATCTGTGTTTTTGAACTTTGCGTGCATTTATTACCTGTTCTTTTGCGATCTTCGAAGACATTCTGTTCTCCTGACTTTGGGAAGTTATTGACAGCTTTTCAGAATCTATAACACTAACTGAAACAAAAAGATCAATCCTATCCAGAATCGGACCAGATAGGCGGTGTTTATATTTGGTAATCTGTTTGTCGCTGCATTTACACTCTCTTTTTGGATGTCCCAGATAACCACAAGGACAGGGGTTGATTGCAGCCACTAAAGTAAAGCTAGCAGGATATTTAACATGTCCGGCCACTCTAACAATTTCTACTACTCCATCTTCCATAGGCTGTCTTAAGCTTTCGATGATGGATCTGGGGAATTCTGGCATCTCATCCAAAAATAATACTCCTAAATGAGCTAAGCTCACCTCACCAGGCAGAGGATTGCTTCCTCCCCCAACCATACCTGCATTTGAGATACCATGATGCGGGGACCTAAATGGTCTTTGGAAAATAAGAGATTGTCCTGGTTGTAGTAAGCCTGAGACAGAATATATCCGGGTTACCTCCAATGCCTCGTTTACGCTTAGAGGCGGTAAGATTCCTGATAAAGCGCGCGATAACATTGTTTTGCCTGTTCCAGGAGGACCCCACATTAATAGATTATGGCCACCAGAGGCAGCAATAATTAATGCTCTTTTCGCTTGCTCCTGACCTGCTATTTCACTCAAGTCAAACTCAAAGGTTGTAGAATCAAAAGTTTTTTTCTTCTCGTGAGATTTTACAGGATCAATTTTTTCCAGTCCTGTCAAATATTTAACCAATTGGGATAAGGAGTTTAGCGCCATTACTTTGACACCGGTCACCACACTGGCCTCTCTTGCATTTGGTTGCGGCACAAAAATAGCAGATGAGGTCAGTTTTTGGGCAAACAATCCCAATAGTAAAATCCCTTTGGTTGGCCGGAGAGTGCCATCCAAAGAAAGTTCACCATAAAAAAATGATTTTGTTAAATCAAGCTCTTGAGGTAAATTTAATTCTCCGCCGGCAAGTAAAACTCCCAAAGCAATAGGTAAGTCATAGGCGGCGCCATCTTTGGGCAGATCAGCCGGAGCAAGGTTGACAGTAATTTTTTTGGGTGGAAAAGTAAGCTTAGAGTTAACAATGGCAGTTTTTACTCTTTCCCTGGCCTCCTCAACTGCCTTGGAAGCCAAACCAACAATCGTAAATCCCGGAAAACCACTTGAAGCCACATCAACCTCTACATCTACCGGTATAGTTTCCAAGCCAATATTAGCAATTGAACGGATCTTAACTAGCATAGCTTACGTAATATTTCCCGCCCTTTTCTAAAACTTGACCTGATATGAGTAACATTGATAATTGTGCTCCAATTTGAGAAACAGATAAATTAAGTTTTCCAGCCACCTCATCAACAGTTAAAGCTTCATTATATAAAATTTGCATGATAGGACCGGCATCTCTCGCATTGGGATATTGAGTTAGATTTTCTCCAAGCCACATCTTTGCTTTACCCTGTGCAATTAACTTATTTGTGCCTATTGAGGTACGGGAGGTAATTGGACCAGGTACTGCCCAGAGTGTTCTTTTAAGTTTTAGGGCTATTTTGGCTGTAATTAGCGAGCCGCTTTTCTCTGCTGCTTCAACAACGTAAACTGCCTTACTAAGCGCTGCTACAATCCTGTTTCTTGAGGGAAAAGTCCAATGAGCCGGCTTTTGCGTCTCCCATTCAGAAAGCAAAATTCCGCCTGAATCTATAATTTCTTTGGCTAACTTTAAATCAACTCCGGTAAGCTTTTGGTCTATTCCCCAACCCAAAACAGCAATAGTCTTACCTCCGCCCTGAATACAAACTTGATGAGCGTATTGATCAACTCCATACATAAAACCAGACACTATGGTGATGTTTTGGGCAATAAGCTGTGGAATCATACTTTCAACCACACGTTGTCCGTAATCTGTCATTCTTCTTGAGCCAACTACTGCAACACAATTTTCAAAAATCTCAGGGTTCCAGCTGCCTTTAAAATAAAGCTGCTTCGGAGGGGTTGATAGACACTTAAGTCCTTGTAGTTTGGATAAATCGTCGCATACTGAATAATCCACCCTCTCATAGTATCATGCTAGCGCGCTAAAGTTATAGCCCAAACTTTCCGGGCGCCAGCTCTTTTTAGAACATAACAGCATTCTTTTAAAGTTGAACCTGTAGTCCATACATCATCAATAAGCAATACATTAGAGTCTAGAATCGAGAATCTAGAGTCTAGGGTAAAAACACCTTTAATATTTTGATAACGCTCTTGACGTCTAAGTTTGACTTGAGGCTTTGTATAGCGGATACGTTTTAACCCATTACAATAATCTAAACCTAGATTTTTGGATAAAATCTGTCCTAAAAGAGATGACTGGTTAAATCCTCTGCTATTATCTCTCCACCAGTATAAAGGCACAGAAATTACAACCCATCCTTTTTTGTTGTCCTGTTTAATTTGATCTAAAATAAATGGCTGATATTTAACCCAATACTCTACTAAAATATCAACCAAAACCGGAGCCAGTTTCTTAACTTTACCATATTTTAACTGCTTAATTGCCTCTCTTAAAGAGTTTTTATAAATACCTAAACTCCACAATCCATCCAAACCAAATGTTCTTTCACAGTGCGGATGAGTCAAACCACCAATTGATTTGTTTTCACAGTGAGGACAGAATAAATCTGTCTGTAAGATATTTAAAATACAATCTTTGCAAAAATAGGTATTAACCCTCCTGCAACCCACGCATCTTTTGGGAAATAAAATATCAAGCAGGAAGTTCATAATCTTTCCAATCTATACCACTTGCAAATGAATTTGCTACGGGTATAACCATTCGTAAGCCCCGATTGAATCGGGGCAACGACTGGTATAAAATTACTTCTTAATTGTAAAACGAAGTGATTA